>DFDT01000095.1:4867-12906 GCA_002368865.1 Lachnospiraceae bacterium UBA3821 | reverse complement strand
ATGACCCGCGTGCAGAAAGAGCGCTTCTTCAACGAGGAAGACTATGTGCGTTTGAAAGACTTTTACATTCTGACACCCGAAAAGATGGAACTGGCCAGCGACGATATGCTGGTGCTCCATCCCCTGCCCCGCGTTAATGAGATTGATGTGGCTGTGGATGACGACCCCAGAGCCGCCTATTTCAAGCAGGCACAATACGGCGTATATGTCCGCATGGCATTGATCATGACATTGCTCAATCTTGCAGGCTGACAGATTGGTAGCTGTCAGATTGATATAAGTGAGCAAACCGGACCAAACCAAATCATAACACATGTTATTGAAAGGAGATTCTCATGTTAAATGTTGGAAAAATAGAAGAAGGCTTCGTACTGGATCACATCAAAGCCGGAAAAAGCCTGGAATTATACGATCATCTGCATCTGGACAAGTTGGATTGTACGGTGGCTATCATCAAAAATGCCCGCAGCGACAAAATGGGCAAAAAAGACATTCTGAAAGTGGAATGTGACATCGACATGCTGGACCTGGATATTCTGGGTTTTCTGGATCATAATATCACGGTGAACGTCATTAAAAACGGGGAAATCGTTGAGAAAAAAGAATTGGTGCTGCCGAAAGAGATCCGCAATGTCATCCACTGCCACAATCCCCGCTGTATCACTTCCATCGAGCAGGGACTGCCCCAGATCTTCTTCCTGGCTGATGAGCAAAAAGAAATCTATCGCTGCAAATATTGTGAAGAGAAATATGCGGAACGCAGAAACCGCCGTGCAAAATAGCCCTTGCTTCCTTTCTATTTCTTATATTTCAGATGCCTGACAAATGCCATAGGAAATATTCTGCTCTTGCAGGATTTCCTGCATTTGATCCAAGGCATCTTCTTCGTTTTCGGCAAAAAACAACTTTTTCTGCAATTCCGTCTGCATGTCCTCTTTGAGGACCGTCACCTCATACATCTGCATTTTCACACACTTTCCGCATATCTGTTTGTCAGATATTTTGCCTCAAACTGCTTCACCGGTATGGGCTTTGAGAAATAATACCCCTGGAAGATATCACACCCAGCCCAGGTCAGATAATCTACCTGTTCCTTTGTCTCAACCCCCTCTGTGACCACAGTGAGTCCCAGATTCTTGGACATCTCGATGACCGCATTCATGATGGTCTTACTGCGCTTTCCATGGGTTGTCTTTCGCAGGAAGCCCATATCCAGCTTCAATACATCCACCTCGATGTCCTGCAGCATATTCAGGGAAGAATAACCGCTACCGAAATCATCGATTTCCACCTGAAAACCGTATTTCCGCAATTTTTCCAGCAGCGAGAACTGCTTGGAAATCTCCTCCATCAGCGCAGTCTCCGTGATCTCCAGCTTCAGATTTCCGGGATCAATGCCGCGCACCGGATGCTCCCACCTGACCAAAGCCTCAGCTCCCAGCACACGATAATCCCCCACAGAGATCTGGGGCTGTAAAAACATCTGGAATTCCCCTGCCGCCAGCGCCCGGTCAAACTCACCGATCATCACTTTTTCCCGCTGCTCGGAATTTCCCATGTCCTCTGTATAGTATGCCACAATGTGTTGATAGCTGTCCTTGATGGATTCAATGGCGGCAAACGCCCTGTCGCACATGACGGAAATATTGATGCTGGGATCAATGATCCGATACACGCCCACATGCGCATGCATCCGATACACACTGCTGTGTACGATCCGCTTCAGATCTTCCAGATATTCGGTATAGTCCGCCTCAACAAAATCCTCCTCCCGCATACACATGGCAAAATAATCCGATTCCAGACGACCGTAAATTGTATTCTCGCTGGCATCCCTGCGCATCAGCCCTGCAATCCGCTGCAGGATCTGATTTCCGGTCTTCTCGCCGAACAGACTGTTCACAACGCTGAAATCCTTCACGTCAATGCAGACCATAACGCGCTGTACCTCCGGCTCCTCCTTCAGTTTACCCTCCACTTCCTGAAAAAATCGCTTCCTGTTATAGATATCCGTCAGCTCATCGTGGCTCGCCTCGTAACGCTTCTGCTCATATTCCATCACACTCTCTGTGCGGTCCATAAAGGAGAAGAAACTTCCCACAAAGCTTCCCTTGTCATCCTGTAGAATATTGAAGTGTACATCATAATAGTGCATTTCTCCGTCTACTTCGTGTGCCTCTCTCCAGAATTCCTCCCGAAGCTCACCGCGCTGTCTCCGCCATTCTTCAAAATATTGCTCAAAATATTCCTTAGTCCCCCGTTCTCCGAACAAGCTGGCATAAGCACTGTTCAACTGAATACATCTGCCGTCCTTATCAAAGCACACGATTCCCTGCTGGGTATCTTCGATCAGCAATGACAGAACTTTCGCCACAATGCCTCTGGATACATAAAAATAGGAAAAATAGACGCAAAGAATAGCCAGGACCGCATATAGAATGGACGTAATATCCATCGGCAATGCAAATATTCTCCCCAGAGAACTGATCACGATGATCGCCAGAACGCTCCAGACAATTCTCAAATATCTGCCGCGATACAACGCAATCGTCGCAAACATCTGTCTGATATATGTGAGAAGAATAATAAACAGCAACACATCAGCACCAAGATCCAATCACCTGCAATATAATAAAGCACATAGAAAAAAGACGCCGCCCACTCGGTATGCACATTTACCGCTAACGCATTACAGACTACCGTAACAAACGCTGCTGCAAACAACAAAGATATCGGACGACGTTTCGGACTTTTCTGTTTATTTACCCACAGTATCCCCACAGCCAGCACAGCCGCCGTCAAACAGGATAATACCAAAAAAGCTGCCATAAAGACAAACTCCTGTCACGAATTTTCTTTTTCCCTCATATCTTACCATATCTTAACAAAAAAAGGAACCTCAAAATCATTGCTTCTTCTTTAGCAACTCCCGCTTTTCCTGCACCTCCTGCTCCAGTTTCGCCTGTAGCTCCCGCAGAGCCTCACCGAAATGCACTGACATCATGGACGGGTTGGACCGGATCAGACGCCGCTGTACCGCATCCCGCATCTCCGTCAGACGCGCTTTGTCTGCCATATGCAGCTTATACTTGTCTCGCAGTTCCCCGACTTCCTCACGATATTTCTCCAGTTCCTCACCGGTCAGTGCGATCAGTACATCAAGCCGCTTCTGCATATGCGCCATCTCCTCCCGGACTTTCTCCATCCGTACCAGCACATCCCGCAGATCCATAGCGGCCTTGAAGGATAACACGAAATCCGCACTGATCACAGCAGTAAGTGCAACCGTACTGACGGACAGTACCGTGTCCGGTATCGCCAGCACAAACCGCTCAAAGGGCTTATGCAGATACTCCGTCACGATCACAGTCAATGCGCCCCAGGCCAACGTGGAACTCAGACAAATATGTCCCTGGAAATTGAAGGGTTTATTGGAATAATCCCAGTACCGGACCTTAAACAATGCCTCCATGACCACTCCGGTGACATATTCCAGCACAGTGGCTCCTACGCATCCTGCAAAATAGATCAGGATCTGCCGCCCCGGTGCCTCCATGCTTTCAAAAGGAGCCGACACCACCAGCATCATGATCGCACCGCTTCCGTAAATGGGAAGAAACGGTCCCCGCATGAATCCGCGGTTTACAAACCGGCCTGTCTTCAGAGAAACATAAGAGGACTCAAAGCACCATCCAAACAAACAGTACAGATAAAAGAAAAACACCCATTGCTCCGTCGAATAATAAAACATTCCTCCACCTTTCAGCGATACACCGCCACTTCCAGCGCCAGCTTACCCTTTCTGGTCTCCCGCGCCTCTCCCAGCACCCGGAATTTCCCATATCCTCTGGCATTCACTGTCTCAGACTGTTTTAACTGTCTGGAATTATTCTCACAGAGCCGTCCATCCACGTATACCTTCTGCGTCCGAAACAGCTCCAGACAATTCTCTCTCGACTTATTATATACCTTGGCGATCACTGCGTCCACCCGCATGGAAGCAACCTGCACCGTCATATGCTCCGGTTCCTCCTGCGGCACTTCCTTTGCACTGTCCACCACCTCGCATTTTACATGCGTATGCCTGACCTGCGTCAGATTTTCACAGATAAACGGTGCAATGGAATCCAGACAGAACAGGTATGCCTCCCTGTCACCCACCCGGATATCCCCCAACGTGCTTCTCTCAATTCCCAGATTCATCAGTGCACCCAGAAAATCTCTGTGTGACAGCTCGTCTGCAAATTTCGCGAGCAGCGGCTGAATATGGACACACACAATGGGGAACGGAACCTCATACCCTAACTCTGCCGCATTGCCGAAACGCACCACTTTCCTGTCCGTTTCCTCAGCGCCTCCGTAGAGCACATAACCCGCATATTCGATCTCCCGCTCGATCTGCCAGAACGCATCCTGCTCACTCAGACCTAAGAACCCCGTAAACGCAAACATGTTCTGGGAAAAGGCCTTGTCGGCCAGATCCCGGAACCTGTTCTTTAACTGTTGTATTTCTTTTTCGTTCTCCATAATTTTACCCTTACTCAGTGCCTATCCCAGCGCCACATCCAGCACCATCATCAATGCGAAGCCAATCGCAAAAGCAATCGTGCCCACATTGGAGTGTTCCCCTTCGCTTGCCTCCGGGATCAGTTCCTCCACCACCACATAAAACATGGCGCCTGCAGCAAATGCCAGAAGATAAGGCAGGATCGGTGTGACAATATTGGCCAGTAAAATGGCTACCAAAGCACCCAACGGTTCAACCGCCCCCGACAAAGCTCCCAGCAAAAAGGACTTCATCCGGCTGTTTCCCTCACTCCGAAGCGGCAGAGAGATGATCGCTCCCTCTGGGAAATTCTGGATCGCGATTCCCAACGCCAACGCAAAAGCGCCTGCCATCGTAACCGCTCCGTCGCCGTTTATCACGCCTGCAAAGATTGCACCGCAGGCTGCACCTTCGGGCAGATTATGGATCGTCACTGCCAACATCAACATCGCAGTACGACCCAGACTGCTTTTCGCTCCCTCCGGTTTATCGCTGCCCAAATGGAGGTGTGGTACAAATGAATCCATGAGCAGCAAGAAAAATACACCTGCCAATAACCCGATGAGGCTGGGCACAAAAGCCAGTTTCCCCATTCCTTCACACATTTCCATCGAAGGTATCAGCAGAGACCATACGGATGCCGCTACCATGACGCCGGCGGCAAATCCCGTAAATATCCTTTGTAAAAGAGGACTGATTGCATTCTTCAGAAAGAACACACAGGCCGCGCCTGCCGTCGTCCCCGCAAAAGGAATCAACAATCCGATTGCCACATTCCAAAACATTCCTGCTTAATTCCTTTCCAATCCACTGTAAAACCCGATAAACCTAAAATCCTGCCAGATCATTGCCCTGCAGCGCATAGATCAGAAAATTCACGCCGCATACCAGATGATAGGCAAACACTCCCCACTCCGCCGGCAGAAAAATGATCTTCCAGTTCTTCCGCCACTCCACAGTATTCTGCAGTACCAGTACAAGCGTCAGAAAGAACACAAAAAACATTCCATGCATATATCCCCATGAAAAATTGGCGTGCATCATGCGAAACCCTTTTTCATACAGACAAAGGAACATCGCCGTCGCCACCAGATAATTATACCATGCAAAGCGATAGAGAAAACTTTCCCTCAGCTTCTTCCAGTTCAGCACTGCCACGCCGATGGTAAGCGCCATCCCCATGATAACGCTCAGCAAAATATTCTTGGAATAATTGCTCCATACTTTTGCGAAAGCGAACCCAATCCCGGTCTCCTCGCCTTTCACATTGGTCCCGCTGAACACCCCGAAAAACTGGTACAAAAGATCCAAGCCTGTGGGTATCATCGTCACGCACACACAGAAAGCATTCCGCAAACTTTTCCCCCTGCTCCGGACCAGATCACACAACAGAATGATTCCCATCAAAGGCACCAAGACCAATGTATAACTGGGTTTTGTGATCGTCATCAGAAACAGACTGATGGCAAAAGGCAGGCACCGTTTCCAGGAAAAATGCTCCTGATACTGTTTCAAAAGCTTTGCCGCCTCAAAAAAACATACAATCGTAAACGGTCTGGTCGCCAGATAGGTGGCGTTCCAGATCGGATTCGGTGTGTAGATCCCCATACACCGATACGCATAATCAAACCCGAAAAAGGCCGTATTCTTCGGAGAATACAGATTTCCCAAAAGGAAAAGCGCAAAACTGAAAAAAGTGATGCCAAGTTCCAATGCGAAAACCTTTGCCCGGCTCCATTCACGGGTATCAACGCCCAGCCCCGTGCTCTCTCCGTGCACAAGCTGCCCCATATAATACCGGGTAACACACAGCCCCAATGCATTCAGAAGCGCCGTAGCGATCGCAACACCCAGCGGTGCCCCCGCGATCAGCGCGATCCCCTTTGCCAGCGTAAAAAAAAGCGGATAAGGGAACTCATAATCTCCCTGAATACCGCGCACCTTATTTACATAATCCGGCATATCCGACCGGAATACCGGCACCTCGTAACACTGCATGACAAACAGATACAGCATGACTCCGGTATATGCCATAAGGAGCAGAAAAAAAATTATTTTTTGTTCCCACGGAATCTCATTTCTACGCAAAGCTGATAATCTCCTCTTTGGGTGCTTTCGCCTTCTCCACACTCACAGCATGCAGGATCGGTCCCTCTCCTTTATAATCCTTCCAGTATTCCTTGGACACGGTAGCTGTCACCTTTACCCATTCCTTCTGTTTCAAGGCATCCGCTCCCGGAAACTCGCATGCGTAACCCAAGAATGCCATATCCTCCGCGCAGCAGGTCATTGCCATGCGTCCGGGCACAAAATAGCCCTGAGGAAATCCTTCCGGTTTCAGTACCATCGCTACAAACTGTATCTTTTTCCCGATATAGCGCTCCAGATGATCCATGGCATCCAGATAAAATATGCCATACCCATGATTATCCAACACAACGGTTTCCTGCTGCAGATCGTAGGGCAGATCCTCCTCAAAGATTTCATCGATCTCGCCGTTGGAATCCTCAAAAATCACGTCTGCCGACGGATTCACCGCCTTGATATTGCGCTTATAACTGCCCAGATCCTCAATCCCGTCACAGCGGTTGAAGATGATCATCTCCGACTTGCGGATCTGCTCTGCTAACAGAGACCGCATATTGGTATAGTACATGGGAAACGTGGAACCGTCGATCGTGGTGATCTGCTGCTCCACCTTCCAGTACCAGGGGAATTTCGCATTCTTGTAATTCCACATGCCATTATATTCTATGATAATGCGCTCCGGTCTGTGCTTCTTTTCCAGCTCCGTCAGATGCGCCGGCGTGAAATCCTCCTCGTTCTCCACCAATTCTATCTCCGTGCGGCTCTTTTTTAACAGCGCCTCATCATATTCCTTCTCCCCTTCCTCACAGAGGATCAGCAATGTCTTGCCTTTGATCTGGAAATAGGGCTGAGCCAGCGTAAAAGAAATGAATTCCGTCTTGCCGCTCTCCAGAAATCCGTTTATCACATATACAGGTTTCGTCATTTTAAACCTACCTCACTTTGCATCCAAACAATTATTCCGCCTTGCCTGCAAACAGCTCCGCCAGCTTATCCTCACGCAGTCTTGCGCCGATCACGCAGATTTTGCCGGTCACCTCAGGCTTGCCGCTTCTGATCTCATGCTCCTCGGGCACATAATCATAATAGATCCAGGTACCGTCCTCTGCGGGAACCATGCCCTTCGCGCGCAGGATATCACCGTACCAGCCGCTGTCAAGCTCCTCGAAGATATGCTCGATCTGCTCCTTTGTATAAGTCTTGGGCGTTTCCATGCCCCAGCTGGAAAATATTTCATCTGCGTGGTGATGGTCATGATCATGGCATCCACAGCTGCAGCCCTCGCCGTGCTCATGATCATGGTCGTGATGGTGATCGTGCTCCTCGTGGTCGTGATCATGGTCGTGGTGATGGTGCTCGTGGTCATGGTCGTGGTCGTGATCCTCGTGGTCATGGTCATGATGAT
>DFDT01000095.1:2819-4819 GCA_002368865.1 Lachnospiraceae bacterium UBA3821 | reverse complement strand
TCATGATGATGCTCATGGTCATGGTCGTGATGATGATGCTCGTGCTCCTCGTGCACGCTCTCCAGCATTTCCTTCAGCATATCCTCCAGCTTGTCCGCACCTTCGATGGTCTTCAGCACATCCTTACCGTCCAGCTGATCCAAGGGTGTTGTAATGATGGTCGCCTTGTCATTGTGCTCTCTCACAATATTCACAGCCGCATCCAGCTTCTCTCCCTGTACCTTATCGGTTCTGCTCAGAATGATCGTGCCGGCATATTCAATCTGATTCACAAAAAACTCACCAAAGTTCTTGGCATACATCTTCGCCTTGGATGCATCTACCACTGCCACGGCGCTGTTCACCTGCACATCCAGATCCTTCGCCACATTTTCCACGGCGCGCAATACATCAGACAGTTTCCCTACACCGGAGGGCTCGATCAGAATACGCTCCGGCGCATAAGTCTCAATCACATCCTTCAGAGCCGTTCCGAAATCTCCCACCAGCGAGCAACAGATACATCCGGAATTCATCTCTTTGATCTCGATTCCCGCATCCTTCAGGAACCCGCCGTCAATGCCGATCTCGCCGAACTCATTCTCGATCAGCACTGTCTTGGATCCATCCAGTGCCTCCTTCAGAAGCTTCTTTATCAGAGTGGTCTTTCCCGCTCCCAAGAAACCAGATACCACATCAATTTTAGTCATTGTATTTTATCCTCCACTTCAAATAGTTGTTGCAAACGATTCGCATCTTCTATTTTCTACCATGTCTCCCGGAATGTCAAGCCACGGTTTCTAAAACTTATATAAAAATTTAATCCATTTCCTCTCTTCTGGCCTGCACCACATGCAGCGGCACCGCCGCCAGCTGTCCCGCTTCATTGCCTCCGCAAGCAATACCGATCAACTGATCCTGCGCATTATAAAGCCCGCAGCCGGACATCCCCGGACGCATCACGCACTCCGCCAGCATCATGTACTGAGAAAAATCCTCAACAAAAATCCAGTTGTCCTGCAATTCTCCCTCATAGACCACCTTCTGGCCTTCATCCCAGCCAATAGCCCGCACCGTATCACCGGTCTTCAGACCATCATAATCCTGTTTTCCGGCCACTGGAACCGTCTGTGGCTGCAGCTTTTCCTTTTCCAGATCTACCCTGGTCAAAAATAAAAAAGCCAGATCCGCATCCCGCACAGTCTCATACCTGTCGCACACGATCTCAAATTCTGCATCATGCGTCCAATTCTCCGGATCACGAAAGCCCACGACCACCTGCTTATCCTCCGCGACCCGGTCCAACACATGACCTGCCGTTACAATGCAGATCTCTTTTTCATTTATTTCCAGGACCACACCGTTTCCGGAGGCATAGATCACATTCTGTGCCGTATCTTTCACGGCAATCTCCACCACGCTGTCAACCTCCACGCCGTTAACCGCCACACTGTCGACCGCCATGCTGTCGACGATATCACTTGTACTCTCCTCATTGTTCTTCCCGGTGCTGCGTCCCGGTTTTCCCAGGATCCCATAGGGCATCAGCAGGATTCCCACCATCGACAGGATCACCAGAAAGAACAGTTTATTTCTTCCATATCCGTCTCTCACATTTCCTCCTAAATACAAAACAGACCGCTCGCCCAAAGGCACGGTCTATTTGTTGTAAGCAAAACGATAAGCCGGGTTATGTCGTTGGACGATCATCTATCTACTGCGGCTGTTGCCAGCCGCCTCTAGCGACCTACCTGAAAGCAGGCCGGGCCGACCTGTCGCTTTCTATTTGGTCTTGCTTCGGATGGGGTTTACATGGCTCCGCCCGTTACCGGACGGACGGTAGTCTCTTAAGCTGCCTTTCCACCCTTACCAAAAGTTGTTTGCTGCGCAAACAACTTTAACGAAATTTGCAATGCAAATTTCGCCGAAAAAATGCTTCACATTCTTCCTTCTTGGCGGTATATTTCTGTTGCACTGGCCTGGGAGTCGCCTCCACCGGACGTTATCCGGCATCCTGCCCT
>DFDT01000095.1:0-2772 GCA_002368865.1 Lachnospiraceae bacterium UBA3821 | reverse complement strand
ATCCTGCCCTGTGAAGCCCGGACTTTCCTCACCCGGATGCTTTCGCATCCGGCCGCGATCGTCTGTCTTACTTACAATGCCTAATTATATCTTTTTTTCCCGAAAATGGCAAGCCTGAAAAAGCCTATTGATTTAACAGCACCTGTATCTGGTCGAAAAGATCCTCTCTCGTCATAGCACCCAGCCTGCCGGACACCACCGCTCCCTGCGCATCCATAAAATAAGTCAGCGGAATTGAATACGCTCCATAAGAATAAGCCCCTTTCATCTCCGTATCAAAATAGACCGGAACTGTGTAACCGTTCTCCTCTATAAAACTCTTCACACCTTCCAAGGTATCCCGCTTGCCGTCCGTCAGATTGACCAGCACAAAATTGATGTCCTCTCCATATTGCTCATAGGCTTCCTGTATATGCGGCATCTCGGATTGACAGGGTCCACACCAGGTTGCCCAGAAATTCAGGATCACGGGTTTCCCCAGCAGCTCCGAAAATGCAATCGTTTCTCCCTCCGCATTCAGCATGGTAAAATCTATGACTTTCGTATCCTCGTCTGTCGGTTCATTTTGCGCTGCTTCCTGCTGTTGCACTGGTTGCGACGTTTCCTGTACCCCGCTCTGCTTCTCTTTCTCATAATTCAGTGACAATTTCGTATAAGCCAATGTCGCTCCCAGCAACAGCAGGATAAACGCCGTAAATCCCAGCAGCCACTTCACGTAATTCTTCATGTTCCTTTCTGCTCCTCCCACAACTTTTCATGCGCTGCCCTGTTCTCACACTGAGAGGACCGCCAGCAGCCGGTTCAACTGCCCCGTCATCATCAGGATCCCGACCAGGATCAAGAACCCGCCGCACACCTTGTTAATCACACCATAATGCTTCTTGATAAACGCGAACGCGGTCTGCAGCTTCTCGATCAAAACCGCCGATATCACAAAAGGTATCCCCATGCCCAGCGAATATGCCAAAAGCAGCAGCATCCCTTTCCCTGACCCTCCGGACGCAGATGCCAGCATCAGCGCCGAGCCCAGAAACGCACCGATACAGGGCGTCAGGCTCACCGCAAAGATCATGCCGAAGACCAGGGCGGACAACCCGCTCGTAATCTCCCATTTTACCTGCATTCCTTTGAAAAAGGTCAACGGTATGATTTCCAGAAATCCAAGTCCCAAAAGGATTACAATCAGCCCCGTAACCAGGTTTACAATGGTCTGATACCGCATGAGAACTCTGCCGATCGTCCCGGCAAACAGACCCAGCATGCAAAATACCACCGTAAATCCCACCACAAAACAAACAGCTCCGTACAGCGCCCTCTTCCGCTTTGCCGCACCGGCAAAATAGCTGATGTAGATCGGCAGCATTGGCAGCATACATGGCGATAGAAATGATATGATTCCCTCCAGAAAAGTGATCAGATATTCCATGTTACCCTCGTTTCGTAAAAAATGCGATTCCCGTTACAGGAATCGCATTTTATTATAACCCTTCCTAGCTTGTTCTATCAAATGTTTCGTCAATCCGCATTACGACTACATAGTCGTGGTATAGGTGGAAGTACCATCCAGATTATATGCTGCATTGGACGTATAACCATTGGAAGCATCCGCCTGCGTTCCCATATAGTAATTTACCAGAGATGCACTGGTGGCAACAGAGGAACCATAATCCTGGAACGTACTCTTCACCTGGGCCATATCCGCATTCTTGAATACATCCTCATTCACCGACAATCTGCCGTTGCTGCCCACCGTAACACCAAACTGACTCAATGTATCTGCACTCCTCGCCGTGGTCTCTCTGATCCTTGTCAGATTAGCGGACACACCGGAATTTGTGCTGGACTCCGCCGCATCAAACATTTTATTATAATTGTCCGCAAAACTCTTTACCGTAGACAGAATGCTCGCCACATCATACTGATTGGTTTCCTTGCCGTCTTTATCCTTCACCTTCGCATAGAGATCCGCTGATGCCAGCGCCTTCGCATCTGCCTTCACACCTGCAGCGCTGGTATTGGTATCCTGTTTCGCCGCCGTGGTGGTTGCAACGCTGGATGTACCAGAACTGCCGGTGGCATATCCCAGACGGGACGCAACTGTGGAACCGTAACTTGTGATATCGCTGCCAGAAAACAGTTCCTGCACCTTAGATACATCTGCAGACTTCAATGCCTTCTCATCCAATGCCAGAGTTCCGTCCGAATTCACCGTAACTCCGATCTCCGCCAGCTTATCCGCGTTGGTAGCGGTACTGCGCATCATGGAAGCCACATTTGCGGTCTTGCTCTGCAGATTGGAATCCTTCGCAGCATTCACCACATTGTTATACTCCGACACGAATGACTTCATGAGCGAGCCCACCTTATCCTGCACGGACTGATTGCCGCTCACATTCGCATAAGCGCTGTCGCTCTGCAATGCGGAAACAGAACTCTTCAAGCTGGAAAGCCCGGTGGTCAATGTGGAATTCGCTTTCTGCGTCTTGGCAGAAACCGTCGGATTCTTCTTAGAATCCAGAATCTGACTCAAAACATCCGTAGACTTCTTCGTCGTGCCGGAAGTCTTCCCAGTAGTCTGGTCAGCCCCCTGCGACTTGTAATAAGCTTTCAGCGTCTGCTTATATGCACCGCTCTGAATCGACTTTCTCTCCGTAAACATGCCATACAGATCAGCCGAATTATTCTTCGAAGTGCTGCCCGAGCCAAACAGCGCGCTGATTGAATTAGAACTCCATGAACTTAACGTCGACATAATCATCACTCCTTTGAAAA
>DFDT01000057.1 GCA_002368865.1 Lachnospiraceae bacterium UBA3821 | reverse complement strand
CTGGGAATGCCGATGCGCATCCCCTGTATATCCTCCTGCAGAGCCGATGTAAAATCTGTACCCTGCCCATTTTCCCGGCTCATGGACGTGGAATCTTTCTCATCCCGCCCGGCGATCACCTCCAGAATGGCAGCACAGTCCCGCACATCCTTTGCCAACGGTCCGATCTGATCCAGCGAAGATCCATAGGCGATCAGACCATACCGGGACACCGTTCCGTAGGTGGGTTTCATGCCCACCACACCGCAGTGAGATGCAGGCTGTCTGATGGAACCACCGGTATCGGATCCCAACGCCGCAAAGCATTCTCCTGCTGCCACCGCCGCTGCCGAACCGCCCGAGGACCCCCCGGGCACATGCTCTGTATTGTGTGGATTCTTTGTCACCCCATAATAGGATGTCTCCGTGGTGCTCCCCATGGCGAACTCATCCATATTCGTCTTGCCGATGATGACCGCACCTGCCGCTTCCAGCTTTTCCACTGCCGTGGCACTGTAGGCAGGTACAAAATTCTCCAGAATTTTGGAGGAACAGGTTGTACGTGTCCCTTTGGTACACATATTATCCTTGATGGCAAAAGGCACTCCCGCAAGCGGTCCGGTAAGTTCTCCTGCGTCAATCTTTGCCTGCACGATCTTCGCCTGTTCCAATGCACGCTCTTTCCGCAGTGTGACATAGCAGTTTAACTCCTTCTCCCGCCCGTCGATCTGTGCAAAGACAGCCTCCACTGCATCCGTCACTTTTATTTCGCCCCGCTTAATCTGATCCGACAGTTCTACCGCCGTGTAATCCAATATACTCATACTTTTCCCTCTTTTACCGTTATCACTCAAAGGTCTGCGGCACCACAAACATACCGTCCTTTTCTTCCGGTGCATTTGCCAGAACGGCCTCCCGCATATCTCCGTTTGTCACCTCATCCTCGCGGAATACATTCTCCACTTGAAAAATGTGGGACATGGGCTCCACCTCTGTGGTATCCAGTTCATTCAGCTGATCAATATAATCCAGCATCTTCGTCATATCCTGCTTCGCCCGATCCTTCTCCTCATCCGAAAGCTCCAGTTTCGCCAGAATCCCCACATACTCTATGGTCTCGTCATCAATCAAATTTGCCATCTTGCATCTCCCTTCTTTACGCAATAAATCTCTTTCGTCTAGTCGCGAACCTTGATATGCACCTCTCTGAGCTGCTGCTCTGTCACATCTCCCGGTGCGCCGCACATCAGATCCTGGGCGGAACCGCTCATCGGGAACGCAATCACCTCGCGAATGTTTTCCTCATTTTTCAACAACATCAGCATTCGATCCACGCCGGGCGCCATGCCCGCATGGGGCGGCGCTCCGAACTGAAACGCCTGATACAATGCGCCGAATTTACTCTTCAGCGTTTCCTTGTCATAGCCTGCAATCTCGAAGGCTTTCTCCATGATCTTCATATCGTGGTTGCGCACCGCGCCGGAGGAAAGCTCCACCCCGTTGCACACGATGTCATACTGGTAAGCCAGCACCTCCAGCGGATCTTTTGTCTCCAAAGCCTCCAGCCCGCCCTGGGGCATAGAGAACGGATTGTGTGTAAATCCGATCTGCTTTGTCTCCGCATCCCGCTCAAACATCGGAAAATCATTCACATAACAAAAACGATACGCGTTTTTCTCGATCAGGTCAAGCTGTTTTCCCAGCTCGTTCCGAAGCTGGCCCGCATAATAGTTTGCCCGCTCCTCCTTATCCGCGATAAAGAAAATGGTGTCATCCGCTGCCAGACCCGCCAAATCCCGCAGCTCTCCCTTCAACTCGTCCGGAATGAACTTATCGATGGGACCCTTGTAGGAAAGATCCTCTGCCACCTCCAGGTAGCCCAGACCGCCCATGCCCATATCCGTGGCAAACTTCAGCAGCTTCTCATGAAAGCCTTTGGACATCTCGGCGTGCACCTTGATGGCCCGCACGGTTCTTCCCAGGAAAGGCTTAAACGTACACTTCTGGAAAAATTCCGTCACATCCATGATCCGCAGAGGGTTGCGCAGATCCGGTTTGTCACAGCCGAACTCCAGCATTGCCTGCTTGTAGCTGATGATAGGATAAGGTGCCTTGGTCACCTCATACCCTTTCGGTGCAAACCGTTCAAAAGTCGCCGAAAGCACTTCTTCCCCCACCCGGAACACATCTTCCTGGGTAGCAAAACTCATCTCAAAATCCAACTGATAAAATTCTCCTGGCGACCGGTCCGCCCTTGCATCCTCATCCCGAAAACAGGGCGCGATCTGAAAATATTTATCGAACCCGGACACCATCAGCAGCTGCTTATACTGCTGCGGCGCCTGGGGCAACGCATAAAATTTTCCCTTATATTTTCTGGAGGGAACAATGTAATCTCTGGCACCTTCCGGCGACGACGCGCACAGGATCGGCGTCTGGATTTCCAGAAAACCCAGCTCCGTCATCTTCTGCCGCAAAAATGCGATCACCTTGGAGCGGAAGATAATGTTTTCCTTCACCTTCGCATTCCGCAGATCCAGATAACGATAAGTCAGCCGCACATCCTCCCTGGTCTCCTTAGATGTCATGATTTCGAAGGGAAGCCTCTTATAGATATCCCCCAACACCTCTATCTTCTGTGCCTCCAGTTCAATCGTACCGGTGGGGATCTTCGGGTTGTAGGTCTCCTCATCCCTTTTTTCCACCGGTCCCGTGATGGACACACACATCTCTTTTGAAATGCCTTTTAAAAGCTCCGTATTGCGCATCACCACCTGCAGCACGCCGTACATATCCCGCAGGTCAAGAAAGGACACGCCGCCGTGATCCCTGATATTTTCCACCCACCCGGCCACCTGCAAGGTCTGCCCGATATGCTGCTCTCCGATTTCCTTGATGGTAAGATCTCTGTACATAATCACTCCTCCTTCACACTTTTTGGCCTTTTGTCTGTCCTGCCTTTGCAGCCCGGAATGTATCATGCACTTCGATCTGTATTTATTTTTGCATATAAAAAGTCCCGAAATGCATCTACATTTCGGGACGGATTAATCATGAAATTATCCGCGGTACCACCCGCATTGATGAACCCCTTTGTTCATCCGCTTTTCCGCTTAACGCGCGGCACGTGCTGCCCTACGGCGAAAATCTCTTTCAAGCAGCCTGCTCCGGAGCGTTCCCTTTGCCCTTCCCTCAAACAGCGCTTTCAGTCTGCGACGCCGTCTCCCTGCTGCGTTCCCGGGTAAGAGTCTCCTTCACTGCATTTTTATGTTTGTAATAATATGCTATTTTTTTTCAAAAGTCAATACATTTTTTTAAAGACAAACGCAAGGCACCGACGCAACCAATCTTAACACATTCCGACACAAAATGTTAGGTATTCTTGGTAGACATTTCTCAACCAGGTGATTACAATAATGTTAAAATAAGTTGCAAAAAGAAGAAAAGAGAGAAACTTATGAGAAAGTATTACATTGACAACATTCGATGGATCACCGTCGTGCTGGTAGTCATCTACCATGTCATTTTCCTGTATAACGGCGTGGCACCCGATCTGGGCGTGGGCCCCTTTACCACACCGCAATACCAGGACGCCATCCAATACATTCTCTATCCCTGGTTTATGATCCTGCTGTTTCTCATTGCGGGCATGTGTTCCCGCTATTATCTGGAACACCACAGCATCAGGGAATTTGTGCGCAGCAGAACCCGTAAACTTCTGGTGCCGTCAACATTGGGTATTCTGCTCTTTGGCTGGATCCAGGGCTATGTGAGCATGTCCATCTCCGACTCATTCAGCACGATACCCGATACGGTTCCCGGACCGGTTCTTTTTTTCATCATGGACTTGTCTGGCACCAGTGTACTTTGGTTCATCCAGATGCTGTGGTTCTTCTCCATGATCTTAGCCTTGGTGCGCAAAAAGGAAAAAGGCAGCCTCTATGCCTTTTGCGGCAAGGTAAATATTGTTGTAATTCTGTTTTTGGTCATACCAGTCTGGCTGTCCGGCATGATCCTGAACACACCCATAATCAGCGTCTACCGCTTCGGTATTTACGGTTTTGTCTTTTTCCTGGGCTATTTCCTGTTCGCCCACGAGGAAGTCATCTACCGGATCAGCAAATACAGCATACCGCTCATTGCCGCAGCGATCATACTGGGGATCGTTTACCTGGTGACGCATTTCGGCGACAATTATGCTGTCATGCCCACGGTAAACTGCGTTCCCGCAGTGGTCTACGCCTGGGCTGCCTGCCTTGCAATCCTGGGCGGCATGAAAAAATGGGGCGATAAAACAAGTCCCTTCGCCACATTTATGTCCGGCCGCAGCTTCGGCCTGTATGTATTTCACTACCTGGCCCTGTCGGCCATGGCCTATGTCCTCCACAAATATACCAACCTGCCTGCGCTGCCCACCTACCTGCTCACAGGAGTGGCTGCCTTCGCCGGCGGTCTGCTGCTTTACGAACTTGTCCGCAGGATTCCGGTAGTCCGGTTTTGTCTGCTGGGGATTAAAAAAGAAACCGGCAAATAACTAAAAATAAGAGAAGAATAAACCCAGAAGGAGACTCCATCATGTTCAAAGACAATCTGATCCAACTCAGAAAATATAAACGCCTTACCCAGGAAGACTTAGCAGAAAGACTGGGGTGACCAGACAGGCCATCGCAAAGTGGGAGGTTGGTGAAACCGTTCCCGACCTGGACAAATGCAAAAAACTGGCGGAAATATTCGAGGTCTCCCTGGACGACCTGGCCAACTATGAACCCTCGGAATTCATGGGGCTGGGCGTCCCGCCCAAGGGAAAGCACATCTTCGGCGTAGTCACCATCGGTGAAAAAGGACAGATCGTCATTCCGGCCAAAGCCCGGAAAACTATCAATCTGTCCACCGGCGACCAACTCATGGTCCTCGGTGACGAGACGCAGGGACTGGCGTTGGTAAAGTCGGAAGACTTCCTGCGCCTCGCGGATCTGATGAAAAAAGAGATGGGTCGGGGATAAATGTGTGGATATAAATCGGAGAAATGTGAGGTTTTTAATCGGAGATTTGTCAAAATGGAAAAAGGCAAATATCTATCCTCTTTTTTGAATCTCTCCTGCCCTCTGCAAAACAGGCAGCTCTCTGTTTGCAATCAGCCGCCCCAGTTTTGTACATGCACATTTCTCATATTCCCTGACAGCCTCATCATACGATAATCGCAGCGTTGATAGATGGAACCTCTCTATTTCGTCCTGCGTTAAATTTTTCTCGCCCAATGCCTTTACTTTACAGAGATAATAATTGTTGATATTGTGCCGGTGGATCAGATTATAGAAATCACTTACCTCCCCTATCTTACAGAGGATTTCCACATCTACTCCCAATTCTTCCTTCAACTCCCGTCTAAGCGCCGTGTGGAGCTCCTCGCCCTGTTCCACGCTGCCTCCGGCCGTCTCGATCAATGTCGCTTTTCCGAAATCATCATCACGCTCTGCTCTGACAAAATAATAGTACCCTTCCTCGTCCACGACGATCGCCCTGACGATCATTCTGTCATGGTCAGTATAGGAGAACGGCCACTCTGTATCCTGCAAACTGATTTGGACTTCATCATGCTTTAACATGTCATTTCACTCAACTTTCCTAGTTAACAATCTGCATAAATTCTAACTCATCTGAATTTCTCCAAACGGTAAAGCAATCCATTTTCTAATTCAGCATTTCCATCCTTGTAATCATATCCCATTTTACGGTAAAAACCTACTGCAGTAATGGAGGCTGGTATTTCAATTCGTTTTGCTCTTAAAAAGTATTCATCGTGTTCGAGAGCGTCTATAATCTGCCTACCTATTCCTTTTCCCTGATATTCGGGCAGAACGAATATAGTGAGCAAAATACTTTCCGTAATACTCCCCCAAAAGCCAGCAATACCACCGGTTCCAACAATCCGCTCTTTATCACATACAACGTACATGTGCCTTTCTTTTGCAAGTTTTATCAACGCACCTGCGCCATGTGAAGATATGTTTTTTTCAATGTATTGTTGCGGATAATCCTTACCATTGCTTCTTCTTAAAGTTTCTGCTATCACTTGTGCGGTTTCCACAGCATCTTCCTGCTTGAATCGTCTTATCTCCATACTTGTCTGCCTTTCCAAATCTATATTTCCCTTTTCGGAAAAGTGTTTCTATGACAAATCCAAATTTTTATAGTTCTTAAATATCTTTTCTATATGCAAAAATTTCACTGTTTACCTTTATTTCCCCATTGTCCAATACTGTAATATTTTGCCAATGAAATGTATTCTCATTCCTCTCAACAAATCTCCATTTTCTACTTGGATTATCTAAAACTGTTCCCGTTAAAATTCCATCTTCTAATTTGAAACATAAATTCGTATATTTCCCCCTACAAGCGTAGGTCATATCATAACACTTATTTTTTTCGTTAAACATCCTAAGCCCTATACCATATTCCCCATCAGGTTGAGGTGCTGTATGTCTTGTTTCTCTCGATGGACAAATAAATATATCTTCAATGCCGCACCCATTCAATATTCTTTTGAATATCCATTCGCCTTTCAGTCTTCTTTGTGGCATACTACAATCACCATTTAAGAATGTATCATTGTAATCAAACTCCCAATCACCCAATAAAGGAGAAAACCAATCATATTCTTTTGGAATACAGTTTTCCTGATTACCATATAAAGCGTCAGTAAAACTATCTTTGTATTGCATTATCATTCCTCCCCAAATGTCGCTTTGCATTATATGACCAAGCACACAAATAGAAACTTATCCGCTTCACAACCACTGTATAAAAGCAGTCTTATCCTCACTGTTATACCCCGCCTTCTTATAAAAGTTCAACGTTTCCTCTTTTTTAGAACCTGTCAAAAGCATCATCTTATAACAATCATTTTCCACCGCGATCTGCCTGGCATAATTCAGACACGCCGTGGCAAACCCACACCCGCGATAATCAGAATGCGTTACCACATTTTCTATAAATGCATAGGGGCGCACACCCCTTGTCAAATTCGGTATAATGACACAGACACAGGAAGATACGATCCGCCCGTCCTGTTCATAGACAATGATATGGTGATTTGCGTCATTCATGATCTGTTTCCACGCCGACATCAGGCGATCCGTGCAATCCGGAATATGATCCTCATGTAAAAACAAATACAATTCCAGCAATGCCTCCCTGTCCTGCTCCTTGACTTCCCGTACCATTTTTCTCACCCTCCTGCCTCAATCTATATTTTACTTATATTCATTCTAGCACATTTACAAATGTTTTTCTTATCATATGCTACCCTGATGCTTGATTTTTTTATTCACAGATGACATACTGGATATAATCAAATTATCCAAAGGAGGACCCGCCATGCCTTACCCCCTTCCCAAAGGTCAAAACTTCTATATTGCCAGACGCTCCCTTCCCGCCACCACAGAGATGTCCACTCTGGAAGTGGCACCCGGATTTTACCAGATGGGGCTGTTGCTCTCCGGTGACCGCTACACCATCACCTCCACAGGTGCCTATATTCAACACCAGGGCTGTCTCGGACTGCTGCCGCCCTATGTCTACCATCGGACTTTTCCGGCTTCCAGTTCACCCTATGAGAACTATCTGTTGAAATTTACACCGGAATTCGCGCAGGATTTTATCCTGAAATTCGGGCAGCACACTCTGGACAACATCTATGCCCACCCGATCAACTATTTTCATGACGGGGATAGAGAAGAGGTGTATCATTTATTTGCTGAAATGCTGAAAGAATATGAAGGGTCTGCCCCGCATCGTGACTATGCGCTGCAAACCCTTTTGTACAGATTGTTTACTATTCTTTTGGATAAGCGCCTGCCGGACATGGACGACTTTGTCCCCGACACGCCGCTGACACCGGAGATCATGAATGCTGTTTACTACATCGGAAAACATTATGCCAAGAATCCCACCCTGAAAGAAGTGGCTGCCTATGCCGGCTTTTCCAATGCCTACTTTTCCAGACTGTTCAAAAAACAGTTGAACCGCACCTACTCGGAATACCTGGCGGAAGTGAAGCTCCGCGCGGTCTGCGAGCTGCTCCTGCACTCCGACAAGTCCGTGACGGAGATTGCCCACGAGACCGGTTATCCCTACCCCGGAAATCTCACCGCGCAATTCAAGCGGGTGATCGGTATGAGCCCGCTGAAATATCGAAAGCGGAATGAACATCATGGAAATATGTAATGATCTCTAAATGTACGAAGCACATTTTTAAGCCCCACATCCAAAATACTTTCAGCTTTGTCCAGAATATGCTCCGGAATCACTCCGTAATAGGCCTCCGCAATCCCTCCCGCCATACATGCGATCGTATCGCTGTCACCACCGATTGAAATTGCATTTCTCACTGCATCTTCATAATCTCTTGACTCCAAGAATGCCACGATTGCCGGTGGTACGGAATAAGAAGCGCGGCTGTCAAACACATATTGCTCCCGCATGCTGTCCAGCTTGAAATCTAAATCATATCCGCTCTGTTTTTCGAGTTTCTGCCTGATCTCCTCCTTTGATTTTCCCTTCCGGGCATAGAAGATCGCAAGCGCAACGCAACACGCCCCCCTGATTGCTTCACGGTTATTATGTGTGTAATAACAACTCTTTTTCACTTCATCTATAATGGTCTTTTCCTCCGCAAAGGCATAAGCGATTGCCGCCACCCGCATAGCCGCACCGTTTCCGTAACTTCTCTGGATATACAAATCCCTGCTCACTGCCCAGTCCTCAAACATCTGCCCAAAACCGGAATGGGGATATCTATGATAGTATTGTTTCAAAAAACCGGCATAACTCTGTCTTGCACCAAGACTTGATCTGTCTCTGCTCAAAATACAATCGGCGATTGCTACAGACAGCACCGTATCATCCGTAAATGTGCTGCCCTGTGGAAACAGATCGATGTCCTTTGATTTGCAATTGTGCCGCTCATAAGTAGAGCCTACGATATCTCCAATGACCGCGCCATACATAAATTTGTACATCCTTCTTTATGATATTTTCTCCAAAAACTCCTGCATGCTGGTTACTTCCAAACCAATCTGGAACCAACTCCTCAGGATTACAACATCATTTTGTGCATCTATTTTATGCTGTAAATCCTCTGGAACTTGTCCTCGCCGCTCTAACAACCGGATCAGCAAGTCTTTGGTCGTACGCTCTATCCCTTGCTCTATCCCTTGCTCTATCCCTTGCTCTATCCCTCGTGCCTCATACCAATCTGCCAAACCTTTCATTTTCTGTAATCCCTCCATCACTTCTTTGGTCGGCTTAACGCCATAATCCTGCTCTAATATTCTGATTTTTTCACCGTATGAAAGTTTTTGCGAAAAAATAGTTCCAAGATATCCATGCAGATCTGTCACTTTCTTTTGATAGCTGTTCTCATTGAGTCCGATCAATGTCACATTCAGAAGATCATATCTGTGTCGTCCTAAATCGGTTGCACCCACAATATTCTTCGGCATAATACTATAACTTGTAACAGTATCCGCCTCTATTTGAGGCGCATTCAGACACAGCCAAATAGAATACACCTTCTTGATACCATCATAATCCTCTCCGGTAAATTCCGTATCCATCTGCGCAGATATCATGCGGCAACAATAAAAAACACCTCTGGGAACCAGATCATAACCCGGGTAAAAATCGTTCTGTATCTCTACATTCAGCAAAATTTTGATATGCTCCTTCTCCGGTATACATATGTAAAAACGCACATCAAATGTAATCTTGCCTTCTCCTGGCACAGAGTCCTCCGTATTCATGCCCACGATTGCTTCCGGTCTGCTCTTTGTTTTGGTTTCAGATACCAACGGCACCTTTGAGACTTCTATCCCTTCAATAAAGGTTTCGACCTCCTGCAATTCATACCCGCTTAACTCAGCCACATTACTCTGTAAAATTCTCGCTAAAACTCCTTTATCCGCTGTAATTTTCTTGGCTTCCGCATCCAATTCCGCCCTGTCACCATATGCGTCAAGGCTTTTACTCAAATAAGTAGTCTGTTTCATTCATACTCCTTTCTGTTTTCTTCGATACGACAGAAAAGAGTGTTAAAAATGGACTATCTGACAACTGTTATCTGCCATATCTGTTCAGTTTATCTAATTATCCATTCACAGTGAAATATGGCGATACGCCAGATATGCACATTGAATTACGATGTGATTATTGTAATACAATATTTATCGGCAGTCAATATTTGATTTTAATGGGCAGCTATTTTGTTATCCATATCTCTCATCATCACCAATCCGAATCCCAGTCCGAGTCATAGGAGTCCCAGGAGTCATTGGAATCCCACCCGTAATCATCATCCCAGTCATAGCTGTCATTGTCGTAACTGTCGTAGTCGCTGTCATAATCATTGTAAGTACTTGTGGAAGGCTCGTGATACCAGAAAGTATCCTCAAAGGGAAGCCCCTCGTGTCCTTCGCTGTCAATGCGGTACTGTCCCTCAATATCGTTCGCAACTGCCTCCGGGATCTTTTCCTCTACGGTATGTCCCCAGTCATCGCCGACTTCATCATAATAGTACCAGTCATTTCCCTGATAATAGTAGTCCGCTCCGTCATAGCTGTAATAGCCCGCTGCCGGTTTCGGCACTGACGCGGTGTTTCTGTAGGAGCTGCTGAACGCAGCAATGAGCACGGAAGAAACCATATTCACCATGACGATCACAAAGACAATTGTGAACGGGCCGGAACGCCTGCGTTTTTTCCTTGTCTTCGTCTGCCTGCTCTGATACACTCTTTCGGATTCTCTCGCTTGCTGCATTCTCCGATCGGCGTTATGGGATTTTTGATTGACGATTTCCTCTTTCAGCCGCTGATAGATCTCGTTGACCGCATAGGTCTCGTCGGAGCCGTGGTAGCGCACAGCCCTGCTGCCGTCCGACTTATTTTTATAGACGACAAAATCACCGTCCGTATCTTTGTAAATCCCGAAAGCACGCGGTTCCTTGATGTCCTTGCCAATAAAGAAGCGTGTCACCTCCGCCGGCGGCAGTTTCATTGCCATATACCACTTCTGCAGTTCCTCTATGGTCTGCGGCTGCTTATTGGCGAAACGCTGGACCGTATCCAACGCCGCCCCGCAGTTGGGACAATTGGTATAGGTATCGTCTATGAGCGAGTCACAATATTTGCATTTGACTTTCATAAATTTTCACCTTTCCTGCACGCTCTGCGAATCTGAAATTGCGAAGCAATTTTGAATAAACTTGCTTGCGAGTTTATTTTATCACATTTGTAACACAAGTGAAACCCGATTTCTTGACACCTCTTCCAAAATTGATTATAGTGAATACAAACGACTTTCTGAGGTAAAAGGCATGAGCACGAAGAATTTCGGATCAAGGAAAATAAAATTGACTCCCGTAAGCACCCTGCATTATGTGCGGCTGGTTTACCGCTCCGCATTATTCTTGTGGCTGCTGGTGGATTATATTGCCTACCGCCTGCACTATGGCATAGAGATCATTGAGCGTATGGAAGAACGCCCTTTAGTATGGGTAGTGGTGTGGACCGTGTTTGTGTTTGAAATGATCCTTCGCTTTTTCCCCTCGCGCCTTGAGAGCCCCGGCTGTCAAAAACAATTTGCCCGCAACTACATCAAATCCGGCAACACTGACATTGTGATCCATGACAACAACGCCGTGATGTTGGTGGCTTTGATCTGGATCTGTTTCAACGCTCTCTTCGGTGCCCTGCATATGGCAGGCTTTTTGGACGACGGGATTATGATCCTGTTAGCCAGCGCTTACTCGGTCTGCGACATGATCTGCATTCTGTTTTTCTGCCCGTTCCAGTCATGGTTCCTGAAAAATAAATGCTGCAGCACCTGTCGGATCTACAACTGGGATTATGCCATGATGTTTACACCGCTCTTTTTTATCCCCAGAAACTATTCCTGGAGCCTGCTCCTCTTGTCTGTGGCTCTGCTGATCAGATGGGAAGTCACCTTTTACAGGCACCCGGAGCGTTTTTCCGAGAATACCAACAATTATCTTCGCTGCCAAAACTGCACAGAGAAACTGTGCACCCACAAGAAACAGCTGCACTCCCTCTGGAAACAGATTGAAATCTATACGGCAAAGCGGATCAAGTTTTTGTCCACCATTACTCCGTCCACACAAAAAGAGGCTGCCCACAAGGACAGCCCCCACAACATGCATCATGACGCTTCATAATCTCATGATCATTTTATTTGTTAAAAAATTTCCACCTGTGCCTTAATTCTGTCTACCGCTTCCACAGTGTTTTCATAGCTTCCAAACGCAGTCAGGCGGAAGTAGGTTTCCCCGCTGGGACCGAAACCGGCTCCCGGCGTTCCTACCACATTCACTTTTTCCAACAGATAGTCAAAAAATTCCCAGCTGGTCATACCGTTCGGCGCTTTCAGCCAGATATAAGGCGCATTTACGCCGCCCGAAACCGTAAATCCGGCATCCCGCAGCCCATTCAGGATATAATGGGCATTTTTCATGTAATAAGCAACCTGCTCCTTCAGCTGTGCCTTACCCGCCTCGGAATAAACCGCTTCCCCCGCGCGCTGTACAATATAAGGCGCGCCGTTGTATTTCGTGCCATGCCGTCTCGCCCACAGCGAGTGCAGTGCCACGTCTCCACACTTCAGATCCTTGGGCACCACCGTAAAGCCCAGGCGCACACCGGTAAACCCGGCATTCTTAGAGAAAGACCGCAGTTCGATAGCGCAGGTTCTCGCCCCCTCACACTCATAGATACTGTGGGGCACATCCTCCTCCGCAATATATGCCTCATAGGCGGCGTCATAGATGATCACCGCACCGACTTTGTTGGCATAGTCCACCCACTCCTGCAGCTGGGCTTTCGTGATCGTTGCTCCGGTCGGGTTGTTCGGAAAACACAGATAGATCAGATCCGGCGTTTGCTTCGGCAGTTCCGGTGCAAATCCATTCTCTGCCACGCAAGGCATATAGATCACATCCGACCAGGTCTCCGTTTCTTTGTCATAGGTTCCTGTCCTGCCCGCCATCACATTGGAATCCACATACACCGGATACACGGGATCGCAGACCGCAATTTTATTGTCCCTGCTGAAGATCTCCTGGATATTTCCGGAATCACATTTTGCTCCGTCGGAGATAAAGATCTCGTCCGCTGCAACCTCACAGCCCCTGGATTTATAATCATTTTCCGCAATGGCATTCCGCAGAAACTCATACCCCAGATCCGGCGCATACCCATGGAAAGTTTCCGCTTTTCCCATCTCATCCACGGCCTTGTGCATCGCCTCAATGATCGCAGGCGCCAACGGCTGCGTTACATCACCGATTCCCAGCCGGATGATCTTCTTTTCCGGATGGGCTGCCGCATAGGCATTCACTTTCTTCCCGATTGTAGAAAACAGATAACTTCCCGGCAGCTTTAAATAATTCTCATTTAACCGAAACATCTTACAGCTCAACCTCCCCTTCAAACACAATCTCCGCAGGTCCCGTCATAAACACCACATTCTGCTCTCTGTCCCACTTGATCTGCAGTTCACCGCCCAGAACCTTCACCGTGATCTCATCATCCGTCAACCCATTCAGTACACAGGCCACCGCTGTGGCACAGCACCCGGTCCCACAGGCCAGCGTCTCTCCGGTCCCTCGCTCCCACACCCGCATGAACACATGCTGTCTGTCAAGCACCTCCACAAACTCTGTGTTCGTCCGTCTGGGAAACCTCTCATGATTTTCAAAATAGGGACCCACCTTCTCAATCTCCAGATGTGCCACATCTTTCATAAACACCACCGCATGGGGATTTCCCATGGACACACAGGTCATGCGGTATTCCTGACCGCATACGAGGATCGGCTCGTCCACCGCCTGCTCTCCTGCTGCCTGCACCGGAATCTCCTCCGGCACCAGAATGGGGCTGCCCATATTGACGCGCACTTTCGTCACTGCGCCTCTGATGTCTTTCGTCTTACCTTCCACCGTGAGCTCCAGGTATTTGATCTTTCCCGCGCTGACAATGGTGATCCTGTCCTGATCCGTCAGTCCTTTGTCGTACACATATTTCGCCACACAACGGATTCCGTTCCCGCACATCTCCGAGCGGCTGCCGTCCGCATTGTACATCTCCATCTCAAAATCCGCTTCCTCGGCAGGATTGATGAAGATCACCCCATCGCCGCCAATCCCCAAATGTCTGTCGCTGAGGCGTTTTACGATCTCAGGCTTCTGCTCCTGGGAAAGCTTCTCCTCAAAACCGTTCACATACACATAATCATTGCCGCATCCCTGCATCTTGGTAAATTTCATTTTTTTACTCCTTCATCATTGTCAGTACCATTTCCGCCGCTTCCACCATATTGGTCCCGCTGTCCATGCTGCATTTCTGCAGATACCGGTGGGCCTCCTGTTCCGTCATATGGTTCCGCTCCATCAAAAGCGTCTTTGCATCCGTGAGTACCGCTTCTTCCTCCGCAGTCCTCACTTTCGGCTGCAGGCGTTTTTTCCTGCGCCTTCTCTCGATATTGTCTGCCATCATGTTGACCGTATTGATGAGGTCATTTACCTGTAGCGGCATAGAGAGGCATACAATATCGTTTCCATAACATTCATTGATCACTGCCTGAGGCGCCATGAGCAACATTTCAAATCCTGCCGGCAGGCATTCATGCAAACGGTCATACATCATATCAGCCAGCTTGTAATTGCAGATCAGGATTCCGTCATGCATACTGTCCGCCTGACTCAACGCCTGTGCGCCCGTTGTGCAGATACCTGTGACCTGAATGCCGCTCCGCACCAGAATATTCTTGATGCTCTTGGCATTGTCCAGCTTTGGCAGCGCCACAATAATATTTGTCAAATGCCCACCTCCTCTCGCAGAATTTTACAAGAAGATTTAGTATTTGTTCAAATATTGATCCACTTCCCACTGGGACACCTGGGCACGATACTGATTCCACTCTTCCCGTTTGGCAGCGATATACTTTTTGCACAAATGCTCACCCAGTACATCGCAGATAAAAGTATCCTTTTCCAATTCTTCGATCGCTTCCATCAGGCTGGAAGGCAGCTTTTCAATTCCCGCCTGTTCCCGCGCTTCCTCCGTCATCTCAAACAGATTGCCGCTCACTCTCGCAGGCGGCATGATCTGATTCTGAATGCCATCCAATCCCGCCATCAGGCAGACTGCCAGCATCAGATAAGGATTCGCTGCAGAATCGGGGCTGCGCAGCTCAATCCGTGTCCCGTCTCCCTTCACCGCCGGAATCCGGATCAGAGGGCTGCGGTTCGTGGCACTCCACGCGATATAGACCGGCGCATCATATCCCGGCACCAGTCTTTTATAAGAGTTTACCAGCGGGTTTGTGATCGCAGCCATTCCTTTGATGTGCTTCATCAGACCGCCGATAAACCAATAGGCTTCCTTGCTCAGACCCAGCTCATCCGCGGGATCGGCAAATACATTTTTATCCCCTTTGTGCAGAGACATGTTCACATGCATGCCGGAACCGTTCACGCCGGACTTGGGTTTCGGCATAAACGTTGCATGTAATCCGTGCCGCTTTGCGATCGTCCGCACCGCCAGCCGGAACGTCATGATATTATCCGCCGTCTGCAATGCCTCATCATACTGAAAATCAATCTCATGCTGAGCGGGTGAAATCTCATGATGGGATGCCTCCACCACAAAATCCATATCCTCCAGTGTCATGACCATATCCCGTCTCGCATTCTCTCCGAAATCCAGAGGTCCGATATCAAAAAATCCGGCCTGCTCATTGGTTTCGGTGGTCGGCATGGTGTTTTCATCCGTATTAAACAGGAAAAACTCGCACTCCGGCCCAACCTTGAAAGTGTATCCCATCTCCTGCGCTTTCCGGATCGCGCGCTTCAAAATAAATCTGGGATCTCCCTCAAAAGGCTCCCCGCCGGGACGATACACATCGCAGAGCATTCTGGCCACTTTCCCCTGCTGCGGTCTCCAGGGAAAAATCTCAAAGGTCGAATAGTCCGGATACAGATACATATCCGACTCCTCGATCCGCACAAATCCGTCAATGGCAGAACCGTCAAACATACACTTGTTGTCCAACGCCCGCTCCAACTGGCTCGCAGTGATCGCTATATTCTTCAGATTACCGAACATATCTGTAAACTGCAGGCGGATAAATTCCACATCCTCCTCTTCCACCAATCTGACAATATCATCTCTGGAATATTGATTCATATCAGCCTCTCCTTTCGCAAAAAAGGGCGCTCTTACCCTAACCCGTAAGAACACCCTTGTTCTGTGATTTATCATAACA
This sequence comes from Lachnospiraceae bacterium UBA3821, assembly GCA_002368865.1. Lineage (GTDB taxonomy): Bacteria > Bacillota > Clostridia > Lachnospirales > Lachnospiraceae > Acetatifactor. The sequence goes on along the minus strand of DFDT01000057.1, from coordinate 15,949 downwards.
ACTTATATAGTATCTTGTCAAGACGATTTCTTTTGATGGCATAAACCCTGCCCAACCCTCATATGTTTTACAAAGTAAACCGTAAAACAAGGACAGGGAGAATCCATATGAGCGCAAATACAAAGATTGTAGTACTTCACATGAAGGAATTGATCTATACAGCCGTTTTTGCCGTATTGGCAATTCTGATCATCCTTCTCATGGTAATTTTGTTTCTGCCGGATCAAAAAGACGAAAACATACCTCCGGATTCCGTCACACCGCAGAGCGATCAACCGGCCGAATCCGATAATGCCTCCACGGTGCAGGTCAATGCATCCGTCGGCACATACATACCCGGTGTATATACGACCGAGCTGGTGTTGGGCGGTCAGACCGTGGATGTGGAAGTGATCGTGAGCCAGGAAACCATTTCCTCCATTCGTCTGGCCAATCCCAGCGAGTCTGTCTACACCGTATATCCCCTGCTGGAGCCTACACTGGAATCCATCAGCGATCAGATTTACGAAACCCAGTCTCTGAGCGGGATCACCTACAATGCAGACAATAAATATACCTCATTGATCCTGCTGGAAGCGATCAAAAATTCATTAAACAAGGCTCACAGTTGATCTTCCAACTGTGCCAGCCATGCCGCAGCGCTTGCATCGGAGGGCATGCGCAGATCGCCTCTGGGCGAAACCGCAACCGAACCCACTTTCGGTCCATCCGGCAGGCAGGAGCGTTTGAACTGTTGGCTGAAGAATCTTCGGTAGAAGGTCTTCAGCCATTTTAAAATGACAGCCTCATCATACTGCCCCGCAAAGGCGATTTTGGCAATACGATAGACCTTCTTCGGCTCAAATCCGCACCGCAGCATATAATACAGGAAAAAGTCATGCAGTTCGTAAGGTCCTACCAAATCCTCGGTCTTCTGGGAAATCTTTCCGTCCACCGCAGGCAGCAGTTCCGGACTCACCGGCGTATCCAACACATCTAAAAGCACCGCGGAAAGCTCCGCATCGCCGCAGGTATCCGCATAATAGCGCACCAGATGCCGCACCAGCGTCTTGGGCACGCCCGCATTCACCCCATACATGGACATATGATCTCCGTTATAGGTTGCCCAGCCCAGGGCCAGCTCCGACATGTCGCCGGTGCCGATCACCAGTCCGTTCTCGCGGTTTGCAATGTCCATCAGGATCTGTGTCCGTTCTCTCGCCTGACCGTTTTCATACGTCACATTATGGTTGGATTCATCCTGCTTGATATCCCGGAAATGGATCCTTACAGCCTCCCTGATATCGATCTCCTCCAAGGTCACCCCCAGCGTGTTTGAGAGCTGGCAGGCATTGTCATACGTCCGGTCCGTTGTGCCGAAGCAGGGCATGGTAACCGCCCGGATTCCCTTTCTGTCCAACCCTAACAGATCAAAGGTGCGCACCGTCACAAGCAGTGCCAGCGTGGAATCCAGACCTCCCGAAATTCCGATCACCGCTGATTTCAGTCCGGTATGCTCATATCGCTTTTTCAGACCATATGCCTGAATGGACAGAATCTCCTCGCAGCGGTGATTCCGCATTTTCTCATCCGAAGGCACAAAAGGCGTGCATCCGAACTGTCTGTCCAGTTTCGTCTCCGTTTTGTGAAGTTCAAAGGGCACCACCAGATACGCCAGTGCCGGTTCCTCTCCGAAGGTTCCCATACGACGTCTCTCAGAGAGCATCCGATGTACATCGATATCGCCGATGATCGTCTCACCTGCAAATCGTTTCGACTGCACCAGCACGCTGCCGTTCTCCGCGATCAGATTATGTCCGCCGAAGACCAGATCCTGGGTGGATTCTCCCTCTCCCGCGGAAGCATAAATGTAGGCACACAAAAGCCTTGCGCTAGCGGATTTCACCAGCATCTCCCGGTACGCGTCCTTTCCCACCGTCTCATTGGACGCAGACAGATTCACGATCACGGTTGCTCCCATTAACGCATGGTTGGTGGAAGGCGGATTCGCCACCCACAGATCCTCACAGATTTCGCAGCCCACCGTCAATCCCTTCACATTGGTACAGGTAAAGAGCAGATTCGTGCCAAAGGGAATCTCCTCCTCATCCAGATAAAAACCGGCCACCTCGGCATTTCCTTTCGCAAAATGTCTGCCCTCATAAAATTCCCCATACGTAGGGATATTGGTCTTCGGCACAAACCCAAGGATCTCCCCATCCTGCAGCACGGCAGCCACATTATATAACCGCCCGTCCCGCTCCAGCGGCAGCCCCACAAATACCAGCGCGTCATGTCCCTCTGTTGCGCGCGTAACCGTCTGCAGCGCTTCCTTTGCTTCCTCCAAAAGCCGTTCCTGCAAAAAAAGGTCATTACAGGTGTAACCGGTCAGACACAACTCCGGAAACACAATAATTTTCGCATCTTTTTCATAAATCTTCTGCAATTCCCCACACACTGCCTGTGCATTATAAGCGGGATCCGCCACCTTGATCTTGGGCGTAACTGCCGCCACCTTGACAAAGCCATGTTCCATAACGCCGCTTCCTCCTCCGTTATTTTGACCGCGCATACAGCGCCTGCAGTTCCTCTACGCTGAATACATAATTTCGATTGCAGAAATGACAATTCACTTCTATCTCTTTTCCCTCGTCGATCATATCTTTCAGCTCTTTTTTACCAATACTGATCAAAGCTTTTTCCACCCGGGTCTTATCACAATTACAGTGGAATCTGCACGGCAGAGTATCCGTTATCTCCACATCCATCCCTGCCAGCACGATCTCTAATATCTGCTCCGGGGTATTTCCCTGATCCAGCATGGTCGTCACGGAAGCGATCTGCTTCAGATTCTCCTCCAGCTTCCGAATCACTTCCTCCTCGGCAAACGGCATTAGCTGCACAATGAACCCGCCGGCCTGCCGGACCGTATTGCTGCGTTCCATCAGCACACCCAGCCCCACACAGGAAGGGACCTGCTCCGATGCCGCAAAATAATAGGTCAGGTCTTCCGCGATCTCACCTGTCTGCAATTGGGTCTGCCCCACATAGGGCTCCTTTAATCCCAGATCCTTGATCACGCTCAAGAACCCGTTTCCCACTGCGCCGCCCACATCCAGCTTTCCGATTGCATTGGCAGGCAGAATCACATCCGGTACATTGGCGTAGCCTTTCACATTGCCATTCGCATCCGCCGTCACGGTCAGTCCGTTCACCGGACCGTCCCCCTTGATCTGAAGTGTGAGCAGATCTTCTCCCTTCAGCATACTGCCCATCATGGCCCCTGCGCTGAGCAGTCTTCCCAATGCCGCCGTCACCACGGGACTGGTATTATGGGAAGCCCTCGCCTGCTCCACCATTTCCTTCGTGGTGCAGGCAAATGCCCTGATCTGCGCATCCGCCGCTGTTGCCCGAACCATATAATCACTCATATCTTCGCTCTCCTGATAAACTCTACCCTATTTTCTCTATCCGATTTTTTTGACATTCCCGCGCCAGGATATATACTCTCTCGCTGCATACGTTGACCTCTGACAGGCTCTCTGCATCCAGTGCTTTTAGGATTTCCAGCCCTGCCCGTTCTACCAGAGCCTTCATCTGTTCCACCGTATAGCCCCTCTGTACATGGGTTTCCGTGAACCGCCGAAACAACTCCGGCTCTGTCTTCCGTTCCGCATCCGCCTCAGAATCCTGATCCCGCACGAAGATCGTCACATCGTATTCATTCAGGCAGCTATCCTCATCATAGAAATTCTCCCAGATAAAGCTGCAATCTTCTCTGTTCTCTGCGATCGTTGTATCCCCGATCACTTCCCGGTATTTATAATCTGTATTAAAATCAAACAAAAACAATCCGCCGGGATATAAATAGTTATTTACCAACCGGAACACTTCTAACAATTCTTCTTCGTCCAGAATGTAATTCAGCGAATCGCATACGCTGATTACCGTACCGACGGTACTGTAGAGTTCCAACTCCCTCATGTCCTGCAAAAGATACAGGATCTCAGAACCGCTCTCCTGCTTCTTTTTCATGGCAATATCAAGCATGGCCGGCGCATTATCCACCCCGACCATGTCATATCCTTTTCCGTATAAAAGTTCCGTGAGCGTACCTGTGCCGCAGCCCAGATCCAGCACCAGGTTCCGTTCCGAAGCAAGCAGATCCTTCTCCCCCCTTACGGGCTTGGAAATCCCATACTGCTCCATAAACCGCACAATGGTATCGCACCATTGCTCATATGGCGTCTCATCCATAAGTTCATCATATACTTGTGCAAAATCCGAATATGCTTCTGCCATCTTAGAAAATCGCTCCGATTGCGCCGAATGCGCCCGCGCTGACCAATCCCATAATGATACCTGCCAGGATCACGCCCAAAAGCACCGCCATCACACTGGATTTAAAATCCATATCCAGCAGGCTTGCCGCCAGAGTTCCCGTCCACGCCCCGGTTCCGGGAAGGGGAATTCCCACAAACAGAAACAGTGCCCAGAACAGCCCCCGGCCTGCTTTCTCCTGCAATTTTTGACCGCCTTTGTGGCCTTTTTCCAAAAAGAATGTAAAGAGCTTACCGATCACAGGCTTATCCGCTCCCCACTCCAGCACCTTTCTGGCAAAGAAGAAAATGATAGGCACCGGAATCATATTGCCTACTACAGCCACCACATAACACAGCGGAAGACTAAGCTCGTATCCGTTCTCGATAAATCCCACAGCAATGGGGATCGCCCCACGCAGCTCGATCAACGGAACCATAGAAACAAAAAACACGATCAGATAATGCACCAACATAATAACTCTCCATTCACTTTCCTATCATTCTTTTAGGCATTCCCTGTGGGAATATATTCCCGCAGGAAACCGATCAATTCATCCATCTCCTCATCTGTACCTATCGTGATACGCAGATACTCCGAGATCCTGGGTTTATTCCAATGGCGCACATAGATATCCCGCTCCCGCAGCGCCCGGAAAATCTGGTCTCCCGGAATGGTCTTATGCTTTGCAAAGATAAAATTCGCCCTGGAATCCGGAAAAGTAAATCCCAGCTCTGTCAGCTCTTTTTTCACCCGTTCCCTGGTCTTTATGATCTTACCCGTGGTCTCTTTAAAATAAGCGTCATCTCTGACCGCTTCCACGCCCAATACCTGGGCGGGATAATTCATGGTGTAGGAATTGAAGGAATATTTTACGTCGTTCAGATAGCGGATCATCTTCTCGCTTCCGATACAGAACCCGATCCGCAGTCCGGCCATTGCCCGGGACTTGGAAAAGGTCTGTACCACCAGCAGATTGTCATATTTCTCCAAAAGCGGAAGCACACTCACGCCGCCGAAATCAATATAAGCCTCATCCACAATGACTACCACATCCCTGTTTGCCTCCAGGATCTCTTCCACCACATCCAGCTCCTCAAACAGACCTGTCGGTGCATTGGGATTGGGAAAGATTACACCGCCGTTCGGCTGCCTGTAATCCACCGGATCGATATGCCAGTCTTCCTTCAGGGCACAGGTCTTGTAAGGGATCCTGTACAGTTCCGCCCATACATCATAAAACGAATAAGTCACATCCGGAAACAGGATGGGCTTTTCACTGTTGAAAAAAGTCATGAACGCCATGGATATGACATCATCCGATCCCACTCCCACAAACACCTGCTCCGGCTTCACATGATAATACTCCGCCAACGCATTCACCAAAGGCGTCGTATTGGAATCCGGATACAATCGCAGTGCATCACAATTCAGATTCTCTGCCAGCTTACGAACCCCTGGTGCCGGCGGATAAGGGCATTCATTCGTATTCAATTTGATCATTTTCGGTCTATTGGGCTGCTCCCCCGCCACATAAGGCACAACCCGGCGTACATTTTCTTCCCATTTCATGGTATCCATGTCATCTTCCTCTTTATGATACTCTAAATCAGTATTGTAACATGTTGGATTTTATTCGTCCAGTGTTAACTTTCCTATCCCCTGCCTCTTGTCTGTAAATCGCCGCCTGCTCCGGGAACCCCATCTGCTCATAGCAATGCACCAGCCCTTGCAAAGGCTGTTCTCCCCCTGCCGCCAACGAGATCACCGGCTGTGTTTCATAAGCCGCATTATAGTACCAGACTGCTGCCTCCTCATAATCTCCTGCCTCTGCATAAAAATGCCCCAATTCACAGCAGATCTCCGAGCATCCGTCCCCGGCGATCACTTTACACACATGCTTGAAAAAGGTCGCTGTGTCGCCTCTCAATCTTGCAGCACGGGCCACCACACAACAGGCCTCCGTCAATTCCGAAGCGCTCCGCCCCGTATCTTTTACGGAATCCGCAAAAAAGGACTCCGCCCGCAGGAAATCCTCGTCAGTCCCTGCCACAAACAGTTCTCTCGCATACATCTCATGGAGATGGGCAGACAGCCGCACCCCTCTGTCGGTCTGCTTTCTGAAATTTGCCAGATCTCTGCCTGCATGACTCTCCTCCGGCATATGCGTGATCACAATATCACTGTCATACACCACCGGATCCAGGCGAATTGTCTCATGGATAGGCTCCTGCCACACAAACTCCCGCTGCCGTTTGAACAGTTTGGGGCGATACTCCTCATCAAAATTATACACCGTGCCATACTGCAGCTGATTGCCATACTTCATCTGCACAATCTCAATCTGCGGCATCAGATTCTCTTTTAATAACCGGTATCGGGCTCTGTTCTCCTCATCCAGAACTTCATCCGCATCCGCTGAGTAAATGTAATCCATATGCGCCTTGGAAAAAGCAAAGTTCCTGGCCGCACTAAAATCGTCGATCCATACAAAATCATAGATCTGATCCGTGTAACGTGCCGCAATCTCTTTCGTCCGATCCGTAGAACCGGTATCCACGATCACAATCTCATCCATCAGATCCGCAACACTGTCCAGGCAACGCGCCAGAACCTTTTCCTCATTTTTGACGATCATACACAATGAAATGGTAATCCCGCTTGAAGTACGCGCCATAGCCAACCCTCCCTTTTAGGGATATTATAGGCTTATCTCCTTTTCTTCGTCAATGATATTTTGCCAATCCGTTTATCCCATGTTCATCCAAATCATACAGATCCAGAATCCGACTGTGATATATGGCAGCATCGGAACAGCCTGTTTCAGTTTCCCCTTTCCGCTTACATTTCCACGGAAAATCTGTACCATTGTCAACAAGGCAAAGGCTACCGCCATATGTATCACACAAAGTTCAAATCCACCGCCCTCCAGTATCCATCTTACGCCGCAGATACAGAACGCATGACAGTCCGCCCTCCCATACATTCGGGCAAACAAAATCTGCTGCAGTCCGACAAAAAAAAGCCAGCTTGTCCATTGTTCTGTCCGTATTACCAAAGATTCCGTCAGCACCCAGCAGATCTCGACAATTCCGCATACAATCCACACATATCGATACACCATGTGCTCTGCCAGATCCATTACGCAGGCTGTCAGAAGACAGCCTGCAAATACCGCTCCGCCCAATATCCAATAGACAGGTTTTCGCTGACAGCACCAAAGATTCAATCCTTCCAAAATCAGACTTACAAACAGAAGCAGACGCTTCTCCTTAGGAAACAGATGAATTGACCATGCCGCATCTTTTTTCCCACACCATAATAATAGCCCTGTCGTCCATGCAACCATACTGCAATCCCTCTGCTTATCTCAATCTTGTGCGCAGTTCGTTCAGCACCGTACCTGATACTTCTATCACAGCAAAAGCCGGATGCTGTTCCAACATCGCATCTCCCTTATAGGCACGTACTGTCACTTGATAGTCCGCACTTTCCGGAACATACAACGGCACCTGAAATTCGAATGATTCCTCCTGTTTATAGGCCGTCTTCAAATCATACACATAAACCCGGTTGAGCGAATCATCCTGCCTTGTCATTACCTCTGGGAATTCCACCTCCACCCGATCCGCATATCCCCAGGTAATAATTTTCAGGATTCCACTCTCTCCGCATTGAAAAGCAGACGCATGGGGTTCCAGAATCCGTTCTACCTCTGCCTGCAGATCAAACTCCAGTGTAGTATAGCAAACCGTGTTTTCATTTCCCACCTGATCGATTGCCGTTACCGATACAGAAAAATCTCCGCTGAAAACAGGAATGTCCTCCGTAATGTCAATGCATATCTCACCATTTCCGTCAGGGTATATCTTTCTTCTCGCGCCGTTGTCTTTATTTTCAATCTGGACATAAAATTCTCTGACCCCACTGAGAGCATCCTCCGCTGTCAGCCGTAACTGTATCTGCTCTTTCCGTCTGTCTAAAACATGTAGTTCTTCCAACCGATCCAACCCGTAAATATCCGGCGCTGTTCCGTCTCCAATCAGCACAATACCGTTTTTCTCGTCCGCTTCTCTGTCAGAATAAATTGTACCAGTTTCCGTTTCGGCCCCGGCAACAGGTATCAGTTCTATGCGCATATGATCAGCATCGGATCCCAACACAAATGCATGACGAAGGTTGACATTCTTCCCATAGTTTTCTTTTTGCAACGTTACATAATTTCCCTTTTGCAGCCTGGAAATCCCTTCTGCCGAAAATCCCAAGTCCCCAGCATTGATCGTCAACATTTGCCCCATCGGATTCTGAGAAGGAGAATAAACCACATTTCTGGCAAACTCTTCTCCCTCCGGTATACTTTCTATAATGCTATAATTCAATTGGAATCGCTCTGTCGCCGGGCCATCCATGTAAGAAGCAAAATCCAACATGAAGGGCGTTTTGCCATCACATTTTACATAATAAACTGATTCCTGCAGATCCTGATAAACATGTTCGCTTTCTTCTATCAGCAATGGTTTTGTATAAAGATTCCACTGCACATCCTCCGGTCCCTTCTGCTTTGTCCCAAGCGACACATGAGTAATCTCGCCAATATTTCCCGCCACATCTACTGGCGCAACATGAAGATACTGTATCTCATCTGTCAGAATCACATGAACTTCCGGTTGCTCTATGAAGAAAAATTCCTGCCTATTAAAATCTTTAGATGGATCATAATCCACACAGTAATAATATCCTGCTACACCTGACGTCAAAATATTTTCCGTCACATTAGAAATTCCGATGTTATGAAATGTGTCCATAGCATACGACTTTACCTGATGGAAATACTTTGTCCCTTTATCTGTTGGCTCTTTCCATCGCACCCTGATCACATCTATGCCTTCCATTACTCTTTCCACATCTTTCAATCGAATTGTTTCAGGTGCATTCCGGTCGGTCGCTTTTACACCCAAGAGCTCTGTGTTCAGATGATATCCCACCGCTTCTGACTGTATATTGACCAAGCCGTTTCCTTGCCGCACGCCCTGCTCCGCAGAATAAAAGCGTGCAATTCCTCTGTTTACGTAATTGCTGCCTCCATAAGCAGGTTTGGAACTGATGATTTCATTCTCATGGCGGCCGCATATATAAGCTTCCGTCTGTCCACATCCCACCGCATAACAAGCAATCACCGTACACACAGACGGTACATCGGCGTCATCATTTCTGGATTGGGTTCCATGGACCGGACAAACATGCTTATAATGTTCTGTTTCATGGCCACTACAGCTTTCCCCTTTGGATGCATCGGCTCCGCAATTAGGACAGTAATCCTCATCCGGGCCTCCCCAGTACCATGTAGTTGTTCCCGTGAGAATATGTTCCAACGTTTTCCCGCATGAGACCGGTATGGTATAACACCCTCCATAACTTGATGCGTCTCCTTGATGAACGTGATTGCAGATTCCCGGCAGGTGGTGATGCACGATCAGTTCTCCTGCACATCCGCCCTGATAGCCTCCACCACCGCCGCTTCCCCCGGATTCTCCGCAGGAACCGTTCACAGTAAGACTTTGTGCTGATCCGCCCGGCAAGCCGTTTCCACTTTCACCTGCTCCACCGCCACCACCGGCCATCAGGAGCAATCCTCTTGTCTCCGATTGCACTGCACTGTAACCACCACCGCCCGCATAAGGATTACCTTTGCCGCCAGTACTGTCTCCATACTGCATGCCTGCCTGAACCGCCAGATACTCTTCCCGATCCAACCAAAAAATTCCAACTACTCTGCCGCCGTATCCTCCTATAAATTCTTTATATTCCCCGCCTTGTGCACCGTATACAGAGATACGATACAAACCGCTATACGGGGTCACATAGAGATGCTTTTCTCCGTCTCCTGCAAAAGAGAAATCTACTTGAACCGTACTCCTGATATCACTCGTTGTGTATATTTGGTTCCAAGTTTTTCCGTCCGTACTCTGAAACACCTGATACATTTTATCCCTCTCATCCGGCTGTCTCCATGTCAGATCAACTGCTCCGCTCCCTCCATATTCCACATAGTTATCTACAGCTTCCAACTGTAACTCTACCCACCTTGCATAAAGTGTTACATCTCTTTCCGGCACATATTCATCCCCGCCTGTGCCGGCAAACTCGGAAAACTCTTCATCATAATACCAGCCGCCAAAAGATATTCCCTCCTTTTCAGGCTTTGGCAAAGTGATCGGATCTCTGGCAAATACCGGGCGGATCATATCCCTGCTTCCATCCGGTCCCCAAAACCAATAGACACTTCCCTCCAATTTTCCTGCAAGCGTCGTTACCGGCACCCATTCCACAAAATGCAAGTTTCCCTGAATATCAGGAATCTGTTGCCCATCCCCGGTATAAAAGGAAACCGTACAACCTTTTGGGGGAATGAGGCTATTCATATCCGGTTCGTAACTCTCTCCATAAGCTTTGATCACAGAATAGACTCCCCTGTGATCTTTATAAGTGCAGTCCTCCAATAACAGATCAAGTTGTCCGCTGCATCTCTGCCATACCGCATAAAGCTGTACAATTCCCTGTCCGGATTCCGGCTCATATTGATCCGTACACAGGTTATATATTTCCGCTTCATCCCCATAAAAATCTCCCGTACCGTCTGGCATGGTATTCCATCCGACAAATTTCCATCCGATTCTCTGATAGGTATTTTTATTCAAATGTGTCTGGGGCGTAACTTCACTTCCCTCATACCATACAGTGTTATCATAAAAATGAAAACTGGGGGACATATAACCGGAATAAGGTTCCTCATCGGCATTCGGTATATAATCCACCCGGTATCTGTTTTTGGAAATGGCCTTACATTTATGGACAGGAACACCACTTCCCTGTTCTAAATTGTGGCTAAACGGACATAGATAATAATAATCAATCCCAGTTCCCACTTCCAGATACGCTAGACTTGCTGCGGCCTCTCTGCTCATATAAAAATGCATTTCAGTAATTTTCTTCCCACAGTCTGCGCATATAGGATTCCATGCAGAAAAGTGAGGTCTCAGACAAACATTCCTCTCATATGGAATGCCATGATAATCCGAACCTGGATAATCCATATGGCAGCAATTTACCCTGGATAATGCAACTTTCCATTTTGCAACCGGGATACTTCCGGATCTTTGTATCTCATAATAATGCTCGCCTTCCGCTAACTGCCGTATTCCTGCCTGCACCCCTGTGATCACATCATCCGAACCGTCATCCCGATACCATTTTACATTCTGATCATTGGCATTTGTTGTCCAGGCCCTCCCGTCCGGAGCAAAGGTTACATACGAACTGTTATAAATGCTGCCTGCCTCCGCGCGAATTTCTATCCGAAGCAAAGCAGCCAAAATACCAACAAGCAGCAATCCTATTTTATATCTTCTTTGCATCAGTCACACACCTTTACTACCCGCAGCGCGCCCCGCGCAAGCTCCGTATAAAAATATTCGACATCCGCGGCGTCCAGATACACATTCACGCGCTGCGCCGGAGATGTATTGTTATCCACCGCAATTGCATTTCCCGCACCATCAAATACCTGTTCCACATATACGGATTCCCATACCAATCCGGCTCTGCCGTCCTCAGAAACCGTATAAATATGGATCCTGTCACCTGCCCGCAGTACACCGCCTGCCACCTGATACAAGTCATCCGCCTTAAATCCTGCTATAACAGGTTCCTCCATCTTGGCCGTAATCTCCTGATAGGATTCGAACATACCGGTACTCACAAATACTCCCGTGTCAATATCTTCTTTCACCGCATGATCTGCCACCTGCTCCCAGAAACGGATTGCCGTAGGCGGAACCTGTTCTTTATCCAATTCCGTCAAAGTCAGATACTCCTGATAATTCTTTTCCGTGATCTGCAGACCCTTGGGAATCTTTTTTTCCGCCACATAAACAGCCTCCTTTTCAAAACCGGAAAGAGTCTGTTTCTCCAAGTGCAGCATTAACATAAAGATTCCGAACGCTGCGACCAAAGCAGCAACCGCGCTTCCAATCCATATTTTTTGTCCGATTGATTTATCATCAGATTTCATTCTTCTCTCCTTTCTACCACAATATCTACAAGTTTCCCTTTATGCGCCATGATCGTGATTCCCCAAGATCCCTGCACCGGAAATATGATCTCACTGTAAATTCCCGGATGTTCTATCACACCCCCATCCGGCGCCGTAAGTACCCCTTTCTCTCCGTCCCAGCGCTCTGTCACACAACCATTCGCTCCCACGCGAGCTGCTATAACTCTGTTTTGCTCCACATTATAGACAATGTAATCCGCCACCTCTACTTTTCCCGAAATCAATGATTTGTTTTGGCATTCCCACTGTTCATCCAACTGCAGATTATCCCGCAATGCTTCCAGATAAATTTCATATGCCTGCTCAGCGTCCGGGATGATCGCTTTGTTGGTCTTTCCGTACTCCTGAATATCGACCAGCGCCGAGGCAAGATTGGAGGCTGCAAGCGCATCCTCCATATACATGCCTGTGGTACGCCAGGAAGCAATCTGCAGTTGTGCATACAACAAAATGCTCAGGATCAATGTCCAGAACAGACCGACAACCCATTCCGCCTGTCCGCTGTCCTTCCTCCTAGTATTTTGCTGTTGACGTTCGCTTTTCCCAAAATGCATATTGCCCTCCCAATTTTCCTCTGATCTCCAGCACAATGCGGCCGCCATATCCCACTTCGCTTACAGTGGTTGCCCCCAGATCAATTTCCGTCACACCCCACTCTGTCAATTCGGCGATCAGTTCGGTCTGATCCGAATTTTGAAGATAACCCACCGTCTCCATGCGCAGGATATATCTTCTGGCAATCTGATCCACCTCCATTTTCTGCTGGATCAACTGCATGTCATCCATAAACGCCAGAAGTACGATCGTCATTGCCAGAATAAAGATTCCTGTGACCATGATATTGGCCACGGTACCCGGTTCCTTCTTCATAACAGGATCATTCCTGAAGATACCGTACCGTTCAGGATCGTGGTCGCTTTCGATGTCATGGAGCTTACCAGCGTCGTGATAAACGTAGACAGGCTGTCCTTCATGACGACACAGAGCAGCAATGCAATAATGCACAACCCGACTGTCACCAAAATCCCGTCGATCCCCGCATCCTTTTTCCACAATACTTTATTCCATCCGTTTGCCATAACTCTTTTGATTCTTTCTTTCATGTTTTTTACCTTCCTTTTCTTTATTTGACTTTTTTTGCTAGAAACTTAAAGCTGCCGTAAACATTTGCGTTACACACGCATAGATGACCATACCGAGCATTGCAGCCAGAATGCCCAGCTGATAAAATGTGATGCTGCGATCCAGGGCTCCCTTTCTGCGGTTCATAACCGCGACCTCCATATCCCGCACCTGCTCTGCGATATCTCCCAGCAATTCCAGTGCCTGTCCGGACTCCAGTGTCTGCAGAATCGTAATGCAGAGTGCATCGATATAGCGGTTATCAAATTTTCCCTGAAACTGTTCCATTGCATCATAAATGTCTGCTTTCATGGTGATCGCTCCCGCCAGATCCAGCAATGCCTGGCGCAGCCGCCTCTCCTGTACGCCCGCATAACACTCCGTCAATGCATCCGCCACATAGACTCCCGCTCTGATCTGAATTTCCAGCGCATGATAGATCAACTGAATCTCCGGGATCATTTTTTCATTGTCCCGATTGTTCAGATACCACACCAGGATATACGGCAGTTCATACAAAGCAAACGCAACGATCCCTCCGCTCCAGAACGACCATATATTTCCGACAGCAAAACCTATAACGGCAAATACGATCCGCATTGCCAGCCATACCGTCGGCTGCATCCATGTACCAAAATGAATGTCTGCACCTTTCTTCCGCAGCCAGTCGGATGTGCGTCCGTACCAGTCGGACTTTTGCTGCTTTGCGCTCAGATATCCCTTTAGCTCCATGCAGGCACTCAGAATTTTACGCTCCGGACGCTGTCTGCCCAATATAAAGATCAGACCAAACAAAAAAGTTGCGGTCAGTGTCATACTGATCCTTCTTCCCATCAGCAGATTCATGTCACTCAATTTCTCACCTCCTTTCCCACACCGATTTTCTAATGATTCAACCCGTATATTTTTCCGACAAAGAGAGCCATAATGAACAATACAACTCCAAAAGCAATCCTTCCCGGCCAGGTTTTCCACAACAGCACCCATATAGAGGTCTCGATCAATCCATTCACAATAAAAAGCGTCACCACTGACATACTTAGCAAAAGAATCATATTGATCAAAGCCTCTCGGATCATACTTCTCCGTTCTCCGCCCAGACGCAGATATTCCCGCATATTTTTGCGGCTGCTGTTTACCAGCGTTGTGAAATCCGCACAGTAACGTATACTGATCTCCATATTTCTCGCCAATTCTTTGAATTTCGGATGCTCTATTTTTTCCGCCATGGCAAGCAGTGCCAGACTGCTGTCCCCTGTGGTCTGCGCCTCGTTACTGCATTCTTCCAGCGCCGAGCGCAGCGGTTCATCCAAATATTTGCTGATCTGCCTGAAAATGCCGGTGAGTTCTCCGGCGGTGATACTGTAGTTCCCGAGAAAATCAAGAAATTTGATCAGATTGGTATTTACACTTCGAAATGATCTTGCTTTACAGATGCATAGGATCAGATACTCCGATCCGTATATTGCACCGATGCCGATCAGTCCCTTCCACCACCCGAATAAAGGGGTAAGCAGAAGCATCCCTCCAACTCCAAGGACAACGTTTCCGGCCAGCCAGATCTCTGCCGTCAGATACGGAAACCGTCTTTTCCAACCGCTGTAATTTAATTCCTGCTCCAACCGATACCAGATCCTGTGCTCCCTTTGCAACGTCAGAAGCTGTCGTCGATTCTCCAACAGTCGCCTTCTTGCGGCTTCATCCATGCCTTCCCGCCCCCGTCGCAGAGCGGCGCTTATTTTCTCCAGCCACCTGATCCGTCCAAACAATAAAAGCAAGCCAATGAACAGCAACAAAAATAACGTAATAAAAATAATTGTTTTCATTCTGTATCCCATCTCTCCTATAATAATTTTTGGTATTCCAGATTTTTTCGTTCCTCATTCCAGCCTTTACAGGCATAGATCTGCCGAACCTTGTAATGATCCATAAACACAAAGGTCTGGAAGCAATCCAGCATCCGCATCAGTTCATCTCTCGCATACCGGCTCTCATACATGGCATAATCCGCAAGTTTATCTGCCGCCTTATCCGCAGAAGATGCATGAATGGTTGCCGCGCAGATCTGTCCCGTGCAGGCCGCATTTAACAAATACAAAGCCTCCGCTCCTTTGATCTCTCCGATGATGAAAAAATCCACATCCATAGTCAGTCCAGCGATACTGATCTGTTTCAGATCGTAATTCACCTTGCTCTCCCCGCTGCCCGGCAGACTGTGCAGAAACATCATGTCCGGATGATACATCGTGGTCAGCTCGTCCGCCTGCTGTGTCACCAGCACCGCCATATTATCCGGCAGTGTCTCCTTCAGCGCATTCAAAAGCGTAGTCTTACCAGAGGAATTTCCGCCGCAGATGATCGTAGAACCCTGACGGAAGCGACGGATCAAAAGTCGCGCGACCTCTTCACTCATCA
>DFDT01000014.1 GCA_002368865.1 Lachnospiraceae bacterium UBA3821 | reverse complement strand
GGGGAGATGCTGGTCTGCCTGGTGACCACCACACAGATGGACAGGGATGAAGAGACGAAGCTCCTTGCCGGCTGGAAGGAAGCGCTCCTTTCGCTTCCCCTGGAGGGCAGGTTTGCCGGGATTCTTCATACAAGGAACGATTCCGTGGCGGACGTGGTGAAGGATGAGGGCACGGAGGTGCTGTATGGTTCTCCGGTCATCCATGAGGAGCTTCTGGGGCTGACCTTTGAGATTACGCCGTTTTCATTTTTCCAGACCAATTCCCTGGGAGCGGAGGTGCTTTACGGGAAGGTGCGGGAGTACGCCCTGGAGGGCATGGCCGACCCGCCCCGGGTCATCTTTGACCTGTACAGCGGCACCGGAACCATAGCCCAGATTCTTGCGCCTGTGGCTGAAAAGGTGGTGGGCGTGGAGATCGTGGAGGAGGCAGTCCTGGCGGCCAGGAAGAATGCGGCCGCCAACGGCCTTTCCAACTGCGAGTTTATCGCCGGGGATGTGCTCCGGGTGGTGGACGGGCTTTCGGAAAAGCCGGACCTGATTATTCTGGACCCGCCCAGGGACGGGATTCATCCGAAGGCGCTGCCCAAGATCATCTCCTATGGAGTGGAACGTATTGTGTATATTTCCTGCAAGCCTACCAGCCTGGTGCGGGATCTGGATACATTCCTGGCGGGGGGCTATCAGGTGGAAAAAGCTGTAGCGGTGGATCAGTTCCCGTGGACGACCGGAATAGAGGTCGTTTGTCTGTTGAAGCGGGTGGATAATTGGTGTGAGGGAGAAGTAAAATGAGAGAGTTTAATACGACAGCTGTCTGTATTCCGGCAAAACATTATATGGTCGATCTCACAGAGCGTGTAAAAGAGATCAAAAAGCTTGTGGATGCGGGAAAATATTTCACGATCAACAGGGCGAGGCAGTATGGGAAGACCACGACGCTGACAGCACTTGCAGGCGCTTTAGATCAAGAATATGCGGTAATCAGTACCAGTTTTGAAGGGATAGGAAATGCGGGTTTTGCGGACGAACCGTCTTTTGTAAGAGAGTTTTGCAGATTATTGCGCAGGGAATTCCGCAGAAAGCAAGATATCCCGGCAGAGATAAAGGTGGAAATAGATAATCTGTTTGCCGGTTCGGAGAGTAAAACCAAATTGGGCGATCTCTTTGATGTGCTTTTGGAATGGTGCGATGCATCCGAAAAAGAAGTTGTACTGATCATAGATGAGGTGGACAGTGCGACGAACAATCAGGTGTTCTTGGATTTCCTGGCACAACTGCGTGATAATTATATTAACAGAGATGCCAAAGGGATAAAGACATTTCAATCCGTTATCCTTGCAGGTGTGACGGATGTAAAGCACCTGAAGAGTAAAATTCGCGATGATGCACAGGCGAAAGAAAACAGCCCATGGAACATAGCCACCGACTTTTCGATTGATATGAGTTTCTCCAAGGACGGTATACGGGGGATGCTTGACGATTATGAAGCGGATCATCATACGGGGATGAACACGGAGCAGATTGCGGAGATCATCCATGATTACACGAACGGATATCCTTTCCTGGTGAGCCGGATCTGTCAGCTCATTGATATGGAAGTGTCCAAAATGATGAGCATTTCAGAGGCATGGACGCGGAACGGGATAGATGAAGCGGTGAAACTGATACTTGCCGAAAACAACACACTGTTCCAGTCTTTGACAAAGAATTTGAATAACTATCCGGAATTGAAGGCATCCATCCGCAGTATTCTCATGGAAGGTGCAAGAATCACATGGAATGCACAGCAGGATGCCGTTGTACAAATGCAGATGTATGGTCTGATCCGAAATGATCATAATATGGTGCGGATTTCGAACAGAATTTTCGAAACGATGCTCTATAATCTTTTCCTCTCGGACGAAGAATTAAAGAGTAACGTGTTTTCCAAAGAAGGTCAGCTTGCAAAAAATCAATTCGTGGAAGACGGAAAGCTGAATATGCGTCTGATCCTCGAGCGGTTTATCGATACCTATACGGAGGTCTGCGGGCCGCTTGTAGATAAGTTCAAGGAAAAAGACGGCAGGGAACAGTTCCTGCTTTACTTAAAGCCGATCATCAACGGGACAGGCAATTACTATATCGAGGCCCAGACTAGGGATCAGACCCGCACGGATGTAATCGTGGATTATCTGGGAAAACAGTATATCATAGAGCTGAAAATCTGGCGTGGTGAGCGTTACAATGCTGAGGGAGAGGCACAGATCCTGGAATATCTGGAATACTGGAAACTGGAAACCGGATATATGCTGAGTTTTAATTTCAACCGGAAAAAGGAGCAGGGCGTGAAGCGTGTTGAAATTGGAGACAAGGTACTGTATGAGGGAACGGTATGAGATAACGGCATGATATAACAGTATGATATAAGCATCTATACTGCATGGACGACCGGAATAGAGGTCGTTTGCCTGTTAAAACGCGCTCTTATTTTATAGAAAACAGGCGTTAACGTTGCAGAAATTTAAAAAAATTAAAAAACTGCAATGTTAAATTGCCTTATCAGAGAATGTGTGATATCCTTGTTAAAATGAGAAAGGTGTGGGATATATGGAACTATATGTCAGAGAAGTCTTTTTAAAAGTACTAAAGTAGAAATGTAAAAATAGATCAGAGAAAAGGATCGGGTGACACCGGTTCTTTTTTTGATCGGGTTTCTTGACAACTCGGGAAATTATAATATAATAAGGATTATATAACGATAATTATAAAAAGGCGCAAATCGTTCGGTGGACGATTGCTCTGCGCCGACCGGAATGAAATGGAGAGATGAGGATATGCCACCGAAAGTAAAGATAACGAAAAAGATGGTTGCGGATGCGTCCTTTGAGGTGGTCAGGGCGAAAGGCCATGAGAATTTGAATGCCAGAACGATTTCTGAATATCTGGGCTGTTCTACACAACCGGTGCTTTATACATTTAAGACCGTGGATGAGATCCGGGAAGCGGCTTATGAGATGGCGGATAGGTGTCATACGGAATACATCATGCCAAAAGAAACGGATGAGAATCCGATGCTTGCGCTGGGTTTGAATTATGTCAGGTTCGGACATGAGGAAAAGAATCTGTTTCGCTTTCTTTTCCAGACAGATAAGTTTGGGGGGAAAGATATCGGAGCGCTTTTGCGTGATCCGGGACTGTCCGGGATTCTGGAAGTTATGGCAAGCGGTCTGAAGGTGGGTACAGAGCAGGCAAGGGAGATGTTTCTGACATTCTTTTGCGTGGCACATGGGCTTGCCAGTCTTCTGGCTAATAACTCCATGGAATACGATGAAGAGCAGATCAGGAAGCTGCTTGAAAATGTATTCTTCGGCATGGTTGTTTCAAGAAAGGGGATGTGAAAATGCGTAAATTCTACGAAAAGAAAGAGGTTCTTTTTGCTGTCCTGTGGATTGTGGCATATTGCGTGGTCATGGCTCCAATCAAGGGACAGTTCGGCTATGGAAGTGCCTGGTGGCTGCTTGCAATGATCGTGTTTACCGCTGGAATAACCGCATTTGTCAGGTCAAACCATCTTGAGGTAAAGTACGGGCTTAACGGATTTCCTAAGAATATGAAAAAATATCTGTTCTTTATACCGATGTTTGTACTGGCTACCGGAAATCTCTGGGACGGATTCTCGCTTTCCTACAAGGGTGCAGAACTTATTTTGGCAACCTTATCTATGATCCTTGTTGGTTTTGTGGAGGAAATGATATTCAGGGGATTCCTGTTCAAGGCGATGCTTGGAAACGGAAAAGCCGCTCCGGCGATCATTGTTTCCGCAGTAACATTTGGTATAGGTCATATCGTGAACCTGTTTGCAGGGCAGGCAAGTTTTGAAACTGTGATGCAGATCATCTTTGCTATCAGCTGGGGATTCATCCTTACAATGGTATTCTATAAGAGCGGCAGCCTGATCCCGTGTATCATAGCGCACGCCTTGACTGACGTGTTCTCGCTCTATGGTGCGGATAACGAGCTGGCAGACTGGATCTATATCGGGGTAACGATAGTCACTGCGATCGGATATTGCATCTATCTGAGCAGGCTGTATACGCCGGAAGCAGAGACAAAAGTGCCTGACGGAATGAATGTCTGAAAGCCTGTGTTTTCAGGCATGACTGCTTGACATGCTAATGAATATTAGCTATACTGTTGCTCGATATGATGAGTCTTAAGATGAGTATTGATAGGAGAGAAAAGCAATATCGGACTTCCGGATACAGAAGGGGAAATCGGATATTGGATTGGTGTGCCTTTCTGGGGACAGGGACTGATCCCGGAAGCGGTCAGGGAGCTGATCCGTCACGCTTTTGTCGATCTGAGACTTCAGAGCCTATGGTGCGGATACTTCGAGGGAAACGAGAAATCCAAGCGGGCTCAGGAAAAATGCGGCTTTACTTATCATCACACGGAAAAGGATATCCATTGGAAGCTGATGAATGATATCCGTACGGAGCATATTACAAGACTGACCAGGCAGGAGTGGAAAAGACGGATGGAAACCAGGACGCTTGTGGGAGATGGTTTGAAGCAGTGAAAGCGGATTATACGGGGCAAAAGATCACGCCCATGGCTTATCAGGTAAAGGAAGTAGCGGTATGAACTACAGAATCATAGATAAAGAAAACTATTACAGGAAAGGTGTATACCGACATTTTACAGAGGATTGCAAGTGCTCGACTTCCATGACAGCGAGGGTTGATGTGACGGAGCTTGTGAAATGTTCGAAGGAGAGTGGTACAAAGTTTTATATCAATTTCCTGTATATCCTTTCTAAGGTATTGAATTCACGGGATGATTACAGGATGGGGTATCTCTGGCAGACAGATGAACTGATCTGCTATGAGGTGATCAATCCTACGCAGTATGTTTTCCATGAGGATACCGAGACCTGCACACCGGTATATACAAGCTACGATCCGGATTATGAGATATTCTACAGAGATGTTGTCGATGATCTTGAGAAGGCAAAGCTGACGAGGGAGTATGGACTGGATATGGAAAATCATCCGAACTGGTTTGACGCATCCTATATTTCCTGGCTGTCCTATGATTCGCTGAATATTGAACTGCCGGATGGCTTTCTTTATTTTCTGCCGATCGTTAACTGGGGAAAATATCGTGAGGAGAATGGGAGATTCTTGATGCCGATATCGGTTCGTATGAATCATGCGGTAGCGGATGGATACTTAGTGGCAAATGTATTTCGCCTGTTGGAAAAAGAGATAGATGCATTCTGTAAGCGTATGGGAACATTGCTTATGCAGACAATGACGGACAGATTTTGTGACATCAAAAAGAATATTCTTTATGATGCCGAGGGCGATCCTGCGATAAAAGCGGTGATCGCCATCGGGTCGACCACCAGACAGACCGTAAAGGCAGATGAATATTCGGATCTGGATCTGATCATTGTGACCGATGCTCCGGAGCGGTGGTATTCAGGAGAGTATCCGGCAAAGTTTGGTGAGATAAGCATTGCGTTTGTCGAGCCCACGCTGGGTGGTGGCAAAGAGTATCGCATGATCTATGAGGAAGACAAAGATGTGGATATGATTCTATTCACGCCGGAGCAGTTTACGAATGCGGTGAAAATGGGTGTGGCGCAGTGGGTGATGAACCGGGGATATCATATCCTGTATGATCAGGCAGGGTATTCCGACATGATTGGGGAGTATGTAAAGTCATCCGTTTCCCGTCCCCGGATGAGTCAGGAAGAATTTATAAATATGACAAATGATTTTTATTTCCACAATATCTGGGCGGCGAAGAAATTGATGCGCGGGGAACTGTGGTCGGCAAAGATGTGTGTGGATGGCTATCTGAAGAATTACCTGCTTCGGATGATAGAACTTTATTGCTGGCAGACAGAGGGAAAGGATGTCTGGCATGACGGAAGATTTCTTGACCGCTGGGCGGATGCGTGGATCCTGGATAAACTGAAAAACTGCTATGCCCATTATGAGAAAGAAGATGTGCAAAATGCATTGATTCATACGCATGAGCTATTCAGCAAACTGGCAGCTGCGGTTGCAGCGAAAAATGAGTTTACCTATCCGCAGAAAGCAGAGATCACAGCGAAAGAGTTTTTGAAAAAATGGATATGAAGTTATTTGTGCAGGCAATCATAAAATTTATAAGTGGCTTGGTTTTGGTGGGCGTGTTGCTGTTTCTGCCCGCGGGATCCCTGGCATATTGGCAGGGCTGGCTACTGATGGGAATCCTGTTTATTCCGATGTTCATTGCAGGATGTATTATGATGAAAAAGAGTCCGGAGCTGCTTCGGAAGAGACTTGACGCAAAAGAGCAGGAATCGGAGCAAAAAACGGTGATCGCTTTAAGCGGGATCATGTTTCTTGCAGCTTTTGTAGTGGCAGGATTGAACAATCGTTTTGGATGGATCCTGCTGCCTGCATGGGTGTCTTATCTGGCGGCGGTTCTTTTTCTTGGGGCTTATCTGCTTTATGCCGAGGTCTTGCGGGAGAATGTCTATCTCTCCCGTACAGTGGAGGTGCAGGAAAACCAGAAGGTTGTAGATACCGGACTGTACGGGATTGTCCGTCATCCGATGTATATGAGTACGCTGGTGTTATTTCTGATGATGCCGCTGGTGCTTGGCTCTGTTATTTCTTTTGTGATCCTGCTCGCTTATATTCCGATCATCGCAAAGCGCATCCGTAATGAAGAAGCAGTACTGGAACAAGGACTGCCGGGATATAAGGAGTATAAGAAAAAAGTGAAGCATAAGGTGATTCCGTTTCTTTGGTAAGGAGAAGTTGAATGAATGATTATCTGCGCGAAAGCTTCAGTTATTTTGGATTATATCGAAAAATGTTTCAGGTGAAAGAATACGCATTCCTGGTACACTGCAGGCATGTTTTTGGAAACGAGAAAAGAGAACCGGGGGCTGGATAAGTTTTTCTCGTGGATCGAGGGACTATAAGAAATAAAGGGCAGGGACAGGTAAAAGCATCAAATTCTGTTTGACGGGATACAGGGGGAACAGTATAATAAATAGAAAAAAAGTTTGTCGGGAAAGATGGTTGACCTTATGGCAGATAATCAATATAAAGAAAGAAAATTATTTGATGGACAATCCGGGCGGATGGTCCTGTGTTATCTTGTCTGTGGAATTTCTGCGTTTGTTGCGCTTTTCATTTATTCAAAATGTTCTCCGTTATACCCGTTCAATGACTGGTATGATGCCAATGTTTTTTTTACCATGGGAAAAGGTATGGTGAGAGGACGGGTCATTTATGCGGAATTGTATGATCATAAGGGGCCATATTTATATCTGCTCTATGGAATTGGATACTTGATATCCCATTGTGATTTTTACGGTATTTTTCTCTTGGAAGTGATCAGCTTATTTCTGTTTCTTGTATTTTCGTATCGGACAATCTGTTTATATGCGGAGAGGCCTGCGCTATGGTTTATGCCGGTCTATTGTATTGGCATTGTGATATCGGGGGCGTTTGTGCATGGCGGAAGTCTGGAAGAATTTTCCCTCAGTATGCTTTCTTATGCTTTATATAGTATACTTAGGCTTTTAAAGACCGGAGAAATAAAAACGGGTACGGTTGTCATCAACGGATTTCTGGCAGGAGTCTTGTTTTGGTCAAAGTTTACATTAGTCGGAGCGCATGCTGTATTTTTTCTGATCATGGTCTTTTATTTTTGGAAGGCAGGACAGAGGCGTGAGGCAATTCATTTGGGGCTGGTCTTCGCGGGAGCGGTTATTCTGGCGACAGTACCGTGGCTGATCTACTTCGGGATCCATAATGCATATGCATCGTGGTTCGGAACCTATCTGTGGGATAATATATACAGTTATCCTACGGACAAGTTTTCTTTTGGTAAAACGTTGAGAAATATTGTAGTGCTTCCGAAAGCATTTCTGATACGAAAAGGAAATCTGATGTTCACGGCTCCCATTATTTTGGGCGCTGTGGGATATCTGTTTTTGCCGGGAAAGATCACACAGATCGGAATCCTGGAGAGGATAACGGTGTTTGCGATGGCGGGAGGCCTGGCTGCCGGGCAATATATCGGTGGAGCTGATCAATCTTATTATGGATTGCCGCTGGCTATATTCGGTATATTGTTCCCAATCTGCGCCTTGCTTTTGAAATGGACCTGTTTTTCGGATTTTGCGAAATCCCCTTTTTGGGGAATGGCAGTTTCTATGGTTGTTTTAGGGATTTCCAGCGTGGCCGGATATCCCATCAGTGATAATACGTATCTTTTAGGGGTATCGAAGGCTGAATTGCCGCAGTTTCGGTTTGCGGAGCAGATCCGGCAGGCGGGAGGAGAGGAACAGACAATATTAAACTATGGTTTTTTGGATTGTGGGATTTATACCGTGCTGGATCAGGTCCCCGACGTTTATTATTTTTGTTCCACCAATCTGAATTATGACAAGATCGTTTCGGTGCAGGATAAATATTTGAAGGATCAGATAACCAGATATGTGGTTTCATGGAAACCGTATCAGTGCGATGCGGAAGAACTGTTACAGCCCTCCGTGCTCACGGAATATTATGAATTAAAAGATTATTGTGACCACTATATGGAATGTTACTATTATACATATGCCTTGTGGGAAAGAAAATAAAAAAGCAAAATGAAAGTTCACAATTTTAAGGCTGTTTGCCGTATTTCAGCCTTGGAGAGATCAATATCCGAACGGTTTTGCGGGACATGGAATCGTATGATCGTCATAATGAGATTGTACATCGTTCTCTGCAGGATCAGTTCGGATTCTTTTTTGCCGGCTAAATATATCTGTAAGAAATTTTGACGGAATGCTACTATATAAGTGTAGCGGGAAGGAGGGCGTGAAAATGGATGACAGCCGGATCATTGCATTGTTCACAGAGCGCTCGGAACAGGCCATAAAAGAGCTGGCAAAGAAGTATGGAAAACTGTGCGGACATATTGCAAAGAATATTCTGCAAAATGAGCAGGATGCAGAAGAATGTGTCAGTGATGCTTATATGGGATGTTGGAATACAATACCCCCAGAGCATCCAGTGTCTTTGCAGGCGTATGTCTGCCGGATTGTCCGAAATATTTCCATCACAAAGTATCGCGCCAATACCGCGGGGAAGAGAAACAGCCATTATGATGCATCGCTGGACGAGTTGGAGGAGTGTCTGGCGTCCCGGATGCTCGTGGAAGAGGAATGTGAGGCAAAAGAACTCGGAAAGCTGATCAATTTATTCCTCGGCACACTGGATCGGGAGAACCGTATCATTTTTGTGCGCAGATATTGGTATGGGGATGAAATTTCCGATATTGCAGAGTATTCCAGGCTCAGCGAGAATAATGTGTATGTACGTCTTTCCCGTACCCGCAGCAGACTTCGGAATTTTTTGAAAAAGGAGGGCTTTCTTATATGACTGATTTGAATCGGGATATGCTTTCGGATGCGTTGGATGAGATACAGGATGCTTATATCAGTGAGGCGGCGGATGTGCCAAAAGGAAAACGAAAGTGGATTCCTGCGGCAGCAGGTATTTGTCTGCTCCTTGGCGGGCTTGCAGTCTATCGTATGGTGAAGCTGGCGCCTGCGCCGTCTGGTGGGGATTCGTTTTATGAGGATTCCGCATTGGCGGTGATGGAATCTTCTGTAGAGAAATCTGCGTTGATAACGGAGGAATCCGTTGGAACAGGGGATGAGGCAAAGCGGGGGGGAGGTGTTTTCATTCCTGCAATGGAACTGCCGAAGCAGACAGAAGCTATGATGGCGGACATGATTGGTTTTGTGGTGTATCACGGAGGCATCTATACACAGGCAGCTAATTATTATGATGGGGATGCAGAAAATATTGATTCTCTGGTAGGGGCATATCTGGGATATGCTACCGGTTCCATAAATGAATGTACTGCACAGGGAATTGCACAGGAAGAATATGAAAAGGAGTTTGCGGGCAGTATTGAGGGAGAACTTTATGAGGTAAAGGGGTATGATGCGGATTTTCGGATCTGTTGGCGCCGGATAGTAGAGGGGGCGGATGGAAAACCGACATTGTACATTCAGTTTCTGGACCGATTAAACGGGATCACACTGGCCACGGGAAGTGATCTGTTTGAAGACAGACTGCACGTGCGTGACAGGGTGGAACGGTTTCGCTGCCAGAGTCATGAGGATTGGGACTGGGCAGGGGGCGGTATTTATGATCTTGAGATAGAGCAAAGCGTGTGGAACGATTTCTTAAATGAAGTGGATCAGGGAGAGTTTGTATTTGTGCATGATACGATGCCCGATTTTTACCGCACACAAGGTCAGGCACATCTGTATTTGGCAATGGATGACGGAACTACGATCGGGCTGAGGCTCTTTGAGGATGGCTATGTGGGATATGATGCTTTGGGGTGGTACTTTGTCAGAGTTGAGGGAGATATTTTTGATGTCATGTATGAGATATGCGGAGGAACACATGGGGGAAGCCAGGGACTCTGATAGGAAAAGTGGAGCCGATTTTATTTATGGTTTGTTTGGGGGCGAAAGATCACTTCGCCCCAATTTTTTGTATCAATGCTTCCTGTAGAACCTGTGAAAAGTTTACGCCGCGGGCAGTGGCCTCCTCGTTCAGCCACTCGGGAATGCTGAGGGTTTTCTTCACTGCTTTGGAATTGTGCCTGCGCTTGTATGCCAGCAGATCGAACTCAATCACGACACAAAACTCATTGGCATTGACAAAGATGGAATCCGGCTGAGAAGCAGAGGGGAGTTCCTCTTTTTCTTCTTCACGGCTGGTAATGGCAAGCCCTAAAGCATCAACGGCCATTTCATACGCCTGCTGCATATCGTCGCCTTGTGTCATGCATTCCGGAATATCCGGAAAGGTGATCCAAAATCCGCCTTCTTCATCTTTATGAAAGATTGCGGGATAAAATAGTTTTTTCATGTTGTTGCCTCCGTGTTTTGAATCAAATTATTTTAGACCAGCTTGTTTTAAAATAGCTTGTTCCAAACCTTTCTTTAGGTCTACAGTATGGTTGGGGACAATTACCGTCTTGTTAGTGGAGCTGTTTTTAAGTTTTATGTGGGAGCCGTTTTGACTTATGACTTCGAAACCATTTCGCTTTAGCTGCTTAAGCATTTCCTGCGATGTCATTGGCATCTTTTAGTATCTCCCTTCTTTGGTTATTAAATACATTTTAACACGTAATATTACGTATGTCAATTGATGGTGAAAAATCATTTCTCAAAACCCATGATCTGTGATACAATATCTCTGATCAAATCTGGAGAAATGTAGTATGAATGACATGAAAATGCTGTGGCAGCTGTATTGGGCTTTCCTGCGGATCGGCGGGCTGACCTTCGGCGGTGGACTGACCATGCTGCCTATGCTGAAATACGAGTTGGTAGAGAAAAAGAATTGGATCACAGAGGAGGAGCTGGTGGACTGCTATGCCATCGGACAGTGTACGCCGGGCATTATTGCGGTGAATACAGCGACCTTTGTGGGCTATAAGAAAAAAGGAGTGGCAGGCGGAATTTTCTCCACGTTGGGGATGGTGACGCCGTCTTTGGTGATCATCACGCTGGTTGCCGCCTGTCTGGAGAATTTCATGGACAATGTCTGGCTGCAGCATGCGCTGATGGGGGTGCGGGGCATCGTCTGTGCGCTGATGCTCAACACGGTGATCACATTGGCGCGAAAGAGTCTGGTGGACGGATTCTGCTGTGTCATGTGCGGAATCGTGCTGTTGCTCTGTCTGTTGACGGATATCCCGACGATCCTGATCGTAGTGGTTTCTGCCTTATGCGGGATCATCTGGGAGAAGATACGGCTGCGTTTTGCGCGGGAGGAGAGGCCATGATGCAGACGGCGCTGGAGCTCTTTTGGGAGTTTTTTAAGATCGGGCTGTTTGCGGTGGGCGGTGGACCGGCCACGCTTCCTTTCCTGATGGAACTGACGAAAGTCAAACCGTGGTACACAATGGAGCAGCTGACCAATATGATTGCCATCAGCGAATCCACGCCGGGACCGCTGGGGTTGAATATGTCAACCTATGCAGGATTTCAGACGCTGGGGCTTTTCGGCGGATTGGTTTCCTCTTTTGGGCTGGTGTTGCCCAGCGTGATCATTATCATTTTGATTGCACGTTTCCTGGATAACTTCAGTCAGAACCCCTATGTGAAAGCTGCTTTTTACGGCGTGCGGCCGGCGGTGACTGCATTGATCGCAGCGGCAGTCCTGGGACTGTGCAGGGTATCTCTGTTTGTGGAGCACAACGGGAAGCTGACGCCGGCGGTGGGGGCTGTGATCATAGCGGTGGTGGTGTTTGGTCTGCTGCAGGTGAAGCGGTTAAAGAAGCTTCACCCCGCATTGTGGTTCCTCGTGGGAGCAGTCATCGGTATTGTGTTCCGGTTATAAATGCGAAAAGAACTAATTAACGCAAAAAAACAGTGTTTTAAGGGGAAGTATACAAATATGCCCTAGAAAAATACAGAGAATTTGTTTTATCATACGGTTAAAGGAGGATAACGGCATGATAGACATTTTGTTTGACAAGCTTTATCGGTATGATCGGATTTCGGAGCCGTGTTACATCGGTATTCCCGTGAAAAAGGGAGAGTTGAAGGATACAGAGCAGGTGAAAATACTGCAGGCGGGGAAGGTGCTGCCGCTTCAGACGAAGGTGACATCCAGACACGGAGACGGTTCCGTGCGGTTTTTGTTCCTGCGATTTCTGGCGGATCTTCCGGCAAATAAGGGCGTGACGCTTCAGTGTGATCTGCACGGAGAGAGCAAAGCGGAAGCTGCCCCTGATTTTGGTGCGGTGCAGGTATGTAAAGATCAAAATGGAATATCCGTTCAGACAAGATGTGATGGGATGGATCAAGATTTTTCTTTCTGCGTACAGAACGATACCGACAGTCTGTTTGCCCGGATGCATGTGCCAGGCAGGACGTATGATAAGAGTCAGTTCGTAGGTCCTTTCCTGAAGGATGGAGAGGGGAATTCCTATCAGGTGCGGATCGGTCAGTGGCAGGTTGTGGAGAGCGGTCCGATCTGCGCGATTCTGAAAGCGAAAGGCAGCAATGTGTTTGCCAAAGACGGCAGTGATGCGGAAAGTGTGCCGGACAGACAGATTGATTTCGAGGTGAAGCTGACCGCGTGGGCAGGGAAGCCTTGGGTGGAGATTTCCTACCGAATCATCAACACCACGGATGATCCGCTGCATGTGGCGTCTCTGGAATTCTCCGTGCTGCGCACGGCGGACAGCAGGATGCCCGAGGGACTGGTCTCCATGGAGCAGTATCTGCCGAAACATGAGAAGCTGGATTCCACCGGCTGCGGAGATCTGGTGGATGCGGCGGATTTTGGCGAGGGACCGATCTTCCATGCAAGGGGAACGGGTGAAGCGGAACAGCTGGTGGAGCGGAAGCTGGTAGGCGGTGTGCGCACCTGTGTGGCAAGCTCCAATTATAAGACAGACTATCATGTGGGCAGGGACGGCGTGACGGTGAATCGGGTCGTGGATTCCCAGAAACTGATGACGGAGGCCAATGAGCATTTCGCAGAGGTATTATACGGAACTTTCTTTGCCGATTGTACGGATGCCCAGGGCGGTGTGACCGCGGTGGTCTATCAGGCACAGCAGAATTATCCCAAGGCGGTGCAGGCTGACGAAAACGGCGTGACGGTGATGCTGGTGCCGGAAAACATAGAGAAAGTTGTAATGCAGAGCGGGATGTCCAGAGAGCAGAAGATGCTGTTATTTTTCCATGCGGCGGAGGAATCTTTTACGGAGATCAACAATCGCAGTCTGATCTATCAGATGCCGGACAGACCCTATCTCTCCCCGAAAGTGCATGCCGAATCCGGCGTATGGCTGAATGTGTTTGGTGACAAGTTTGATCCGGAGGTGGAGCAAAGCCTGGTGGGCAGAGCGGACGGTCACTGCCGCGCATACGGAATGATGAATTTCGGTGATTCCTATGACAGCGGTTATACGGCCCAGGGCAGAGGAGGCGGACGGCTTGTCTGGTGTAACAATGAGTATGATTATCCGCACGCCTGCGCACTCTTGTATGTGCGCACGGGAATCCGGAGATTTTTGGATTATAACATTGCGTCCTGCAGTCACTGGATGGACGTGGATGTGTGCCATTATCACAAGGATCCGCATTATATCGGCGGGCAGTGGGAACACACCGGCGGTCATTGCGTGAACGGTGTCATGGTCTGCTCTCATGAGTGGGTGGAGGGATTGCTGGATTATTATCATTTCACCGGAGATGAGAGAGGTCTGGAGACGGCGCTGGGGATCGGAGCCAATGTGATGGGGCTTTTGGATCTGCCCATGTATGCCCAGGTGGGAGAGGCGAATGCCAGAGAGACCGGATGGGCGCTGCGTACCCTGACGGCGCTGTACATAGAGACCAGAGACGAGAAGTGGCTTGGAAAATGTAAGAAGATCCTGAATGACTTTTATACCTGGGAGAAGCAATACGGTAATTGGCTAGCGCCCTATACGGACAACACGGCGATCCGGGTGGGCTTCATGATCTCCATTGCGGTGGGAAGTCTGATGCGGTATTACAGAGAATTCCCCGACGAAGAGTTAAAAGGTTTGATGCTCCGGGCGGTAGACGATGTAGTAGAAAACTGTTATGTGAAGGAATGGGGTATCTTTTACTATAAGGAGCTGCCTAGCTTGAACCGGCGCGGAAATAATACCCTGTTGCTGGAGGCATTGGTGATCGCTTATGAACTGTCAGGGGATCCGGAATACCTGAAATATGGCATCACGACGTTCCGAAATGCAATCCGTGAGGCTACCCCCGGCGGCGTAGGCACCAAGAAAGTGGTGGAGGATGCCGTGATCGTGGGCAATGCAAGCAGCAAGCAGTTTGCCCAGAGTATGATCCCCATGGCGACATTTTACAGGGCGGTATCGGAGTGCGGTCTTTGGCAGCAGCTGTAGTAAAAGAAAGAGGATAATGGAATGCTGGAACCTTTTTACCCGGATCATGAGTCGGACAGTGCCTATGAGATTGATTATAGGCAGCTGTACGAACACGGCATCCGGGGCGTGATCTTTGACATTGACAATACGCTGGTGCCCCACGGGGCACCGGCAGATGCACAGGCAAGGGATCTGTTTGAGAAGCTCAGAGTGATCGGGCTGGATACACTTCTTTTGTCCAACAATAAGGAACCGCGAGTGAAGAGTTTTGCGGACGCGGTAGGAAGTAAATATATCTATAAGGCGGGAAAACCGGGCAAAAGAGGCTATCAGGAGGCAATGAAGCGGATGTCCACGAAACCGGAGACAACGGTGTTTGTGGGGGATCAGCTTTTTACGGATGTCTGGGGGGCGAAGAAAGCGGGAATTGTCACTTACCTGACCAGGCCTATCCATCCCAAGGAGGAGATCCAGATTGTGCTGAAGCGAAGGCTGGAGTATATTGTGCTGTATTTTTATCACAAAAAAGGAGGAAATTCTCATGCAGGCGATTGACGGATATACCCGTACCTGTGGGCTGATCGGAAATCCGGTGGAGCATACGCTATCCCCGGTGATCCATAATACGCTGGCGGAATTGATGGGGCAGAAACTCTGTTATGTGCCGTTTCACGTGGAGACCGGCAGACTGGAAGATGCGGTGAAAGGGGCTTATGCGCTGAATCTGCTGGGGCTGAATGTGACGGTGCCCTACAAGAGCGAAGTGATTCCGCTTTTGAAGGAGATCGACCCGCTGGCGCAGAAGATTGGCGCCGTGAACACGCTGGTGCGCATGGAGGGCGGTTATAAGGGGTACAATACGGACATGCCCGGTCTGTACCGTGCCATGTGCGCGGATGGGGTGAAGATAGAAGGCGAGAAGGTGCTGATCCTAGGAGCAGGAGGTGTGGCACGGGCGGTGGCGGTGCTGCTTGCGGAAAAAGGCGCGGATGAGATCCTGTTAATGAACCGGACGATAGAAAAAGCGGAGAAAGTTGCGGAGGAGGTCAACGGATACGCGGGACGGGAGCTGGTGAAGGCAATGGCGAACGAAGATTACGGGAAGCTGCCGCAGGACCGAAAGTATCTGGTCATCCAGGCGACCAGTGTGGGGATGCATCCCCATGATGAGGACGTGGTGATCGCGGACGAAGCTTTTTACGAGAGAATCCATACCGGATATGATCTGATCTTTAATCCGCCCCAGACGAAGTTTATGAAGTTGGTGCAGACACACGGAGGCAGGGCATTCAATGGGGCGAAAATGCTGCTTTATCAGGGCGTGATCGCATATGAGTGCTGGACGAATACGCAGATCACGGAGGAACAGGCACAGATGGTATTTGAGGCAATGCAGCGAAAAGACTGAATGCGGAGGCATAATATGGACAACAAAGGA
This sequence comes from Lachnospiraceae bacterium UBA3821, assembly GCA_002368865.1. Taxonomy (GTDB): domain Bacteria; phylum Bacillota; class Clostridia; order Lachnospirales; family Lachnospiraceae; genus Acetatifactor. The sequence goes on along the minus strand of DFDT01000014.1, from coordinate 6,500 downwards.
AAAAACATAATTTTGATCGGATTTATGGGAAGCGGTAAGACGACCACCGGACTGAAGCTTTCCTACAAGATACACATGCCGGTGGAGGATACGGACAAGCTGATCGAGAGCAAGCAGGGGAAAAGCATTTCCGACATTTTTGCGCAGGACGGTGAGGAGGCTTTCCGGCAGATGGAAACGGAACTTCTTCGCGAGATTGCGGGAAGAAACTATGGGCGGATCATTTCCGTGGGCGGAGGTATGCCGGTCAGAGAGGAGAACCGGGCGCTTTTAAAGCAGTGCGGTAAGGTGTTTTATCTGCGGGCAAAGGCGGAGACTATATATGACAGGATCAAAGAGGATACCACGAGGCCTTTGCTGCAATGTGCGGATCCGCTGGCTAAGATCAGGGAGCTGCTGGCAGAGCGGGCAGAAGCGTACGAAAACTGCGCCGATGTGATCCTGGATGTGGATGGACTTCCTGTGTTCAAGGTTGTGGAAGAGATCATGAAACAGATTCCTCAGAAGCCGGAAGAACGCAAGAAAGCCAGAAAACTTTTGGTGATCAACGGTCCAAATCTTAATTTTCTCGGGATCCGGGAGAAAGCCGTTTACGGCACACAGGATTATCAATATCTCCTAAATCTGATCGCCCAGAAGGCCAAAGAGAGCGGCAGTGACATTCAGGTCTTTCAGTCCAATCATGAGGGCGCTATCATTGATCGAATCCAGGAGGCGTACTTTGACGGGACCGAAGGGATCGTGATCAATCCGGGGGCTTACACGCATTACAGTTATGCAATACGGGATGCTTTGGCCAGCATTACGGTACCGAAGGTGGAAATTCATATTTCGGATATCACCCAGAGGGAGGAATTCCGGAAGAATTCGGTGACCAAAGAAGCGTGTGATCATCAGATCTACGGGCAGGGGCTGAACGGGTATCTGATGGCGATAGACTACATTTTTGAGAATTTTTGTAAAAAAGAGTTGAAATAGATTTGCTTTTAGTATAAAATATCCATGAATTATATCGTGAAAATTTTAGGAGGAACATATTATGATTTCTGCAGGCGACTTCAGAAATGGTATTACGATTGAATATGACAACAATGTATACCAGATCATCGAATTCCAGCATGTAAAACCCGGAAAGGGCGCGGCTTTCGTTCGCACGAAGCTGAAAAATATCAAGAGTGGCGGTGTGGTTGAGAAGACCTTCCGTCCTACAGAGAAATGCCCTCAGGCGCGTATTGATAGAAAAGATATGCAGTATCTGTATGCCGATGGGGATCTCTATACCTTTATGGATATGGAGACCTACGAGCAGATCGCATTGAATAGTGAGACAGTAGGCGATGCACTCAAGTTCGTGAAAGAGAACGAGATGTGCAAGGTTTGCTCCCATAACGGCAGTGTGTTCTCCGTGGAGCCCCCTCTGTTTGTAGAGTTGGATATCACAGAGACAGAGCCCGGTTTCAAGGGTGATACCGCTACCGGTGCTACCAAGCCCGCAACTGTTGAGACAGGTGCGTTGGTTTATGTACCTTTGTTCGTAGAGCAGGGAGACAAGATCAAGATCGACACCAGAACAGGTGAGTATCTGTCCCGCGTGTAACTGATATCTTTTCCAAACGGCAGTTTCGCAGCTGCTATATGCTAAACTATATGCTGAAATAGAAATGCAATGTAAGACAATGGACAGGCTTCCGTGAACACGGGAGTGGTTTCATTGTCTTTTTTTGCCTTATTTTATCTCGCGCAAATGCGCAAAAACCCAAAAAACAAATTTATAAAACAGAAAAGAGGAAATTTATGGAAAAAAAGAGAAATACGATTAAATTGGACAACATGACTTATACCAATATCCGATGCTTTGCAGAGGCGGTGAGCCAGAGCGTCTCGCGGAAGATGGGAGACCGGTATGAGGTAAAATTACAGGAGGTGAGAAAAAATAATGGTGTAGTGCTGCAGGGCCTGATCATTTTGTCCGCAGAAAAGAATCTGTCGCCCACCATCTACCTCAATTCTTTCTGGGAGATGTATATCTCCGGAACGTCACTGGAACGTATTCTGCGTATGGTGATCGAGGTATATGAGCAGAATACGCCCGCCGATAACGTGGATATGTCCTTCTTCAGGGATTATGAGAAGGTACGTCAGAGAATCTGCTATAAACTGATCAATACGAGAAAGAACAGGAGCCTTTTGGAGCAGATTCCACATGTGGATCTTCTGGATCTGAGTCTGTGTTTTTATTACGCATATGAAGATAAGGTGTTGGGGTCCGGGGCAATCCTGATCCATAACAATCACATGGAGATGTGGAACTGCACGACGGAGATGCTGATGCAGGAGGCTGCCAGAAATACAGAGCGGATCTATCCGATGCATTTATATCAGATGGGAGAGCTTCTGAAGGAATATACCGGAGAAAACATGGATGTTCCCATGAAGGTATTGACAAATGAGCAGCGATGCCATGGAGCAACCTGTATGGTGTACCAGGGGTTGTTAAAAAAGATTGCGGACCGGATGGAAGATGATCTGTATATTTTGCCTAGTTCCATTCATGAGGTCATCCTTCTGCCGGCCGGCGAGGTCGAAGAGAAAGAAAAAATGCAGGATATTATACAGGAAGTGAATCGTGCATGCGTTGACCCGGAGGAAATTCTTTCCGACAGTCTTTATTTCTATCATCGTAAGGAAAATCGAATCGATAATCTTTCCAATTCCCAATAGAGAATGAAATACAGAAAGCAGTTTCGTTTTTTTTAAGAAAATCCATGTAGACAGAGTACAAGTTTTGTGGTATGATAATCAAGGTGATGTAACAAAGTTGTAACAATTTGCATCCGTAGTCTAATGGATAGAACGAAGGCCTCCGACGCCTTTAATGCAGGTTCGATTCCTGTCGGATGCACTTTACATCACCTTGATTTTTTGAGAGGATTTTTTATGTTAAAAGATAAATTACAGTTGGTGCGCAGTTTTCTGACAAAGAATTATAAGATTGTGTTTCCGGTTGTTGTGGTACTTGCGGTAGCAGTGACAGTGTGTATTGCGTTGGGGGCATCCGGTGAGCGGAAGATTGGGGATATCGTTCCGGAGAGTACGGAACAGACGCAGGCTTCTCAGCCGGTTGTGGAAGATGTTCCCATGACTGAGAATTCCGATCAGGCGATCAAAGAATTAATCTATACGTTTTATAATGCACAGGCGACGGGGGACATCGACACAATCAAGTCTGTCTGCGATGAGGTGTCGGATCTGGATGTGATATCCTTTGAGGAGAAGGCAAATTATATCGAGTATTTCCCCCTGATCGAGATTTATACCAAGAAAGGTATGAATGAAGGCGAAAGTATCGTATATGTATATTACAAAATGACTTTTGTCAATCATGAGGAGGAGTTCCCCGGTTATACAACACATTATGTCTGCACTGCGGAAGATGGTTCGCTGTACATCAAGCGCACTAATATCAGCGAGGAGCTGAATGCCTATATCAGCATGATCTGTGCTCAGGATGATGTGGTGGAATTCAATAACCGTATCACGGCAGAGTATGATGATTTCTTTAAGGAGCATCCGGATCTTGAAGGTTATGCGGAAGAAGTGATGGCCCAGGTCAATATGAATGTCGGCGTGAAATGGTCCCAGATGCAGGAGGAAGCAGCGGCGCAGGCTGCAGCCAATGCTGACGGCAATGATTCCGAAGACCCTCAGGTGATAGACGGACCGGTGGTGACGGAAGAGCCGGTATATGCGGTTGCGTTAGATACGGTGAATGTAAGAAGTTCTGACAGCGAGAAATCCGATAAGCTTGGCAAGGCTACAAAGGGAAGCAAATGGCTGGTAGTGGAAGAACGCGTGAATGGCTGGACCAAGATCGACTATGAAGGAAAAGAAGGTTATATCAGATCTGATTTCCTGAGAGTGCAGGAAGGTGCAGCGGGACAGCCTACCATCGGTACGGTGAAGGCTAAGACCAATATTAATGTTCGTGCTGCCGCAAGTGAGACGGCGGAGAAGCTTGGCGTATTAGCCGGCGGCGATTCGGCTGAGTTGATCGCGGTAGAGGGAGACTGGTGTAAGATCAAGTACAATGATAAAGTCGGATATATCAAGGCCGAGTATGTGGAAAACTAAGTGTGATAAAACAGTCGAAATTCCCAGGATTTTTTTCTGGGAATTTTCTGTGTTTTGGTACAGAAGGGAAATAATTTAAGATATGAATAAGCGGACGAAAACGAAAAAAACTTTTTTGATAAAATCGATTGTTCTGAGTATTACAATGGGGATCATGATCTGTATATTTGAACCATTACAATTATATTTTACCAACATAGAGGAGTATTGGTTTGATATATATAATCTTTTTCCCGTCTGCCTTAAGATGTTTGCTGCCTTATTTGGCGCGGGACTGTTGCTTTTTATCATAGCGCGTTTGATCGGTTACAAATTTTGGAAGATTATATATATCATTTATGGTGTCGTGTTCCTGTGTACCTATATCCAGGGGAACTATTTGGCGGGAAATCTGCCGTTGCTGGATGGAAGCGTGGTCAATTGGCAGAATTATGATTATCAAAGGAAATACACAATTATTCTGTGGAGTGCTGTTATTCTCATCACAGCATTGGTGGGATGGAAGAGAAAAAGCGAGTTTGTTGTAAAAATGTATTTTTATATTTCGTCTGTTGTATTGTCTGTTTTGATCGTAACCTGCCTGATCACCGGAATGAATCATAACGGGTTATTGGATAAGGGAGATCTGACCGTCACAACAGATAAATTTATGACAATGTCCAAGGAAGGTAAGAATTTTGTGATCTTGCTGCTGGATGCGACACGTGGCGAGGAAATGTATGAATTACTGATGCAGGATGACGAGATCAGGGCAAAATTCAAAGATTTTACATACTATGATGATACGATGGGGTCTTATCCGCTGACAAATCATTCGCTGCATTATGTGTTAAGCGGAGACTGGTATGAATATGATGAACTGATTAATGATTACCGGACAAGAGTATTGTTGGAGGCTCCGCTGTTCACGGAGCTGCAAAACAGGGATTATTCGATGGAACTATATACCCTGGAGATGCCGTTTGTTGACAATGAGGGATTTTACAGGTTTGATAATTTCAAGAAAAAACAGGCATGGTTTTCGTCTGAATGGAAGTTGATCAAACTGGAACTTCGGCTTGTGGGATTGAAGTATGCGCCATATGATCTGAAGAGACGATGTCTCGCTTTGCCGGATGAATTTGACAATCTTAAGGTTGTGGAGGATTTGGAATATGAAGTGTACTCTCCGGAGAATTCTTTTTTCATGCAGCATTTGAAGGAGGATATGGAGTATATTCCGGGAAACAATTTTAAGTTTATTCATGTCAACGGAGCCCATGTGCCGTTTCGATATAATAGAAATGTTGAGCTGATCGATGGACAAACCAATTATGATGAGGCAGTAGCTGCAGCAGCCAATATGGCGGGGGCTTATATTCAAAAACTGCAGGCATCAGGTGTATATGATAATACGGTGATCATTGTACTGTCAGATCATGGATACAATGATGAGCCATATGAGAATTTGTACTATAATCCGTACGGCAGGCAACAGCCGATCCTGTTCATAAAAGGATTTAATGAGCATCATGAAGAAATGCAGGTTTCCGAAGCGCCTGTGGCACAGGGGGATTTGCAGGAGGCTTATGTGAAACTTATGGATGGCAGTTATGGTTCGGATGTATTTCCCTATAAAGAAGGTGATCAAAGGGAAAGGAGATTTCTCTGGTACAGGAGTGACAGATCCACACATTTTGAGGAATATATTCAAACCGGTCATGCATCAAATACGGAGACGATGATCAGAACTGGCAAGGTATATGATTGGGTTGATTAAAGTTCGGGGCAGAAAGACAAATTGTGCAAAATGCACTAATTCGTACCTTGATTTTGCCCAAAACTTTTACGGTTTAATCCAATAAAGCATATTGAAAAATTCAAAAAGGTCGTTTATAATGAATCCATAAGGACAAAGGTGTCTGAGACTAAGGGGCGTCTTTGTCCTTTTGTCATGGAAAACCTGAAAAACTATAATTATTTTAAAGGAGGACATGAGAAATGTCATATGTTGATGAGGTCTATGATCTGGTAGTAGCAAAGAACCCTTCCCAGCCCGAGTTTCATCAGGCAGTAAAGGAGGTTCTGGAGTCCCTGAGAGTTGTGATCGAGGCAAACGAGGAGAAGTATCGCAAGGATGCTCTGCTTGAGAGACTGGTTACCCCTGAGAGACAGATTCTGTTCCGCGTTCCCTGGGTTGATGACAAGGGACAGGTTCAGGTAAACAACGGTTTCCGCGTACAGTTCAATTCCGCAATTGGACCTTACAAGGGAGGTTTGAGACTTCATCCTTCTGTAAACCTCGGCATTATCAAGTTCCTTGGCTTTGAGCAGATCTTCAAAAACTCCCTGACCGGTCTGCCGATGGGCGGCGGCAAGGGTGGTTCCGA
>DFDT01000176.1 GCA_002368865.1 Lachnospiraceae bacterium UBA3821 | reverse complement strand
GGCTAATGTCTTTTATTCCGGCTTGCTGATGAGTAATAAATACCATTCCCCATGCCATGATAACAACAACCATCGTACGGATCGCAGTAGCCAGATTCGATCCGACACCTTCAATTCCTATCTTTGCCAATATTGATGTCAGTGCGGCAAAGATTGCCGAACCAAGCGCTAATAAAAACCACATAGTGATACTCCTTCAAATCCCGATTTGAATTATTCTATCATGAGCAACACAAATGTAAAAAGGGAGTTTATTTTCCACGGCTCTTCTTGATTCGGATCCGCTCTTTCTGGGTCAGGTAATTCTCCAGACCGCCTACTTTGCTGTTCAGCCGGAAACCGTAAACGGTTTTTCCGTTTTCCAGCTCCTGCTTACGGACCACGATTCCATAGAGGTGGAACGAATAGTTTTTGTTCAGCTCCTCGATATAATCTTCCAGCAATACATGAGCCAACTGTTCTATTTCCAGCGTGACTTCCGGGCCGCAGGTGATGGAAAAGCCGGTGGCGCTGGCATCCCGCAGGATCACTTCGTGTTCTTCCATGTCTTTTCCACCCCGGATGTGAGTGGGATTGCCAATGAAACAGCGGAAGCTGTTTCGTCTGTTGTAGGGGATGCCCTCTTTGGCACAGCCAATGTTGTAACAGAAAGTGTTGTCGTCAAATTTCAGCGTTTCCATGGAGATGTGCTGAAACAGAAGGGGTTTTTCATCAGGAAAAGCCACGACCATATCCACAGAAATCCCCATTTTACCCTTAAAAGTCAGCACCTTATCATCCCGGATGATCGCCTCCACCAAAACAAGGTGCTTTTTGGGATTCACTTCCGTGATCTTGGATTCAAAGGTCATCTGCTGTGCATTTGCAATATTCACATAAAAGGTTACGCCCAATCCGGCGGTCAGCTCCTCAAGATGCATGTTCTGTCCCCTGTTATCCTATGTGAAAAAAAGTTTCCTAATATTTGGAGAATTGTTTCCATAATAGTGTAACATATCAGAAAGGTCTTTTCAACAATTTCGCTCTGTGGTAAACTATAATAGCGGAAACAGAAAAACAAGCGGCACCGCAGGTGACAGGTGAGGTGAACACCATGAAAATAGAACGTGTGGACGATAAGACTGTAAAGTGTTTTCTGTCCAATGAAGAGTTAGAAGAATATCAGATTGATTATAAGGATTTTATTCTGCGCAGTGAGAAGGCAAAGCAGGTGGTACAGGATATCATCATGCAGGCGGAGGAGCAGGTGGGTTATAAGCCGCCGAAGTTTGCTTTTGATATGCAGATCATGCTTTTGCCGGATCAGGGGCTTCTTTTGACTTTTTCCGAGAGCGATCCCATCGGTGGGATACCGGGAGCGCAGCAGCTGATGGAGTATCTGCGGGAAATGAAGCAGGCGCTGGACCGAACCAAACAGGAGCTGGGGATAGGCGGGACGGATGGGCAGAAATCCTTGTCGCAGGCTGCAGATTCGGAGACAGGCAAAGCGTCTAAAGCGCAGCAAAAGCAGAAGCCGGGAAAGGCCATCTTTGTGTTTGATTCGATCGGACAGGTGATGGGGTATGCAGCGGCACTGCCGGGGAATCTGCGGGTACATAGTTCTTTGTACGAAATGGACGGTGTCTATTATCTGTATCTGGAAAAGGGAAGCGCGTCCTATGAGCGGTTTTCCAGAGCCTGCATACAGGCATTGGAATTCGGCAGACTGTACGGAACGGAGGAATCCCTGCTTCTTCCGATGGCGGAACATGGCGGCTGTCTGATCGCAGAAAAGGCGGTGCAGAAGCTGCAAGGGTAGTCGGATCATTCCATCCACCGCATATCTTCCGGAATAGGCGCGGTAAATTCCAAGGGTTCTCCTGTGATGGGATGGCGGAACCTCAAATGGTAAGCATGCAGAGCCTGGCGCTCCATATGCTCCATATCCGGGTTGTAAAGGTAATCTCCGATCAGGGGAAAGCCGGCATATTTTAAATGAACGCGAATCTGATGGGTGCGGCCTGTCTCTAAAATGAGAGAAAGCAGGCTGTGCCCGTTTTTTTCATGTACCACACGGTAATGGGTGACTGCGTGTTCTCCGTGTTCAAAATCGATGGTGCGCTCAATGATCGAGCCGTCTTTGCGGCCCAGGGGAGCGTTGATCGTGCCCTGTGGGGGCGTGACCGGACCTTTCACGATGGCCAGATATTCCCGCAGGATCCCTGTCTCTGCATTGTTCTTATCGGCGATCCTATGGGATAAGATCCCTGCGCTGACAATGTGTTTTGCAATGATGGTAAGTCCGGAGGTATCCCGGTCCAGCCGGTTGATGCAGCGGAAAACGAAAGGTTCCTTTTTGTGGGCATAATACCAGGCAACGGCATTGCCCAGGGAGTTGTCGTAATTGTTCAGGGAGGGATGGATCGGCATGCCTGCGGGTTTGTTGACGACCATGAGATCCGGGTCTTCATAGATGATATCCAGAGGGAGTTCCACCGGTTCGATATGCTCCGAAGAGGCTTCCTCGGACAGGGTGATTCGCAGGCGGTCGCCCGGATGCAGGCAGTAGGTCAAAAAGACAGGAGCATCGTTTACCGTAACGCTTTGTTCCTGTCTTTTTAAGACGATCATACTTCTTGCCGAAAATCCCTGTTTTTTAAGAAAAGCTCTGATCTGCAGCGGTGCATTTTCCGAAGAGATCGTATATTCAAAAATGCGCATGAAACCTCCAAATTTTTCCGACATTCAACGGAACGCCTCTTTCGGCGGAATGTTGTAATGACAAATAAAATATAGCATTTGTCCTATTCAGGTGTCAATATTTGCAACAGTGATTGAGTTTAGCCCTGCACTTGTGGTACAATAGGTGCAAATCTTTTTTTGAGAGGAAAAGCCTATGTACGAATGTCCGAATTGCAATGCGAATCTGAAATTTGATATTCCGACGCAGATGCTTTTGTGCGACCGCTGCGGCACCTCGATGGATCCCTATGCATTTCATAAGAGCAGGGATGCCGAGGAGCGTACCGACATAGAGACCGTGTATACGGGGGAGGAGCAGGAGTATGAGGTGACGGTATTTACCTGTCCCCAGTGCGGCGGTGAACTGATCAGCGATGACAATACGGCGGCGACTTTCTGTAATTTCTGCGGCGGTGCCACCATTCTGGACAGCCGGATCAGCAGGGAGAAGCGGCCGGCCTCCATCATTCCGTTCAAGAAGACCAGGGAGGACTGCGAGCAGGCGTATGTCCATATGATGCGCAGAGCGCTCTTTGCGCCCAGGGAACTGAAAAAAAAGGAGTACATTTCCCGATTTCGCAGTATCTATATGCCGTACTGGATCTACAAGGCAGAGATGGAAGAGAGGGTGACCTTTGGGGCCAAGGAATCCAGGCAGTCCGGGGATTACATGATCAATACGCTTTATCGTCTGCACAGCGATGTGGAGGAAAAATATAATGGTTTTTATTACGATGCTTCCTCCACGTTCTCGGATGCACTCAGCAATGCCATCGCACCGTTTGACTGGACGGAGGCAAAGGAGTTTACACCGGCGTTCTTAAGCGGATTTTATGCGGATGCGGAGGATGTGGATCCGGAGCTCTATAAGGAAGATGTACAGGATATTGTGGCTGCGGAAGCGGGCAGATCTATGGAGATGGATCCCACCTGCAGACGGTTCACCGTAGGAGACAGCATGTATGATGCGCTGCGGCCAAAGACGGTGGAGGGCAGGCTTTCCATGTTTCCGGTGTGGTTTCTGGCGTATCGCTACAAGGACAGAGTCAGTTATATGGCGGTCAACGGTCAGACCGGAAAGGCGGCAGGAACCGTGCCGGTAGACAAAAAGCGCTTTGTGATGGGGTCCGTGTTGCTGGCATTACCCTTATTTATCCTGTTTAATCTGCTGTTTGCCATGAAGGCGTCGACGATGGTTTTCTTCGCGGGTATTTTAGGGGTAGTAGGAGCTTTCCTTTCCATCGGGCAGAAGCGGAAGCTGAAGGCGAAGGAAGACTATATGGATGATAAAGGCAGCGGGCGGTATCTGGTGATCGGCAGGAAAAGCGGGCCTGTCAGCGAAAGGAAGCAGGCCATGGATCGGACACAGCTGGTGATGGTGATCCTCATGATGGGGGTATATGGATTTACGACGGCTTTGTTTGAAGATTCTTCGTTGGAATTTTTGGCGGAGATCGCGGTGCTGATCATTTCCATCCTGTTCTCCGGTATGGGCAAGGCAAATTTCCGGTTCGGTTCGCTCCAGCTCGGCGGTGCCGCGGAAGAAAAGGCGCTGTTGGATGGAAAAGAGACTGTTTTTACGATCCTCAAGCCCGGGATCGGCGTACTGTTGGCGGTGATCGTGCTGATCCTACAACCGCGCGCGGAGGTGTTTTACTATGGGGCGGCCATTGCTATTCTGGTTTTGATGGGGTGGAATGCGTTGGAGCTCATTGAGCAGCATAATATACTCTCCACGAGACCGCTTCCCCAGTTTAAACGCAGAGGAGGGGAAAATGATGGGAAATAAAATAGGGATGACAATCCTGTTGGCGGTGCTTTTGTGCGGACTGACGGTGCAGGCTGCGGAGCCGGGAAGCATGCAGGCGGAGGCAGCGCAGACAGAAAACGTATTTTATACGAATCCCTCTACCGGGTATCAGGCGATCATCATGGATGAGAGGAATACGCTGTCCGAGGAGGACAAAGAGGAGCTTCTGCAGATCATGGAGCCGATCACAAGATATGGGCAGGCTGTGTACAAGACCGTAACGTCCAGCGGTACTTTTGGTGCGAATAAATACGCGGAGATACAGTACGGTGCTTCGATATCCGCCGATAGCGGCGTCCTGGTGCTGCTGGATCTGGGAAGCGGTACCTTCAAGGTCCGCTGCGGGGGAAAGATGGAGAGGATCATCGATAAGAAACTGGCAAAGACAATCTCCACGTCCGCAACGAATGCATTTGCCCAGAACGGGCAGGCAATCACCCCGCCGAAGTATGCCTTTGAGCAAGTGTCCGCCAGGGTGGAGCAGGCACGAAAGGCACTTCCGGTGAAATATGCCTGCAATGCCATGCTGGCGCTGATCATCGCGATGCTGATCAATTTCGTGTTAGTGGAGCGTCTGTCACAGATGCAGAAGACTTCGGAACAGGAACTGATGGACAATGTGATCGGATATTCCAGGCACGGAGAGGTTCTGATTGAATATCTGACAAGGACGGAGACATACCACCCGCGGTCGAAGCGGTGAGAAAATATAGGAGAGCAGAGACAACATGAGTTATCCGGCGGAGGAAAACAAACGTGTATGAATGTCCGAATTGTAATGCAAACTTAAAATTTGACATAAAAACGCAAATGCTCTTGTGTGACCGCTGTGACACCAAAATGGATCCTTATGCATTCCAAAAGGAGCAGGACGCTGAGGAGCAGACGATACAGGAGGGTGATTACGAGATCACGGTGTTTACCTGCCCCCAGTGCGGCGGGCAGCTGGTGAGTGATGATACGACGGCGGCAACTTTCTGCAGTTTTTGCGGCAGCTCAACGATCTTACAGAGCCGTGTCAGCAATCTGCGTCGTCCCCGCTATATTATTCCGTTCCAAAAGACGAAGGAGGATTGCAGGGACATTTATCGGAAAATGATGAAGCACGCTTGGTATGCACCTGGTCAGATGCGGGAGGAGGCGCATATTTCCCGTATGCGCAGTATCTATATGCCCTACTGGGTGTACACTGCGGCGAAGTACGGGCGGGCCAGGCAGAGCGCGTCACAGTATGTTCGGAATGTGAATTATGATGTGACCATGTATTCCTGGCTGCAGGGCCATGTAAAGGCGGAGTGCAAGTGGCTTGCCTTTGACGCCTCCAGCAGTTTTTCAGACCGTCTGAGCAATGCGATCGCGCCTTTTGTGTGGCTGGATATTAAACGGTTCACGCCGTCTTACCTGAGCGGTTTTTACGCGGATGTGGATGATGTGCCGCCGGAATTGTATGAATCGGATGTCTCGGATATCATGCAATATGAGCTGTATAAGCGTTTTGCAAAGGAACCGATCTTCGAGAAGTACACACTGGGAGATATGTCGGATGATCTGCGCCCAAATGAAATCTATAAAGAGCTGGCCTTGTTTCCGGTGTGGTTTCTGACGTACCGGGATAAGGACAGGGTAAGTTATGTAGTCATCAACGGTCAGACAGGAAAAGCGGCGGGAGACATCCCTGTGGATGTAAATCGCTATTTTATGGGATCTGTGCTGTTGGCACTCCCTTTGTTTGGATTATTGAGTCTGGCGGGCAATCTGCAGCCCGCTGTCATGCTGGTGACAGCGGGAGTGCTGGCAGGAATCTGTGCGTTTTTCTCGGTGAAACAGCAAAAGCAGCTGCGGGCTAAGGAAGATTACAAGGATGACAAGGGCAGCGGACGCTATCTGGATATCGGGGTGAGAAGAGAAAGAAAACCCGGTAAGTTCGCGGTTCCGGCAGTTCCTCTGACAGTAGGAGATGTATTGGCAGTAACGTGGAAGTCTGCCATCGGGATTTTAGCGGCGATCCTGATCATGGTGTGCCAACCGGCGTTGGCTTTTTATTATTATGCGGCGGCAGCAGCGATCCTGATGCTTATGGGCTGGGATGTCATGGAGATCATCGGCAGACATAATCTGCTGGCGTCCAGGCCGCTTCCGCAGTTTGAAAGACGGGGAGGGGAAGAAGATGGCAGATAAAAATAGACGAAAGATGATCCGCCTCTTGGCGGCGCTTGGTTTGGCTGTTATGATGGCCTTCTGCATAGGCGGAATGGGCAGGTATGTGTGTAATGCATTGGTTGCGTTGATCGCTGCCATGCTGATCAATTATGTGGCGGTGATGCTTTCTTCCCAAACGCGCCGGACCTCGGACAGCGAGCTGCTGGAGCACACCATGAGTTATTATGAGATCAATGATCCGGATGCAAAATATGTGTCATCTGCGGAGACTTACCGGCCAAACTGGTTTCTTGAAATAATGAAAGGTCTGGCGGTCAATCCGTTCGAGAGGTGGAAGTAGTTTAACTATTATACGAGGAGGATTTCTATGGGGAAAGACCATAATGATATATCGAACGAAAGCAGTAAAGATAAAATAATTCACGGAGTAGGAGACGGCGCGCCTGCATATGAGGTGGAGTCATATCTGCAGCTGGTGCCGCAGCCCAAAGAAAGACCAGAGAAAGCACAAAAGACGTTGAAGGACTACTTGGCACTGCCGGAGGGCAGAAGGGTGGAAATGATAGAGGGCGTGTTCTATGACATGGCATCGCCAACCTTGATCCATCAGAGAATTTCTATGAAAATAGGAAATGTATTTGAAAATTTCATAGAAAAAAATGGCGGCAATTGCGTACCGTTTGTAGCGCCCGCTGACGTGCAGTTATTTTGTGATGATAAAACGATGGTGGTACCGGATGTTTTTGTGGTGTGTGACAGGGATAAGCTTACAAAAAAGAGGGCGGTTGGCGCACCGGATCTCATAATAGAGATTGTATCACCGGGAAATGAAAAGATGGATACACAGTTGAAGCTTGTAAAATACCGACAGGCCGGGGTTCGCGAGTATTGGATCGTATTCCCCGAAAAAAAGAAGGTGTGGGCATATCTTTTTGAAAAAAATGCGGCAGATGCGGACGTGGCACCGGTGAAATATACCTTTGCAGACAGGGTGCCTGTCGGAATATGGGAAAACAGGTGTGAGGTAGACTTTGCGGAGATTTATGAGCAATGCCGTTTTTTGTATGAGTAGCGGTTTATAGTGTAGATGCGCACATGAAATTTCTTGACAAACTGTGGGATTTGCACTACACTTAACCGAAAGAAATGTGATCATGACGATGATGGGGAACAGTACGGTTTTGGAGCATTACAGAGAGAGGGCGGGAGGTGCGAGCTCTTGTGTGAAAAGATCGGAACCTGCCCCGGAGTTCTGTGCGAGACCGTGTTGCGGATGCAGGCAATCGGTGAAAGTACGGCGCAGCCTGCGTTACGGGCGTAAGAGTCGGACAGGAAGGGGCAGACATGCGGATACATGTCGGTTGTCTTTTTGTGTCAATCAGGGTGGTACCGCCGAGTCTTCGGTCCCTAGTCGGGAGCGGAGTCCCGGCGTTTTTTGTCACTGTTCAGAACCAAATATGAGCAAAAGGAAAGCTGCAAAGCAGCGATTTTGCGAATGGTTCTGAATAGTTACTCGTATTTTTTATAGAATAAAGGAGAAGCTGACATGGCAGAAAAAGAAGCAAAGAAAATGGTAGAAGCGATCACTTCCATGGAGGAGGATTTCGCGCAGTGGTATACGGATGTGGTGAAGAAGGCGGAGCTGATTGATTACACTTCCGTCAAGGGCTGTATGGTGATCAAGCCTGCGGGCTATGCGATCTGGGAGCTGATCCAGAGGCAGCTGGATGACAGATTCAAGGCGACGGGGGTGGAGAATGTATATCTGCCCATGTTTATTCCGGAGTCTCTGCTGCAGAAGGAGAAGGATCATGTGGAAGGCTTTGCGCCGGAGGCCGCATGGGTGACTATCGGCGGATCACAGCCTCTGCAGGAGAAGTTATGCGTGCGTCCCACTTCTGAGACCCTGTTTTGTGATTTTTATAAAAATGATGTGCACTCCTACAGGGATCTGCCCAGAGTATATAATCAGTGGTGTTCGGTGGTGCGCTGGGAGAAAGAAACCAGGCCGTTCCTGCGTTCCAGAGAGTTCCTCTGGCAGGAAGG
>DFDT01000092.1 GCA_002368865.1 Lachnospiraceae bacterium UBA3821 | reverse complement strand
CCGCGGAAGCCGTCTGTTCCGAAATATTTTCCCATCAGTCTGCCCTCTTTTCTGCAATCACACCGTTATTTTTAAAGATGCTGTTGGCGGGTACCGTTCCGCGCACGCAGGATGTGGGATACACATTGCTGTGACGGCCGATGACGGTTCCCGGATTGCAGACGGAATTGCAGCCAACCTCCACATAATCTCCCAGCATCGCGCCGAATTTCTTCAGTCCTGTCAGGATCTGCTCGGTTCCGTTATGAACCACTACCAATGTCTTATCAGACTTCACATTGCTGGTGATGCTGCCGGCGCCCATATGGCTGTAATAACCCAGGATGGAATCGCCCACGTAATTATAGTGCGGTGTCTGCACATGATCGAACAGGATCACGTTTTTCAGCTCTACGCTGTTGCCTACCACACAGTCCGCTCCCACCAGCGCCGAACCTCTGATGAACGCGCAGTGACGCACCTCTGTGTTGGGTCCGATGATACAGGGTGCCCCCAGATATGCGGATGGAAACACCTTGGCGGTCTTGTGAACCCATACGCCGGGCTCCCGCTCCTCATAATCCTCTCCCAGAGTAGGTCCCAACGCTAGGATCATATCCTTGATCCCCTTTAACGCCTCCCAGGGATAGGTAAACTGTGAAAGATACTCAGCTGCCAACGTATGCTCCAGATCATATAACTCTTTTATTGTATACATTACAGCCTCTCTTTCTTCTCGATATCGAGAAAATACTTATAGGTATCCACTGTCAGCTCGCCGCAGGCTGCCTCATCGCACGCGATGATCGCGCCGTTGTGCATCTGTAATGCAGAACATGTCCATTTCTGGCTTACGCCGCCCTCTACGGTCGCTGCCAGCGCACGTGCTTTGTTATGTCCGTTGATGAGGATCAATACCTCCTTGGAATCCGTCACGGTTCCCACACCCACAGACAATGCCTGTGCAGGTACTTTCTCCGGATCGTTTCCGAAGAAACGGGAATTAACAATACGGGTATCTGTGGTCAGATCACGCACACCCGTGCGGGATGCCAGACTTGTAAAGGGCTCATTAAACGCAATGTGGCCGTCCACGCCGATACCGCCCATGAACAGATCAATCCCGCCATAGGAAGCGATCTTCGCCTCATATCTTGCGCACTCCCCTTCCGGATCGTCCGTCATACCGTTCAGAATGTTGATATTCTCCGGCTTCATATCCACCAGATGATCAAAGAAATTGTCGTGCATGAAGTACCAGTAACTCTGGTCATGCTCTCTGGGAAGTCCAAGGTACTCATCCATGTTAAAAGTAACCACATTGGCGAAAGACACCTTTCCCGCCTTGTTTTGTCTCACCAGCTCCTGATAGACGCCAATGGGACTGGAACCGGTGGGCAACCCAAGTACAAAAGGACGATCCTCCTTGTGTGCCTGGATCTTTGCTACAATATAATCCGCAGCCCATTTACACATTTTCTCATAGTTGTCCTGTATTACAACCCTCATATTGTCATTCTCCTTAACGTTTTCAGCATATTTTATTGATTTTTTGCGAAAAATATTCGCTGCCGCACTAGGAAAACCTCTGTTACAGTTTTTATTCTGCTTTTTCCTCTTTCCCTTACGATCTGCGGTTAAATGTGATCCCTCACATTTTGTGGTCGCTCACATTTTGTGACCGTGACAGCATCCGCCGAGTCTTTCGATCGCTGTCATTCCTCGTCACCCTCTCAGGGCCTGGCGCTAATAACAATCCCCTTCTCCTCCTTCCAGGGGCAGAATTGTTATTTTATATTAAAAATAATCTAAAATAGTATATCATATGTGTACTAAAAATTAAAGTGTTATTTCATAATACATCTTAGAAATACATCTCAGGAAAGGATCACTGACTCATGAAAAAAACGAAACCGCGACACATCGGCATCATACCTGACGGCAACAGACGCTGGGCTGCAGAACATGGATTGAACAAAGAAGACGGCTATGCTTACGGACTCGCCCCCGGACTTCAGCTCGTGCGCAAGGCAAAAGAGCTGGACATTGAGGAGCTCACCTACTACGGCTTCACCACAGACAACTGCAAGCGCCCCAAAGTGCAGTTCGAGGCATTCCGGGCAGCCTGTGTGGACGCGGTACAGCTGCTCACCAAAGAGGGCGCGGATCTGTTAGTCCTGGGCGACCAAAGTTCCAAATGTTTTCCGGGGGAGCTTGCTCCCTACACCACAAGAACCGCCATAAACGGTGGCGGCATCAAGCTTAATTTTCTGGTCAATTACGGCTGGCAGTGGGATTTGTCCCACATCCGTCAGGACGGCATGCCCTACTCCGCCGATGTCTCCCGCATAGACCTGATCGTGCGTTGGGGCGGTATGCGGAGGCTTTCCGGCTTTCTGCCCATTCAGTCCGTGTACTCGGATTTTTATGTTATTGACCGCTACTGGCCGGATTACCGTAACTCCGATCTGCGGGACGCCATCGACTGGTACGCCCGCCAGGATGTGACGCTGGGCGGGTAGATTGCCCTGCTATTACTGCCTGTCCCAGCAGCGTTCCCTGTCCGCCTCCGTGATCTTACGCACCACTCTGCAGGGATTTCCGTACGCCACACTGTGATCCGGAATGTCTTTCGTGACGACGCTCCCGCCGCCGATCACCACATCGTTTCCGATGGTCACACCCGGCATCACCTGCACACCGGCGCCAATCCATACATTATCCCCTACCGTGATCGGCCAGGCATACTCCAAACCCTGATTTCTGCGCTCATGATCAATCGGATGCCCCGCTGTGTGAAAGCCGCAGTCCGGCGCGATAAACACATTGTCACCGAACTTTACTTTCGCCCCGTCCAGGATCACCAGATTATGATTGGCAAAAAAATTCTCCCCGATCTCGATATTATAACCATAGTCACACCAAAAGGGCGCAACGATACAGAATGCGCCTTTGGTCTTGCCCAGAATCTTCTTCATAAGCGCGGTCTGCCCCTCCTCATCGGACGGCCGCAGCTGATTGTATTCATAGCACAGATCTTTCGCCCGCTTCCGCTCCTCCAGCAGACTCGGGTCATAATTCGCGTCATATAATTTTTGCAACAGCATCTTTTCTTTTTCTGTCATGATATGCACCTCATTCCTACTTCCAAAAGCTGAGTTTCCCCGCGTCCATTCCGATATCCGCCGCAGCCCATGCCGCCCCCATCGGGATCACCGCCCCGAAAAAGATGATCAGCACGCATACCGCATAAAAAATCTTCCTAAACAGATTCCCCGGACGTTTCTTCCCGTTCATATAGATCAGCGCATTGTCCACATAGGGTGTACCGTTGACCTCCTCCGAGATCTCCACGCCGGAGCTTAAACACATCAGCGCCGTCGCCGTACACAAGAGCATGGATCCGGAAACGCCGGCCAGAATGGCATGAAAATCAAAGGCATCCCAAAAGATCATACTGAACATATGCGGAAGATTGGGCAGGTGCAGCACGATCACGATGAGTGCCACCGCCATGATAATGATCAGGATCGGGTAATACATCACATCGTCAATCTTGGCCAATATCTCTAAAAACATTTCTGTGCCCCTCTGCCTTGTCCGTCTTAAATCGTACCTATATTTCTCTTACAGCATGACAAAAAGAATAGCTGCTATAAACAATACCACCATCGCCACGGCTGCGATTGTCGCAAACCGCCCCTTTCCCTCTTTGAACGACAGAATCATGATGGTGATCACATCTAGCGTAAAAACAAACTGCCCACAACCGGACAACACACACAACCATACCGGATGCTTTTTGTCCTGCCCTGCCTTTATGATATAAGCCAGGGAAAAAGGTGCCGCGCCGACCAGTCCCGTGTAGCCCATCACTGCCAGTGTGATCCCGATGATCGGTCCCAGGAAATTCACCCCGGGCACCGGAATAAACAGGATCAGCCATGCCAGAACCACACAGAGTCCGCCAAACAGATAAAACGGCATCAATAGATATTTGATGAGCATCGCGCAGTTTAAAAAGCACGACCTTTCCAGGTCTTTGTTGATGATCACCGTGATCAGATTGACAAGCCCCAGCGCTAACGGCAGTACCATAAAGAAGACCCGCACCCAGCCGTTTAGGTCAATCGTAATTTCGCTGCCCCGGGCTCCCGCCGAAAGGGAAATGTAAAACAAGACCGGATAACTATACATACCGATCACATAAACAACCGACAAAACATACAGAAAAACTCGTCCTATTTTTTGTTTATTCATGAATACTGCTCCTTTTACCCCTATGGATCAACCATAGTTCTGCACGATCCCCGAAAATCTTGGCAGTGCCAATGCTACAAAACCATGCTTCGTAGCACAAATAATTCCTTTTTTTAAAAGCCTCTCCCGATACTTTGAAAATACCGATGAAGTCATAGATAATTTCCCGCACAACTCGCCAACCTTAATTTCACCCTCCGGCATGGTCTGTACAATCTGTCTGTCCTGCGCAGAAAGCGTCTCCCAGATCTTTTTATATACAAAATCATCCAGCATATCATCTAATTTTTCGAGTATATCTTTTAGGTCTTCCGTCTCGCGATATTCGTAATATAACATCCCCAACGCCTGAAACGCAAATGCATATCCCTTTGTGATATCAGCCAACTCCCTGGCCTCCGCTGCGCCAATCTGGAATATACTCCTATATTGCTTTGCAATCTGATACATACTCAACGGCTCCAGGTGAATCTTGGGTGTCCGCAGCAAAAATGTCAATGCAGGATCATTTTGGATCGCATAAATATTTTCATACAATCCCGTCATAAGCAAAAATATGGGATAATCCTTCCGGATCCAAATTTGAAATTGACTTGCAAAATATCTCATATTGTGTCCCTGCATAACCTCATCTATCGTAATCAGTACTCTCTTTTGCTTCTTATGCATTACATGCAGAAGTTCCTCTATCGCACTGATATCATCCCGCGGTTGCGTACTGCCGTTGAATCCTACACCATATCCGGCAAACGAAATGTTGATACCCGCTTCCACAAGTTCCGGTGCTTTCTTACAGGAATCAGCCAGTCTCATGCACAAGTCCTCCACCAGATCCTGTGTTGCGTTCAGATCAACCACAACCCAATCGCTTTTCTCTTTCAACTCATTGGCGATGGTTGTCATTAACACAGTTTTTCCGCTTCCCCTGATACCTTCAATCAGGTATGCCTGACTGACCGGATGCTCTGCTGTAAATGTGCTGATGACCCTGTCTGTACTTTCATAGCGGGATATATATTCAATCGGTTGCTTCCCAAAAGTTAAGGTAAATGGATTATCTTTTTTCATCGTTGCCTTTCTCATTTTCATAAATTTTCATAAATCGAAATTTCTTTCATAAATCTTCATAAATCAAAATTTCTTTCATAAATCTTCATAAATAATTTTATCAAATAACATCTTACTTGTAAAGCCTGAAACAACTTTACAGCGGAATCTCCTTGATCTTGATATTCTGAAGCACCATCTGTCCCACAAACTCCCTGAGGGGAGCTTTGGTCAGATCCACCTCATAGACCTTTGTGCCGTCGGCCCGCTCGCCCAGCATCTCATAGCCGGCTTTCGCATAAAAATCCTCCACCGGCTTGTTCTTCGCCGTGGGGATATAGTATCCGCGCAGCTTGGTGAAATGCTCGTCCAGCATCTCCAGCTCCACGTCCTTTAAGATACCATACTCCACATTTTTGCCCATCACGCGGCAGCTCATCAGAAACTCCTCGATCACCGGCACCGACTGGGACATATCCACGATCACCGCTGCCACCACGCCGTTGTCGCCGAAGCGGTCTTCCACCCGGTAGGCGAACAGCTTTTGATAAGGATCATTTAACAACTGCTGCAACTCGCTCATGGTATGGCGTACCGTGGTCAGATTGAACTGGTTGGTCTTGTTGACCATGTCCTCCAGACGCTTCAGATGCTTGTCCGCCTCCACCCTGGTGACCACGATCTTCAATTCCTTCAGGTATTCGTAAAAGTTGCTGGTTG
>DFDT01000084.1 GCA_002368865.1 Lachnospiraceae bacterium UBA3821 | reverse complement strand
TCATCATGACCTCCAACGCGGGAGCGCAGCGGATCGTGGACCCGAAGAATCTGGGCTTTGCTACGGAAAAGAGCGAGAAGAAGGATTATGAGAAGATGAAATCGGCGGTGATGGAGGAGGTGAAGCGCAGCTTCAAACCTGAGTTTATCAACCGTATTGATGACATCATTGTGTTCCATCAGCTGAACGATGAAAACATGAAGGATATCGTGAATCTGCTGGCGGCGAATCTGGTGAAACGCTGCGAGAGTCAGATGGATATCCACATCAGCCTGACATCGGCCATGAAGGAGCATCTGGTGAAAAAATACGCGGATCAGAAGATGGGCGCCCGACCGTTAAAGCGTGCGATCCAGTCTGTGGTGGAGGATGCGCTGGCGGAGGAGATCCTGAAGAAGAACGTGAAACCCGGCGACACGGTCAGCGTGGGATTCAAGAACGAAAAGGTGACGTTCACCGTGAAAAAATAGTGGAAAAAAGTCATGTTTTATATTATACTAAAAGTAGCTGATAACGGTTTGGCGGATATTCCGTCCAGATGATGACCAGGAGGACAAGAGAATGGCAGTGGTAGAGGAATTGCTCCGCAGTGAGGCGGACGGCGCAGTCAGCTTCGGTAATCACAAATTGGCAAAGAAAGCCAAAGTTGAGGATTACAAGCACGCAGGAGACCTGTTGAAGGTGAAGACCTATAATGAGATCACAAAGCTGGAGAAGAACGGCATGTTCCTGTATGAGTCTGTACCCGGCACCAGTGTTTTCAACTTCAAAGAACAGGCAGACAGCGTGGAATTCACTGTGACAGGTGATGTGGATGCGCAGATTACGGTCGGTCTGAAAGACGATACGGAATATGAAGTATTCGTCGGAGGTAGCAGCATCGGTAAGATGAAGACCGGACTGGGCGGCAAGCTTTCATTGAGCGTGGAACTGGAGAATGCCGGTGAAGTGGCGGTGAAGGTTGTACAGGCGTAAGGCGCTGCAGAGATCGTAATAAGATCAAAAGCGAAACAGAAAGCAGATTGAAATGAAAGGAATCCCGGCTCTGAGGTGACTTGGAGTCGGGATGTTTTGTAATCAAACAAGGACATTGGTGAAAATCAGTATCAGCAAGTTTCATTGGTCACATTATATATTCGTATGAGGGGACGCTTTCGCTCGAACCTCGACGTAGCGGTACTAAGACACCAAAGGACAGTGTCTAAGTACCGACGTCTCGCTACGCCCCTTAGTACGAACATATAATGTGTCCAATATGATACTTGTAAAACTTAGGTTTTCACAAATGCCAGATATTCAGACAAAGAACAAGGAGAGGAAGAGTACATATGGCGAAAGGAAAAACGGCGACCATATTTTTCTGCCAGAGCTGCGGATATGAATCAGCCAAATGGATGGGGCAGTGCCCGGGCTGTAAGGAATGGAATACCTTTGTGGAGGAAACGGTGAGCAAGACTGATCTGAAGGCGGCAGGCGGTGCGGCGAAGCGGACGGGCGAGCGGCAGGAGCCCTGTGCACTCTCTGAGGTGGCGATCCGGGAGGAAAGCAAGATTCTGACCGGAATCGGGGAACTGGACCGGGTGCTGGGCGGCGGTATCGTGCAGGGTTCCCTGACGTTAGTGGGCGGTGACCCCGGCATCGGAAAGTCCACATTGCTTTTGCAGATGTGTAAAAATCTCGCTCAGAGTGGACATAAGGTACTCTATATCTCCGGTGAGGAATCCCAGGTGCAGATCAAGATGCGCGCCGACCGGATCGGAAGCTTTACGGAACAAATGTTGCTCCTGTGCGAGACCAATCTGGGGGATATCGAGGAAGTGATCCGCCGGACGAAGCCGGAGGTTGTGGTCATTGATTCCATCCAGACCATGTACAATGAAAATGTGTCCGCGGCGCCGGGCAGCGTGTCCCAGGTGCGGGAATCCACTGGCGTGCTGCTGCAGCTGGCCAAGGGCTTGAATGTGTCCGTATTTATTGTGGGTCATGTGACCAAGGAAGGGACGGTGGCAGGTCCCAGAGTGTTGGAGCACATGGTGGACACGGTATTATATTTTGAGGGGGACAGACATGCATCCTATCGAATCCTGCGCGGGGTAAAAAACCGTTTCGGATCTACCAACGAGATCGGTGTGTTTGAGATGCGGGAACAGGGGCTTGTGGAGGTGGCGAATGCCTCGGAGTATATGCTGAGCGGCCGTCCGGAAAACGCCAGCGGTTCCGTGGTGACATGCACTATGGAAGGTACCCGACCGCTTCTTGTGGAGATCCAGGCACTGGTGTGCCAGAGCAATTTCGGCATTCCCCGCAGACAGACGACAGGTACGGATTTTAACCGGGTCAATCTGCTGATGGCGGTGCTGGAGAAGCGTCTGGGCATACAGCTTGCAGGTTGCGATGCTTATGTAAATATCACCGGGGGTATGAAGATATTAGAGCCGGCCATCGATCTGGGGATCGTCATTGCGATCCTGTCCAGCTTCCGCAATCAGGCTGTAAACCCGAAGCTGATCGCATTCGGGGAAGTGGGACTTTCCGGAGAAGTGCGCGCGGTAAGTCAGACTGCACAGCGCGTGGCGGAGGCTAAAAAACTTGGCTTTGAGGTATGCGTGATCCCCGCGGTGAGCGAAAGAGATGTTATGATAGCGGACATAAAGATCGTTGCCGTTAAAAATCTGCAGGATGTGATGGACAGGCTGTTTTAACGGTGAGAATTACACTATTAAAGTTTAAGTTTCATTTTAGGTTTATATGATAGGCTTTCCCTATACAATATATAGGATAGGGAAGGAGGCCTTTTGGAATGCGTTTCTGGAAAATGTGGAAGAACGTTTACATAGCAGTATTGTTTGCATTCACGATATATGCGCTGCTGAATACCTTTGTGATCTCCTCTGTTTACGCGGTGGTAGATCAGGAGCAGACAGATAAACAGACACAGGTGAGAGCTGAGCGCACAGAACAAACAGAACAATCCAGACAGGCAGAGCGAACAGAGAAGAAGGGAAAGAAGTCAAGCAAAAAATCAACGGAGGAACCGACTCCCGCAACCGATAAAACAAACACTTCCGGGGCCACCGAAACCGGGATCACAATGTCGCAATACCGCGAACACGATACAAATATTTATGTGGCGCAGATCAAGACTTCCCTGGTGACTTCACTGCGCACCGCATTTGCGAAGAATGCATACGGGCGGAATGTGACGGCCACGACATCGGAAACTGCGGAAAGTGTGGGAGCAATCCTTGCAATCAACGGGGATTATTATGGCGCAAGAGAGAAAGGATATGTGATACGGAACGGTGTGCTGTACCGCGAAGAAGGCAGGGAAGGCCAGGAGGATCTGGTGCTTTATCAGGACGGATCTATGGTGGTGATCAGGGAAGGTGAGGTATCGGCGGAGGAACTGGTTTCCCAGGGAGCATGGCAGGTCTGGTCTTTCGGACCGGCGTTGATCGAAAACGGCGAAATCGCAGTCAGTACCACGGATGAGGTGGCGAAGGCGATGCAGGATAATCCGCGGACAGCCATTGGCATATTGGAAAACGGGGATTATGTGATGGTGGTGTCCGATGGCAGGACAGATGCGAGCGAAGGCTTGTCGCTGTACGAACTGGCGGATTTTCTGAAGGGACTTGGCGCGGTGGCGGCTTACAATCTGGACGGGGGCGGTTCCTCTACCATGGTCTATCAGGGGGAGTTGGTCAATCAGCCTACCACTACCGGCAGGATCAAAGAGCGGGCAGTCAGCGATATCATCTATATCGCGGCACAGTAGGAAAGAGGTGTGGCATGAGAAAGACAAGAAATCTCTATATCGGCATCACGATTTTTACGGCACTGTTTTCCGGGATTTACGAAGTGTTCAGCCATGGGGTGTATTCCCCGTTTATGCTCGGTGCAGCGGTCATTCCTCTCATGGGGGTCGTGGTGCCCTATACGGTGTGGCTAAAACAGCACAGGAGTTCAGACATGACGGAGCCGGATTACTTGGTGCAGGCGCTTTATCGGTCGGCTGTACTGACCTTTTTGTTGGGCAGTATATTTACCGGTATACTGGAGATTTACGGAACCACAAACCGGCTGTCAAAGGTATATTGGGTGGCGGGCAGCAGCCTGCTTCTTGTGGCTGTCCTGATGAAAGGGTACGGATCTCATGCACGCAGCCAGGCTGTGCCCAAAAAGTAAATCAGAACAGCAGCCAGAACCAATTGTGCGATCAGAATCGCAGGCATGCCATATTTAAAATACCAGTGCTTTGTCTTGTGGCGGAAATGCTGCATTCCGCAAATCGCACCGATGCTGCCGCCAAGCAGGGCAGACAGAAACAAAGCTTTTTCGGAAATGCGCCAGGCGTTTGTTCTGGCGCGTTTTTTGTCGATTCCCATCATGGCAAATGCAATCACGTTTATGATGATGAAATATCCTATGAGCAGATAATATACGATCGACGGCATATCCGGGACCTCCTGTTGCTTTTGTATTTAAAGTCTTGCTAAGTCTTATCTCAATTTGATTATACAGGTTTTGGGCGAATGTGCAACTCGGTTGTGTTGCATTATAGCAAATTGCAGCAAGGCGAATACAATAAAAGAACAAGAATTGTGAAAAGAGTTTGTTGAAAATTTATCAATTTGGGTTTATAATATCAAAAGTGTATTTCGGAACAGTTGGGAAAATTTTTATGAGACAAAGGAAGAATGAAATTATGAGTGAAAACACAAAACAAGGCGGTTGGCGCACGAACAAATGGGTTCGCGCAGCGATTCCTGCATTGCTTCTGCACTGCAGTATCGGAACGGTTTACTGTTGGTCTATTTTCAGCCAGGAGATTGCCGATTATATCGGTTTCTCCAAGGGCGCTACGGAGTGGGCATTCAGCTTTGCCATCTTTTTCTTAGGGATGTCTGCAGCATTCCTGGGAAATGTGGTGGAGAAGGATATCCATAAATCTTCGCTGATCGCCACGATCTGCTTTGCGCTCGGTATGGCTGGCACGGGATTTTTTATCTATTACGGCGGCCAGCATCAGCACAGCACAGCGGCATTGGTTGGCATTTATGTATGTTATGGATTCATCATGGGAATCGGATTGGGCACCGGTTATCTTTCTCCGGTAAAAACCCTGATGCTGTGGTTTGAGGACCGCAAGGGGCTGGCGACCGGTCTGGCAGTGGCAGGTTTCGGTGCGGCGAAGGCAATCGCAAGCCCGATCATGCAGAGCATGCTGGAAAATTTAGGGGAGGGCGGCATCTACAAGATGTTTGTGATCCTAGCCTGCGTGTATTTTGTCATGATGTTCGTGGGACATCTGCTGTTAAAGAAGCCGGAAGGCTGGCATGAGCCCCAGGGAAAGGACGCAAAGCCCAGCATTATCAGTGTATTGAAGACCAAACCCATCACCAACTATATCGGTATCTGGCTGATGTTCTATATCAACATCACCTGCGGATTGGCTTTGATCTCTCAGGAGAAGATGATCGTAAAGTGTGTGGGTCTTGCAGCGTATGCAGGTCTGATCTCAACCGTTTCGGCAGTCTTTAATGCGGGCGGAAGACTTGGATTCTCGGCCTGGGCAGATACCATGAAGGACAGAAATACCATTTACAAGATCATCTTTGTGCTTTCCATTTGTTCTACTGCATTGGTTATGCTGACCGGCGGCATTAAGAACGGTGAGGGCAACGGACTGTTGGTAGTCCTTGTGCTGGCGCTGATCTTTATCGTAAATGCAGGTTACGGCGGAGGCTTTTCCAATGTTCCGACCCTGCTGTCTGATCATTACGGCATGAGTTCCATCAGTGCGATCCACGGGATCACGCTTTCCGCCTGGGCCTTTGCAGGACTTACCGGAAACCAGGTTGCAACCTACATTGTAAATCATTCCGGCGAGTGGATCGACCATGCGGGAGTGAAGATGAACCCCGTCGGATATCAGAATGTGTTGTATTTTACGATCGCATTGTATATTCTGGCACTTTGCTTCTGTCTGTTTCTGGTGAGACCTACGGATAAGGCGTTGGAGGCAAAGAAGGCGAAACAGGCAGCGAAATAAAAAAAGTAGTTGCGAAACAAAAAATTACGTGTTATAATACACTTCGTTGGTGTTTCGTACGGCGATTCACCAACGAATATAGAGGAATAGTACAGCGGTAGTGCGGCGGTCTCCAAAACCGTTAACGGGGGTTCGATTCCCTCTTCCTCTGCTCAAAAGACTGAAAACAGTTTGATGTTTTCAGTCTTTTTTTGACTGCAAAGGCTTGTGTTGAGTCGCTTTTTTGGCGGATTCATTGCGAATTTTTGTCTGATATGATAGTATGTATATGAGTTCAACAGAGTTGGATGATATAGATTATATGGAGTGTTGGCAGAATGACAAGCAAAATAATTGCATTGGAAAAATTAAATAACACACGTGATTTATTTGACATGAAAACCCAAGACGGCGGCAGGATCAAAAAGGGAAAATTGCTTCGGAGCGGGCATTTATTTGGTGCCAGTGAGCGGGATATTGAAAAGTTGTCCCAACAGGTCAATTTGATCGTGGATTTTCGGACGGATGCGGAATGTGCGGAGAAACCGGACCCGACAGTGCCCCATGCGGAGTATCTGCATCTGCCTGTTTTGCAGAGTCTGACGGCCGGAATCACGCGGGAGAAGGCATCGGGGAATGCGGTGGCGGAATTGTCCCAGGACCCGGCAGGGGCAAGAGAATATATGACCCGTATGTATCTGAATTTTGTCACCAGTTATTTTGCGGTGGCACAGTATGCAAAATTTCTGAATCTGTTGTGTGAAGAACGGGACGGGGCTGTGTTGTGGCATTGTACGGCGGGAAAGGACCGCGTTGGTTTTGCCACGGTCATGGTGCAGGAAATTCTCGGCGTGCCCAGGGATGATATTTTTGAGGATTATCTTTTGACAAATCAATGCCTGCGGGAGGAAGTGGAAACTTTGATCACCATGATCCGGAAAAGGAACGGCGGAGTACCGCTTGCGGAAGGAGAGGCGGATGAGGCGCTCATCTATTTATTCAGCGCAAAGGAGGAATATCTGGAGGCGTTGTACGGCAAGATAGAAGAGATGTACGGCAGTTTTGAGACATTTGCCGAGAAAGGTCTGAAGATCGATCAGGTAAAACGGGAGAGGCTCCGGAAATTATATCTGGATTGACAGGATCAAAAATGCGAAGATGCAAAAATGCTGTGAAAGTTTGTGGAGGGACAATATGAGTGAACAAGATGCAAGGGTTGAAAAAGCCATGCAGACATTGGAAGCGTATGTGGGAAGTTTGAGTGCGGCGGCGGGAGAAAATGCCGAGTATGCGTCAGACTTATGGGAGCGGATCAAGCGCTCGCCGGGGGTGTTGAAAGAACTGGCGTACTATCACGACTACGGAAATTTCTGGGGACAGC
The DNA here is from genome assembly GCA_002368865.1 of Lachnospiraceae bacterium UBA3821. GTDB lineage: Bacteria > Bacillota > Clostridia > Lachnospirales > Lachnospiraceae > Acetatifactor. The sequence goes on along the minus strand of DFDT01000084.1, from coordinate 2,209 downwards.
ACAAGGTTGCAGGCTATTCTCTGACGGATATTCTGGTGTGGCAGGTGGATCATTTCAAGGCGTATCTGGATCGTCATGAGGAGGTTAACCGATGGAAACCGGAGCGGCTTTTTTTGCACTCTCTGGATGTGATGTTACAGATGGAGCAGGACCCGGCACCTTATGTGGCGAAACTTCAGGGGGAAACGGGAACCGATTTTGTCGGAAAATTCAAAGAGTTTTAATTTTATTACTGTACTTTTGCGGAAAATGTGGTACAATAAAAATACATATGTGTCATTTTTTTTCGCGAACAATGAGGTTCGCGGACATGCTTGCATGTCCATGAACCGAATGTCGCGAAAGTTCAAATCGAGAAGCGATTTGAACCGTGCGAACAATGAGGCGGGCGGACAAAAGAGCAATCGCATAGATATATGATCTGGAGGGATAGGGATGGAACTGGATGCAGCGACCAGGTATCAGCAGCTGGAGCAATACAAGAAAACATTGAAGCCGCTGCTGCGTTATCTGCCGTGGTTAGAGCAGACCTCGGGCGGCGAAGTCAGCAAGAATTACAACGGTGAGACAACAGTGATGAGTTTTCCCGTGTATGACGGAACCATGATGAGTTTTGTGCGGGAAGTATCCAGGACCTCTTTCATGGATCGAAATTATCGTTATGTATACACGCGCAATCGTATTAAGGATCATGATGATGAGCGCAGGATGATCGAGAAAGCGACGATCAAGGAGTGGGATATCCTCTGCGGGATCTTGTCCAAATATATATTGGGTGGACAGACGCGGGCGACACTTTGGAATGAAGCTGTAAAAGAGAGAATTTTTTATCTGGTGATCCAGAAGATGTGTGAGATCATAGAATTCTGGGACAAGCAGTTTGCAAAGAAGGCTTAAAACGAGAGCAGTACAAAGAAGGTATTGAGGCGGAAAGGCAAGGGGATCATGGGAGAAAAGTCGATACAGAAGAAAAAATACATTGTGGAAACGGCCAGGAAGGTGTTCATGGAAAAAGGCTTCAAGAAGGTGACCATGAAAGATATCGTGGAAGCATGTGACATCAGCCGGGGCGGTCTGTATCTGTACTTCGAGAACACGAGTCAGATTTTTTCGGAAGTGTTGAAGCTTGAGAGTGAGGAAACAGATGATGTTTTCTCTAAAAATATTGATGAAAATGCAACTGCGGTGGACATCCTTCTGTTGTTCTTCAAGGAACAGAAAAAGGAGATCTTAAAGCGCAAGGACACGCTGACACAGGCTATCTATGAGTTTTATTTTGAAAATTATAATCTGCCCAAGAAAGATAACGTGCTGAAGAAGCAGTTTGACTCCGCGGTGAAAGTGATCGAGAAGCTGATTGAGATCGGCGTGGAGAATGACGAGATCGTCTGTGACGACTATGAAGGCACAGCGCGCAATATCATGTATGTGTTGGAGGGACTGAAGATTTCTGCCCAGACCACCGGGATCACACCCGATGCGGTGGACAGGGAATTATTGTACATATTAAAGGGACTTGGCGCGGAATGATCCGCAACAAGATAGATCAGTTTGGAGGAAAACAGTAAGACATGGGAAATGTAAGACGGATTTACGTGGAGAAGAAAGAGCCGTATGCGGTGAAGGCGAAGGAGCTGCATGATGAGTTCCGGAATTATCTGGGCATCAATGTGGACAAGGTTCGCGTGTTCATCCGCTACGACGTGGAGAATATATCGGATGCGGTGTTTGAGACCGCATGCAGAACCGTGTTTTCGGAGCCGCCGGTAGATGATCTTTATCTGGAAAAGATTGAAATCCCGGCAAACGGACATGTTTTTTCTGTGGAATATCTGCCCGGCCAGTTCGACCAGAGAGCGGATTCCGCAGTACAGTGTGTACAGTTTTTGAATGAGAATGAGAATCCGATCATCCGGACGGCGACGACCTATCTGATCGAGGGGAATGTCACTGAGGAGCAGATGGCTCACATCAAATCCTATTGCATTAACCCGGTGGATTCCAGGGAGACCGATCTGGTGAAGCCGGATACGCTGGTGACGGAGTTTGAGGAGCCTGCGGATGTGGCGATCTTTGACGGTTTCAAAGATATGCCGGAGGAGGAACTTCGGAAACTCTATGATTCCCTTGGACTTGCTATGACCTTTAAGGATTTCTTACATATCCAGAATTATTTCCGTGACGATGAGAAGAGAGATCCTTCCATGAC
>DFDT01000105.1:2952-3609 GCA_002368865.1 Lachnospiraceae bacterium UBA3821 | reverse complement strand
CCCTGTGATTTCCATCGCTTTCTTAACTGTGATTTCTGCTCTATTCCCAGCCCGGTTCATTCGATCCAGGATCTTTCTCTGTGGTTCAGTCAAGGCATTATCTGCAAGTCTTGCATTTATCATACTCTCTTCGAATATTGCCTGCATGTAATCAACAAACGGCGAAAGATCTAACCACCCATGCTTTTTTCTCTTATCAATTACATTCTCACAATCCCTTATACTTCTATAGTAACCGGAAAGATTTCTGTTAATTGCTGTTGCTATCGCAATCGATTTCACCTTAGGAAATCCTTTAAAAAACAACTGCGAACTGTTAATCGTCCGTGCAGTCCTTCCATTTCCATCGCAAAACGGATGTATATATACAAAATAGAAATGGAAAATAAAACTTTTAATCAGTGGATCCAATTTATAGTCACGATCAAATGCATACAGCATCTTCATTAATTGTGGGATATCTTCTGCTTTTGCAGGTCTATGTTCTGTTTTTGTCTCATTGCCCACATATACCATACCGTCTCGATATAAAGTACCGGCAAAATCTTCATTTTCACAAACGTCTTTTACAATAATATCCCACAGTTCTCTAATATTTGTTTCATCTATCTGGTGGTCATACGCATACATACACCCTTTGTATGTATTTGCAACCAT
>DFDT01000105.1:1130-2839 GCA_002368865.1 Lachnospiraceae bacterium UBA3821 | reverse complement strand
GTCGTATGAGCCCCCTCTATTGTAGCTGACGAATGAGCATCCAGCAGAATAACAGATGTCACTCTGGCCTGTTCAGGCACATCCTCATACAGCTTTCTAAGTTGCTGAGCTCTATGTTCTAATTTCTTCAGGTCAGTAATGTAGAGTTCTTCCCCATTCAATCCCCTGAGAGGAAGTTTAACGCGATCTGACAGGCGCCGTGCCTTTTCGTCTTCCGCCTCCCTGATACCTGCTTTAATCCGGTATTCCAGTTTTTCAAATGTATCCATTTATCAAATATCCTTTCACGATTCTGCAGATTTGTGAGGTATTTTATCTCCGTAGGGAAAAGGCCCCTTCGTTCACCGACCATTATATACCTTCTCCCATTGTCCCGGATTGACTGGGGTTTACTCAGACTGTCACAGTTTTACCCGCACCCGCAAATGTCAAGGTGCTGATGAGTGATTGTTGCGGATGATGCCAAAACATCCCATATCTTTTCAGATATGAGATGTTTCAAGTTCCAATCTACCACAACGTTTTCACTTCCTTGTATTGCGGTATAATGCTATCTTTCGTAATTAGTACCATATCCTCAATAATCGCCTGTGCGATGATAATACGATCAAAGGGATCCCGATGAATCAGCGGAAGGTTCCTCATTCTATCAATATGACCCGGTGCAATACTTAAAATGTTTACATCAAGCCTTCTGCAGGCATCCGAGATATCTTCTGCTGATGCGTCGATATCTATCTTTCCTATTGATTGCTTTATCCCTAACTCCCAGAGAGACGCAATGCTCACTGCCAGTGCATCACTCTCCTGCATAATACGATTCGCATCCTCCGACAGTATGTCCGGGCAAAACAACAAGCCGATCAAGGCGTTCGTGTCCAATAAATAGCTCATACATACTCCTTAAAGCAATCTGGTGTTTCATCGAAATCATCAGCAATCGAATGAAATCTGTCAGCCAAAATGCCTAGTTCCCTCTTTTTAGAGGACTGCGTTTCTTCCTCCGCTTTTGCCTGAAACTGTAAAAACTGAATATAATTCACAACCATATCTACATATTTATCGGGTAATCCAGTTGCCTCTTTTACCATTACATCAATTGGCATAAACAGCACCTCCGTTTCATTATTCCTAAAAAATCAGACTCAGATGATTTTCACTTTCTTTTTTATCTACATTTGTTCTCTTTCCTGCTCTTCTACTATACAGCATTATACACACTCTGCCAGCCGGATTCCATATTGACTCTAAATCGAAACGTGACAAGAGACTGATGAGTGCTTGTCGTGGATAATGCCAGAACATCTCCTATCTTGTCCAGCTCACATCTGCTTTCCCAGCCCCAGCTCCTGCATCCCCCGGATGCAGATCTCCGCAACATCCCGGATCTCCATGCCCAGCATCCCGCAGCCCTGCAGGATCAGGTCCCGGTTGCATCCGGCGGCAAAGCGTTTGTCCTTCCACTTTTTCATGAAGCTCTTCAGGCTCATGTCCTCGATCCCGTTGGGCCGCATCCTGGCCGCCGCCTGAATGATCCCGCTCAGTTCATCCACTGTAAAAAGACTCTTCTCCAACTCGGAGAGAGGTTCCACATCCGTGCAGATGGTATAGCCATGGCTGAGGATTGCCCGGATGTCCTCCTCGGGCACCCCCGCCGCGCGCAGAGGCTCCTCCGTGTGGGCCAGGTGCTCCTCCGGATACTTCTCATA
>DFDT01000105.1:0-1067 GCA_002368865.1 Lachnospiraceae bacterium UBA3821 | reverse complement strand
TCTCATAATCATAGTCATGCAGATAACCGACTGCCTCCCAGTGCTCCCTGTCCGCGCCGAAATGGTCCGCCATCGCACCCATACAGGCAGCGACATTGGCCGCATGGAGCTTGAGATGGTCCTCCGTCACCATAGTATCGTTCAGCCTCTTGGCCTCGGCAATCGTCAGTTTGTCCATTATTTGTAACCTCTCTCTTCTTTTACAGCACCGTACTTTTACTGTCATCTAAGGTTTAAGACCGAACGCAGGAAGGCTGCGATCATAAGGATGTAACATACGGTCTTGGGGAGCATCAGCATACCCAGCATGGGAACCAGCCCTGCTCCCACTGCAACCGGGATATAGAACAGAAAAGACAGCAAAATATAGATCCAGAAAAAGCGAAATATTCTGTCGACCCGTCTGTTCTGAAAATAGAGCAGGCAGACCATCGCCCCCATCAGGATAAAAGGAATATTACGGATCATTCCCCAGACCATATCCGTGCTGTTTTTCATCCAGCCGTTCTGCGGTAGCAGACACAGGACGATCCGTATGGCCAGCAGGATCCACAAGGCTGCAGTTACCCCCCTGTTTTCCTCCTCCCGGAAATGACCCAGCCATATATAATACAAGAGTATATAGAATACAGTCATGCTGATGGATGTGATCAGTTTGCCAACTCCCAGAGTTGCGGTAAAGTCAGTATTCACAAAATAATTCAAAACGCGGGGGATCAGATGAAATGCATCTCCGCAGCCAAGGATCAGGGCCGCAAGCCCCATATACCTTTCGGTCCTGTTTCCTGCCCTTCGCATTATCAGGCATCCGCTGATAATCGCTAATAACAGATATAGGATATCGAAAACAGATTCGCCATATTTCATAGCATTACATCCCCTTTAGCTCCTCCAGAAACAGTTCATAATAATCATCCTCGCACACAAGCAGGGGCGAGTTCTCTCCACCGCCGTTGGTGGACCGCCGCATGGCAGCATAATAATCCTCCCCCACGGACAAAAGGTCCATCTCATAGAGCTCCACGCCGGCCTGCGTGCTGATCCTGCAGAAATCCGCCAGCGGTGTC
>DFDT01000028.1 GCA_002368865.1 Lachnospiraceae bacterium UBA3821 | reverse complement strand
TCGTCAAAGGTAATGCCTTCACCAATAATCTGTCCCATTTTCTCTCCTCCTGTTTGTATTTTTCATGTCTGTTTTAAAATATTTCTCATGAGTGTAACAAAGTTTTCTGTCCCTGTCAAGACAGAAATTTAATCCTTGAAAACCTTCCGCGGCGCCACATTCATAAGCGCTTTCACAAACTCTGCAGAGGGACTTAGGATGATCTTGGCACCGCCTTCATAGTACATGACATAACGTTCATCCGGCTCCTGCCTTTCCTCCGCGCTGTAATCCGCGATCTTTACATCCCGGTTCCTGAAATTATCCAAATGCCAGGAATTGATCGGTGCAAACACCTCGATCCGGTCCACACTGTAAGTTGCCACGCGTTTTCTTCTGGACTGCGCCACGATCCGGTCCACCGTGATCTCTTTGTCCAGATAAAGATATTCATACTCCACACTTGCGTTGGCAAACACGATCCATCCCGCCACCGCAGTGACGATCGCCAACAGCAGCGCCGGCGCGATCCAAAGCATCGCAATTGCAAAAAACACAGTCATCACAAGCAGTCCGATTGCGACTGTTTTCGCCGTTTTGGATTTTCCTGCCGCTACCAGACATTCCACATACGTGTCACTCATTTCATGATCCGTCCTTCCTTTAAAAGCGTATACCTTATGATATAACATTCCCCGCCAAGTTGCAAGGTTGACTTTCCGCCCGGAAATCAGTATATTATTGTATATTACTTATTTTCCGATCGGCAGCCGAAACACCGGAAAACAGGAAAGGACAGTCTCATGGCAGTTATGGATGAATTCCGCGAAGAGCGGGCAATGATAAAAAACGGAACCCCGAAACAGAAATACCAATATTTTAAAGACTACTACCGCACTCCGCTCATCATCGCGGTCGTTGCGGTCATTTTTGTGGGCGCCCTGCTGTACAACTATTTCACCGCCAAGGAAACCGCTTTTTATGCGGCCTTGCTGAACGCTTCTTCCTATGGAGAGGAAGACACCTTCGAGCAGAACTTCGCTGACGCTGTCGGGATCGATCTTCAGCAATATGATGTATTTTTTGACTATGGTTTTTACTATACGTTTGGCTCCACGGATCAGGATTCTTACATCACCTCCGAGAAGCTGAGTGCTTACACCGGCGCCGCCACGCTGGATGTGATGATGGGAAGCGGCAAAGAGTTCGCAGTGTTTGCCAACAGTCCTCTCTTCTGGGATCTGCGCAAGGTTCTGAGCGCGGAACAGATTGCCAAGTATGAACCGTACTTCTATTATGTGGACGAAGCCGTACTGACCAGACTGGCCGCATCCGGGATCGATACCACAACCTACAGTGATTTTCCCGATCCCAAGCATCCGGAAGCCATGGAAAAACCGGTTCCCGTCGCCATCTATCTGGACAGCAGCGGGAACCTGACTGAAAACTATTATTTTAGAAATTCCGAGGAAAACGGGATTGCAATGGGAATTTATTCCAATTCCACCCATGTGGAATCCGCTGTGAAGCTGATTGAATATCTGTTACAGTAACTCCTTAAGCAGTTTGTTTACGCTGTTGGGATCTGCCTTTCCCTTCATGGCCTTCATGGTCTGTCCCACCAGGAAACCGATCGCCTTTTCCTTGCCGTTTCGGTAATCCGCCACCGACTGCGGGTTGTCCGCAATGACCTGCTCCACGGTCCTGCGCAGCTCGCTCTCGTCGTTGACTGTCTTCAATCCCTTTTCTTCCACATATGCCACGGGATCCACATCCTCCGCAAACATCACTTCAAACACCTCTTTGGCCACCGTAGTGGTGATCGCCTTCTGATCCACCAACGCGATCAGCGCTGCCAGATGTTCGGGGGAAAATCCGATATCCTGGGCATCCATCTCACGCTCCTTCAGGATTCTCAGTGTTTCCACCATGAGCCAGTTGGACACTTTCTTGGGCTGCGCGCCCAATGCCACCGTCTCCTCAAAAAGATCCGCCATGTGCTTGGAATCCGTGATGATGCGGATATCATAATCGGGAATTCCAAACGATTCCCGGTAGCGTTTCATTTTTGCCTCCCTAAGTTCCGGCTGGTTTGCCCGCACGCGCGCGATCCACTCGTCACTGATATACACCGGCACCAGATCCGGATCCGGAAAATACCGGTAATCCTGGGCATCTTCTTTGGAACGCATGGCATAGGACATCCCCTTCTGGTCATCCCAGCGTCTGGTCTCCTGCACCACCTTTTCCCCGGATTCGATCAGGTCGATCTGTCTGGCCCGCTCCCCCTCGATCGCATGCATGATAGCATGGAAAGAATTCAGATTCTTCATCTCCGTACGGGTACCGAATTCCGCCGCCCCCATCTCACGCACGGAAAGATTCACATCCGCCCGCATGGAGCCCTCCTGCAGCTTACAGTCAGAAGCCCCCAGATACTGGATCGTCGTGCGCAGTTTTTCCAGATACGCAATGACCTCGTCAGCGTTTCGCATGTCCGGTTCCGACACAATTTCGATCAAAGGAACGCCGGAGCGATTGTAATCCACTAAAGAACTGCCCTCCCAATCGTCATGAATGAGCTTGCCCGCGTCCTCCTCCATATGGATCTCGTGGATACCGATGCGCTTCCGCTTCAAACCGCCCACTTCCGGCGTCTCAATCTCCACATACCCGTTTGTGCAGATTGGAAGATACATTTGAGAAATCTGATAGTTCTGCGGATTATCCGGATAAAAATAATTTTTTCTGTCAAATTTACAGTGCTGCGTAATGCTGCAATTGGTGGCAAGTCCCACCGCAATGGCATATTCCACCACCTGCCTGTTCAGCACAGGCAGTGACCCGGGCATTCCCGTACAGACCGGGCAGGTATGCGTGTTGGGCGCTCCGCCGAACGCAGTGGAACAGCCGCAGAAAATTTTGGTTTTGGTGGCAAGCTCTACATGAACCTCCAACCCGATGACTGTTTCATATTCTTTCGCCATGATCTACCCTCTTTTCACTGCCTGCTCGTAGGTATAAGCCACGCGCAGGATCTTTTTCTCCTGAAAACAATCCCCCAATAATTGTACGCCGATGGGCAGTCCCGCCGCATCTGTTCCGCATGGTACACTGATGCCCGGAAGCCCCGCCAGATTGGCGGATATGGTGTAAATATCACCCAGATACATCTTCAGCGGATCCGCCAGACTCTCTCCCAGCTTCGGTGCCGTGGTGGGCGCCACCGGTCCCAGGATCACATCATACTTTGCAAATGCCGCATCAAAAGCCTGTCGGATCAATGCTTTCACCCGAAGCGCCTTCAGATAATAGGCATCATAGTAACCTGAACTCAGCACAAAGGACCCCAGCATGATCCGTCGCTTCACCTCCGCCCCGAATCCCTCGGAACGGGTCTTTTTGTACATGGCATGGAGATTGTCCGCACCCGCCGTCCGGTAACCATATTTGATGCCGTCAAACCGCTCCAGATTGGAGCTGGCCTCTGCCGCCGCAATGGTGTAATAGGTGGGGATCGCATATTGCACCAGGCTCAGGTCAAACTCCTCCACCACAGCGCCCTTTGCCCGAAGCACCTCCGCCGCCGCCAAGACTGCATCCCTGACTTCCGTATCCAATCCCGCTCCGAAATAGTCTCTGGGAATGCCGATGCGCATCCCCT
>DFDT01000152.1 GCA_002368865.1 Lachnospiraceae bacterium UBA3821 | reverse complement strand
TCTTCCTTCTGGCACTTGATCACCACACCGATCTCCTCGCCCAGCGCCGCCAGTTCATCCGCCATATCGCCGAATACCTTCTTGGAATTGTTCGTATCCACGATCATCATCATGTTGAAATAATCCTGCACGATGGTCTGGGAAATATCCAGAATATTGATCTGGTTTTCTGCCAGATAAGTGCAGACTTTTGCAATGATGCCTACGGTATCCTTTCCTACTACGGTGATGATTGTCTTTTTCATATCCTGTCTCCTTGTTATTTCTGCTATTCTTAAAATATACCCTCACAAAATCTCATGAAATTGTGCAGTTTATTTATAAATCCAAATTGACCAAACTCTTTGGATCGAGTTGGCTCTTGTAAATCCAATTTGTCCTGGACATTTGTACAGCAATTTATACTCCGTAAAGTAAATAATTGCCGTTACATATACCGTATAACGAGTGAACGCATTGAATGCTTAAATTTAAAATGGCAGTTAATTGCGTTCACGAGTCTATATGTTTACGTTGAAAACAATCAGGGGAGCTTCGTTGTCAGTTTTCCTAACATCTATTTCAAACCAAAAATCAAGGCGATTACCATGACTGGTTGGGGAATATTCTATAAAGTCTAAATCATTGCAGTCCAAAGAATTCATATCGAAGGCATCTATTACGAATTCTTCACCATATTCTTCATGCCAAAGATCTAATTGCCCATCTAGCCATTCCTTAAACTCCGCAATGGCTTCATCTCTTGTCATATCACCAGAGTACCAAGACTTATGAATATCAATATTAGCCGGGATCCTATCATATTCTCCATTTGATATACAATCTATCAACTGCTTAATTGTGCTAATCACATTTGCTTTATACATATCTTGATCCACTGATTCTCCCCCAATTCTTTGATACTAAAAGATAAATTATTTTCTATCTATGCTATGTAAGGTTCACCACCGGCGTGGGCTCGCTGCGTTTCGCTACCTGCAGGAAGAAATCGTTTGCATTGTAGGGGTTGTCCCCCAGCGTGATTTCCATGCGCACTGCCTCGTAGGCCAGCTCCGGCATATTATTCTCCTTGCTCAGATGCCCCAACAGGATTGCCTGCACTTTATCGTGCAGAACCCGGCTTAACAGTCTGCCGGAATTCTCATTGGACAAATGACCCTTATCACCCAAAATGCGCTGTTTTAACGGATAAGGGTACGGCCCCACTTGAAGCATATTCACATCATGATTGGCTTCCAGAAGCAGGGCGTCCATCCCTTGCAGACAATCCACGGTATAATCGGTGAAATGTCCCAGATCCGTACACACCGCCACCTTCTGTCTGCCGTATGCGATCCGGTAAGCCACCGGCTGCGCCGCATCATGATCCACCTTCATAGGATGGATCGTCAGATCCTTGATCGTCAGCTTTTCGTCGGCTTTCACCTCACGAAACAGTGCATCATCGATCTCCCCTATGGAAGAAATCCGTTTGATCGCCTGGATCGTACCTTTGGTCGCGTAGATCGGCATACCATATTTCCGTGCCATCACGCCCAGTCCGTTGATATGATCCGCATGCTCATGGGTGATCAGGATTCCGTCCACATCCCGTCCGGTCAGACCCAGATAATTCAATCCGTCTTCCGTACGCTTCCCGCTGATGCCCACATCGACCAAAAGATGGGTTGCTTCGCTACCCACATAAATGCAATTTCCGCTGCTTCCACTGGCAATACTGCATAGTCTCATAGTCTCGCCCTGCTTTCTTCCCAGTAGATCTCTATGGAATCGCCTTCTTTTAATATTTCCATGTGGTCGGCATCATGACCATTGATCTTCGTCACAATAGCCCTGCCACGGGAGTCTTTCAGATCAAAATCGATCACGTCAAACACATCCACAAAAATGTATGTCTCTTTTCCTGTCAGCGTCACAGGATTGCCGTTCACCAGGACACTCATCTCATGTCCGGTGCCGGTTCCCGTCTCCTCAGCCGAATCCTGTCCATCCTCATCGCCCAACCCATCTTGCCGGGTATTGCCGTATTGCGCCAGCAGGTCTGCCTTCACCTTCTCAAGCCTTTCCACCTCGGCTTTTCTCAGCGCTTCCTCCCGCTCTTTCTTTCGCGCTTCCCTTTTGGCGTTGTCCTCCTCGTCGGGCTCCTCCAGATCCGCATAGCTGATCTCTGCGTTCATATTCCAGCTCACGGTAAAATTCTCATAAACCTTGGTGTCCGCTTTCGCAGCCGTATCATTGACCTTGATATCGCCGCCCAACGGTACATCCAGAAACAGGGCAACTTCCTTTACCGTATAACAATTCTGTACCTTGATGTCATCATTTTCCTGAATCTGATAATACTCATTTTCCCGAACGCCGTTCACCTCTGCCGTTTTCGGGAGGCTGATCTTCGTGCCATTTACCACCACATTCAGCTGCTCCGATAATTCTGGCAATCTGCCAAGCTCCTGCTTTCCCGGCTCCCCCTCTGTGGAGGCCTTCACAGAAACTACGTCGCCGCTGTGAATTTGACTGTGCAGGTCGGCAGGGTCGCCGTTCAACAGGATCACTGCAGCCTCGCCCTGTCTTCCTCTGGTGATGCGGGTCTTTCCGTTGACCGTATAAGTCAGAGCTTTTCCCCGTTTCGGGAACAGGTCTTCATTGGTAAACTGCGCCTGCATGGCCGCATCCGCAATGGAAAGTCTGCCGTTGTCATAAAGTTTCATGCGCTCTCTGTTGAACTCAATGAAAATAAAATTATTGCTCTGCTCATAGTAACTCAGGCAGATTCCGATGGGCGTCACCATCAGGGAATCCATCCTGGCATTCTCCAGTTCAAACACAATGTTCTGCATCACTTCCTTGCCGCGGATGGCCACACGTTCCTTGGCAATACCCAATTCCTCAGCCAGCGCTTCCGTATACCCGGCGATCGTACCGCCTCCGCCTACCACGAACACCGCGCTGACCGCCTTGTCTCCGTTCAGCTCCTTGATACAGTCCGCTACCTGATGGGTCATATTCTTCACTGCATCCGAAAGCATCTCCATCACTGCTCCGGAGGGAATCGTCTGAGGCAGTCCCATGATATCCGTATATTCTATTACCTCCTGCTCTCCTGCAAGACGCTTGATCTGCTCCGCCGTCTCAAAATCCACCAGACAGCTCTGCACGATGATATCCGTCAAGGAATCTCCGGCCACAGGGATCATGCCGTACGCGGTGATCGTCCCCTCCTTGGTGATGGAAATATCGCTGGTGCCGGCGCCCACATCCACTAACGCCATATTCAGCATCCGATATTTCTCCGGAATTGCCACCTGGATCGCCGCGATAGGCTCCAGGGTCAGATTGGATACCTGCAGTCCCGCATGTTCCACCGCCTTATACAGACCGTCCACCACATCATCCGGCAAAAAAGTGGCGATCATCTCCGTGGCAATGGTCTTTGCCTTATGCCCCTCCAGATTTCCGATCTGATAATTGTTCATATAATACCGCATGGGCGTGTAACCTACGCAGTAAAACTTAATGTCTGTATCATTGACTTTCTGAAACTCCTCGTAAGCCTGTTCTACGCCCAACGTCTCCAGCGCATAGATGTCTTCATCCGTGATTTCTTTCTCACTCTCAAACTGTACCTCAGCCCGGGTCGTCACCGTCCGCAGCACACGCCCTGCCGCAGCAATACAGACATCTGTGAGATTTCGGTTCAGGTCTTCCTCCAGCTGTCTTCTCACCACGCCGATCGTCTCACCGACTTTTCCGATGTCGTGGATCTGCCCGTCCAGCATAGCTCTGGTCTCATGCTCCTTTGCACGCTGTGCCAGCACATGGAATTTGTTGCCGTTCAGATATCCGACCGTTCCCACAATACTCCGCGTGCCGATATCCAGACCAAATACCAGCTGTCCCTGCTCTTCTCTTTTTTCACCTAATCCCGCCATGAAAAAGCCTCCAGTTTTCTATCTATTTGGCGAAAGCTGTCCGCCAGTTCGCCACTGTTGTCGATCATAAAATCACAATTTTTTCGGAATTCCTCCTCCGAAAGCTGACTGCGCATGATATCAGCAATCTTCTCTTCGCTGTAACCGCGGCTCGCAGCCAGACGCCCCCTGCGGATATCCTCTCTGGCATACACATACCACAATTCATCCACAAGCCCTTTATATCCGGCCTCAATCAAAAGCGCCGCCTCCACAAAAAAGAGTTCCACCTCCGGATTCTCTCTCGCAGCTTGCAGCTTCTCCATCAGATACGTCTGCACCGCCGGGTGAATGATGGCATTTACCTTCTGTAAAATATCCGGATTGGCGAAGATTGCCCCCGCCATCGCCGCCTTATCGATTTCACCGTCTGTACCGAGAATCTCCTCCCCCAGGAGTTCCACCAGCTGCGCATAGCAGTCGGTCCCCTTTTTCTTCACCAGATGAGCCACCTCATCGGCCAGATAGATCTCACAGTAATAATGTTTTCTGATATATGTAAGCAGCTCCGACTTGCCTGCGCCGATGCCGCCTGTAATCCCGATAAAAAGCATATCTCTTACTTTGCCTCATACCAGCTTGCACCGCTGTGTACATCCACTTCCAACGTAACTTTCAGATCCGCTGCCGCTTTCATATTGTCCACCAGGATCTTCTGTACCTGCTCCACCTCATCCTCCGCAGTCTCGATCAGCAGTTCATCATGCACCTGCAGGATCAGTCTGGACTTTAAACCTGCCTGTCTGAGCGCCTCCCAGACACGGATCATGGCAATTTTGATGATATCCGCCGCCGTTCCCTGGATCGGCGAATTCATCGCCACACGCTCCCCAAAGGACCGCTGCATGAAATTTGAGGAAGCCAGTTCCGGCACCGGGCGTCTTCTGTGAAACATCGTCACGGCATAACCGGTCTCTTTGGCATCCGCCACCAACCCGTCTAAGAAGCCCTTGATCCCCGGATAGGTTGCAAAATACTGCTCAATATACTCTGACGCCTCTTTCCGGCTGATGCTCAGATCCTGGCTCAGGCCGAAGGAACTGATCCCATACACAATCCCGAAATTCACCGCCTTGGCATTGCGCCGCTGCAAACTTGTCACCTCATCCAAAGGCACATGAAATACCTTGGACGCCGTGATACGATGAATATCCTCATCCATGCGATATGCCTCGATCAGCTGCTCATCGCCGGACATATGCGCCAGCACGCGCAGCTCGATCTGGGAATA
>DFDT01000100.1 GCA_002368865.1 Lachnospiraceae bacterium UBA3821 | reverse complement strand
AAACCGGAATAAAAATGCCTGTTTTGCTACGAAAAACGCTCGTTTTGCTACGTTTTTTGCTCATTTTGCTACGTTTTTACTCATTTTAGGCATAAAAATGCCCACGCCTGGTGAAACGTGGGCCAGAAGCATCCGGGATTCCATACAGGAGAGAACCGAAAAGACCGGATAAAACATGAACATATTTATTTTATCTTTTCGGCTGCCTGTTTGCAATACCGAAAGGAGGAAAATGAAAAGAACAGCTATATACCTTCGTGTATCTTCAGATCGCCAAAGTCAGGAAGGGGACAGCATAGCGGCCCAGCGGCAGGCGCTGACCAAATACATCGACGACCGGCCCGATCTGGTCCTCGCCGGTGAATACATCGACGACGGGATCAGCGGCACCAAATACAGCCAGCGGGACGAGCTGCAGCGGATGTTGGCCGACGTGGAGGACGGGAAAATCGATTTGCTGATCTTCACAAAATTAGATCGTTTTTTTAGGAGCGTTCGGCACTACACCGCGGCGCAGGCCATCCTCGACAAGCATGGCGTCGGATGGACCGCGATCTGGGAACCGATCTATGACACCACGACTCCACAGGGACGCCTTATCGTAAACCAAATGATGAGCATCGCCCAATTCGAAGCAGAGAACACCGGCCAGAGAATAAAACAGGTGCAGGCGTACAAAGTCACCCAGTGCGAGGTAATAAGCGGAAACACGCCGTATGGATACCGCATTGAAAACAAGCACCTGGTGCCTTCTGAGGACGCTGAGAGCGTGCTCCTGGCCTTCCAGACGTTTGAGAGGACCGGATCAATAAACGGATCACTCAGGGAGCTTGCTGGCGTGCCTGGCCTGCCTCGCATTCAGAAGGATTTTAAAAAGATGTTAAAGAACCCCATCTATATAGGGAAGTACCGCGGAAACGATCACTTCTGCGAGCCGATTATCCCTCTGCAGCTGTGGGAGCGTGTGCAGGAGCTGTTGCCGATAAATATCCGATCAAACCAGCGACAGACGTATATCTTTTCCGGCCTGATCCGGTGCGGAGAATGCGGGTGCTCTTTTGCGGCAAATACCCGCAGGAGGCAACGCGGAAACTACTTCCAGATAATTCATCAGTACCGGTGCCCGAAGCACTTTATGAGGAAGCCGGCGCAATGCACTAATCCGAAGGTAATGAACGAGAACGTTCTGGAGCGGTACCTGATAGAAAATCTTTCCTCCATGATAGAGAAGACCGTCGTCGAATACGAAGTTGCAGCAAAGCCGGCCAGGGACAAGGCGGCACGGATCGCAAAGTTGCAGGGAAAGGCCGACAAGCTCAAGGAGCTGTTTATAAACGACCTGATCTCCCTGGAAGAATACAAATCAGACAAGGAGAAACTCGCGGCCCAGATTGATGCGCTGCAGGCGGAAGCAGCAGAAGAGCCCACGGTGAACACAGAAGCCCTCAAACAGCTCCAGGGCATGAACTTCCGCGGAATCTATGAAGGGATGGAGCCGGACGAGAAGCGGCGCTTCTGGCGGGCAATAATAAAGGTAATACACTTTGATCAGGAGAGGAACATCGACGTTGAGTTTCTTTGACCGGTATTAACTGCCGTTGCCAGTCCTGATATATTCTTTTAAAACCGGTCATTTTCTTCTTGATTTACCACTTATTTAGTGGTATAGTGTAACCATAAAGAAAAGCACCAAGGAGGGAAAAAACATGACAATCAACGAAGCAATGAGAACCTACAGACTTCCGAACCCCACCACACCGGAAGACCTTGAATGCAGATGGAGCAAGGTCCTGAACTTCGGAGACCGGATCCTCCTGGCAGGCCACTACTACAACGGAGCCGGAAAGCCCAGCTACTTCGGAGCGGTCTACGAGCACCTTGACGACGACCTTTCCTGCGAAGGGACGATCGGGCTGAGAGCCGCAAGCGAGGTTGAGTTTGAAGACGACGGACACGCAATCGCCTGGGCGATGCAGCAGTAAGAAAGGAGCGCGAGATGAAGGATTTTTACAGAGAAGATTCTTGGATGACATTCGAAGCCGGACAGCCCTACGACATGAACGACCCGGAAGGCGCAAAGGAGGCCATCGGCCTGACGCTTCCGGATGGATTTTCTGAAAAGGCCAAGGCCGCCTGGAACTACTTCGACGATACCGCATTCCTTTTCCTCTACAAGGATCGCCTGGTGGTCACAGACGAGAGCCTTTATTTGACCGAGTGGGGCGACGGGAGCACAGAGGCGCCTTGGGGATTCCCCAGGTTTGAAGGAGACACATGGGAAGAGCTCGATGCTTGGCTGGAAGAAACATATTATAGCCTTGAGGAAGACGGCCTGATTTGAAGGTGAAGAAAGGAGAACCGAAATGCTGAACAAGAACAACGCATACTTTGAAGAGATCAGAAGGATCGGACACGAATGGGAAACGGCAAGAGAGGAACGCAGAGCCCGCAAGCAGACAATCATCGACACCTACGGATGGGATAGCGACGAGCTTAAAGCCTGGTACGCGGAAGACGCCGCGGCAACCTTCCCGATCAGCCAGGGAGTGAGTAAGGCATACAGTGCCTGGTGGACCAGCATCGACAGGAATCAGGACGAGGTCGAAATGAACGACTTCCTTTGGGATAAGGATGTGCAGGACTTTGTCGACGCACTGAAGGCTGCCGGAATCAAGACCTTCGTTTACACCAATCAGAGCACAGCGGTGATGGAGAACCTTCACCAGCTCGCCGCGGCCGGATGCACGATGCAGGGCCTTTGCACGATCACCAGAACAGAAGACCGATGGGGAAAAGAAGAGCCTTATGAAGTCATGGGAATCAGATTTGAAATAAACTAAGGAGGGCGGCATGAACTACGCAGAAAAGATGGAGATGGAATGCAGGATCCTGGGGAACGTCGCCAGGTGGATGGAGCGCCGCGGGAAGGTCCTGACGGACCGGAGGCAGAGCAACGCCTTCTGCGGCATCCGGATCCTGGAGGTCCTTTGGCGGGGAATCACCTTCACGATCACCGAGGTTGACGGACTTACATGCCAGATTGAGAGGGGGAAAGCATGAACAAAAGAATCATTGAAAGCCTGCGGGCAGGATTCCCGCGTGGATGCCGGGTGGAGCTTTTGCGGATGGATGATCCGCAGGCTCCGCCGATCGGGACGCGGGGGACGGTAATCGGAGTTGACGACATTGGAACGATTCATGTGAGCTGGGACAACGGCAGCGGCCTGGGAGTGGCCTACGGAGAGGATGATTGCAGGAGGATCGACAATGGATAGAATTAAAAATCTGATCGGGCCGGTTGAGCAGATCACCAAGTTCGGGGAAACCTGGTATATACAAGAATTTTACCGGCCGGACGGGAACCTCGAAGCAGTCAGCTTGTATAATTGCTTCGGTGAGTTTGAGACCGAGCAGCCTGACCTGGATGCGCTTGAAGAATGGTTCCTGGATAATATTGTAAACGAGAGATAAGCAGCAGCCGGATCACTAAAAAAATTGTGGTCCGGCTTAAAAAAGTGTTGCAATACCCCTTATTAGGTGGTATACTAAGACCATAGAAAAGGAACAGCCCACCAAAAGGAGGATAAAGACATGACAAAGGCAACCACAAAGACAACTTTCAAGATGAACGGATGGATTTACACATACAACGAGAGCATGACCAGCAACTGGGGATGGCCAGAAGGCAGGAAAGGCGAGCGGGTCAGGATCAACAAGAGACAGATGCAGCAGCTCCTCAAAGAGCGCGATTATTTCCAGATGGCCTACACCGAGATTTAAAGGAGGGAAAAATGATCGAAATCGGCAGAATCTTCACTTTCGGAATCAGAAACAACCGCGACATCGTTCGCCGGCTGATGGGAACATCCGAGTTTTATAAGGGCTTAACCTTCGCGGATGCCCTGCACGCCTACCGCCACGCGGAGCGCAGCGGGCTGGTCCGCAAGACCGCCGAATACATCGTAGTATATCACGACTGCGAATAATATAACCCACGCCGCCGGTCGGGTAAAACCGGCAAAACACAACACATAGAGCACAGGGGCCCGCAATTGCCCCGGAAAGGTAGGACACAATGACAATCAAAGAGATTGCAAAGGCACACGGGATCAGCAACAGGGAGCTTGCCAGGCGCTGCGGCATCCCGATCCGGACGGTAGAAAATTGGAGCTCAGGCGCCGCGACTCCACCAGATTACATTTTAACCCTGATCGAGTCACACCTTAAAATCCTGGAGCGCGAAGAGGAAGAATAGAAGAAAGTAAGAGCCCCGCGGAATAACCGCAGGGCTCTTTTTAATGGAGCTTATTTAGTACGCTTTTATAAAGTCTTGGATGGATAAACTTGATTGTTTCCATAAGCTCATCCATAACAGGCATGATCTCTGATTCGCTGCGGCCATGCACCATCTTTGAAAACTCCGTGCCGGAATCATACTCAATAACCTGGTCCGGGGTTGTACCGCTTGCCATCTGGTAAAATTCCGGACCCGGATCCTGGTCGGCTTTTAGTTTTTCTTCCGGATACAGGTTATTCAGGATCGTAAAGTACGCAGCCAGTTTGATGCAGGTGTTTGCATCGGGGTTTCGCTTTCCCTGGCACTCCGCTATCGCTTCCCTTAAATCCTGTTCATAAATCAAAGCCGGATCACATCTTTTCCATCTTTGCAATAAACTGACGGAACTCGGACTTGGTTCTCTCGTCCGGAGCATTTTCCATCAGGGAGCGGAGCTCTTCAATCATGCCGTCGTCGTAGGAGTAGCCGCCACGTCTGGAAGTGTAGCGGCCCATGGAATCACGGCCACGACGGTAGGAATAGTTCCCACCATTGTATCCGCCATAATTGTAGCGAGGCATATATCTGCCAGACTCGCCGCCGTCCTCTGCTTCAACCATTGCGATGGTGGTTTTGATGGATTTAATACTGTGCGTCAGCTTATCTATGTACGAAATATCATCCCCGGACAGCACGCCATCACTTTTATCCAACTTCTTGTTGACATTCGCAAGTTCGTTTTCCAGGATTTCGCAAATATGTTTCAATTCATCGTACATGTTTACTTTTTTCCTTTCTGCTTACGATTCACTAATCGTGCATCTTCCTTAAATGTTACAGCCTCAACCGGTTCCCAACCGTGAGTTATCCTTTGGTATATTCTTTTATAAGGTTGGTTGTATTCATTGCACCACTCTTGGAGTGTTTTTGTCTCGCCATCAATGGTTATATTGATGTTTGATCTACGGTTATTGCTTTGTGTAACACTTGTCGCCCATCTGCAATTTTCCGGACAATAATTACCATCGTTATCAATTCTATCTATTGAAAGATCATCATTATATCCGTTTTTCATTGACCACTCATAGAATGCCTCAATAGAGTCTTTCCATTCATCACACACGGTAATTCCACGCCCGCCATAATTCGGGTATGCAGGACAACTTTCTACATAGCATCTTCTGAGCATCTTTTTATATATACGGTATATCCTTGTATGGCATAAATGATGTGTTGGATTTCCTCTGTGTTGCAAACAGCCACAACTTTTTACCATTCCCCTTTTGAGGTTTGCGGTTCTTACTTTTGTGGTGTTTCCACAGTCGCACTTGCACTCCCAATACAAAGGATTTCGAGACGCAATTCCTACAACGGTAAGTTTGTTAAATTTCATTCCGGTGAGGTCTTTAATTTTTGATGTATTACGCATATAATCTCCTTTTTACGGTGTGGGTCAATTTACCCATATTATAAAACGCAATGCATCTGTTTGCAACATTTACATCAATTTCCTGCCGTTGCCGCAGGTGCAGTCCCGTTGATTGACTGCAAATTATAATTCGGACTGCAAGACGGATTGCCAAGCATCCGGAAAGTTGCTCCTGTTGCCGATGTTACTACACGGGTTGCATACCTTGTCCGTGTCCTGATTCCGCACGCAGAAACCTGTGCACAGCATCGAGTAGTAAGCGGATACTGTTCCGTACCCTCTCCAATCTGAATGACTACAGGCGCAGTGATTGTCGTATCCGCAGGAATGGTCTGCGCAATCACAATACAGACCTTTTCCCCGTCACGAAAAGAATCAACAGGAAGGGTAACAACCAGATTTCCATCAGTAAAAGCAACGGCTGTTGAAATCGCAAGGTGATCGCACAGCCTACACACATTTTTACAAGCCATTTCTGTTCCTTTCCTCAATACAGGGGGATTGCTCCCCCCGTAGAATCTGAATCAATCAGAAGTTGTTCCCGCATCCACAGCCGTTGTTCTGGCATGTGAAGATAGGAGTATTCCCGTAGACCGGCATGGAAGGAACAGGGCAGTTTTTCAGGCGGTTGTAAACGCCGTCAATCTCCGCACTCTGTCCTGCAAGGATCTGAGCGGTCTGCGCTGTCTGGGATGCCTGCATGGTCGCCATGTTGACCTGGTTCTGGAGAGCAACATTCTCACGCTGAGCCGCCGCAAGCTGGCCCTTCACGCCGTCGAGCTCAAGGGCGCAGAGCTTGTCCAGGATCGCCTGTGTGCCCCTGGTCTGTGCGTCGATGATGTCTCTTGTGTTTTGCATGGACTGAGTGCGGTCTGCGCAGTTTTCACTGGCAACTGTGTACTTGAGGTCAGCGGTAGCCGCACGATTGTCGCAGCAGCACTGAGCAAGCTGTGACTGCAGGGCAGTCATGCCAGCGGTCTGGGCTGTCTGAGCCGCGAAAGATCGCTCGAGATCCGCGATCTGGTTTGTGTACATCTGCTGTGAGATGGCGTTCTGTGCGCTGTTGATGGAAGCGTTGACGCCGGCAAAGCCGCCGCAGAGGGAAGTCTGCACGTCACCGAATCCGCTTGTGATGCTATTCTGAATACCCTGGATCTGGGAGCCAAGCATCTGATCGCGGAAGCCTCCGTTGATCTGGTTCGACTGGTTCATCCAGGGATACAGACCGCCATCGAAGCCGCCGCCGAAGCCACCCATGCCCCAGCCGCCGTTGCCGCAGAGCAGGAAGAAAAGAAGCAGGATCCACCAGCCGTTTCCATCACCAAAGCCAAATCCACCCTGGTTTCCTCCCATCATGGGAGCGACGGGCATAACCATGCCGCTGTTCATGTTATCGTCAGTAAGTGCCATAATAAAAAACCTCCGTTAATTGTTGACGGTTAGCGACACCCACATATTGAGTGCCGGTATATTTCAAATCCGTGTGCACCCGGACATGAAACCAAAATAATAAACAAATAGGTTGATGCTATAAACGAAAACGTTTATTTCATTCCAAACATCTTCTGGAATTGCTGCGCCATCTGTACGGCCCGGTTATATTGTTCCTGGCTGACCTTCCCGCTGTTCATCATCTGTTGTATTTGCTGTCTGGGATCACCCTGGAACCCCTGCCGGAACTGCTGAAACTTCTGCAGCAGATTGTTTCCCTGTTGCTGTGGCTGCATTTGCTGATAAAGCGGATTCATACTTTGTTATCCTTTCTATTTGCTCTTTCAATGCGTCAATCTGTCCCTGCATGGCGTTTAAGTCCTGCCGGGTGGGAATATCTGTATTATTTCCGTAAAGCGCGTTCTGGGCCGTCCTGGGCGCCTCAGACCGTATTGTGTAGTCGAGGATCCTCATGGACGGCATACCGGAAGCGTCCGCGGATTTGATATAGCAGCACTGCTGCTCTGAGTCCCAGAGGACCACGGTGCTGTTCGGTGCCACCTGGAAGGCTTTTGCAGACTCAATGCCCTGAATCCAGATCATTCCGTTATTCTGTTGTGGTGAGGACATTTGTGTCCCTGCCTGCTGATACTGTGGATAATATTGTGGATAAGTCTGTGGATAAGTAGCAGGAAAACCGGTGTAAGCCATTTTTATCTCCTGAAGAAAATAATCGGAATCATAGAACCACTATCGAATGAATCATAATAATCACCGTCAATCACTGTTAAAACATGATCGCCAGTGCCGACGACATACACGCCTTTTGGATAATCTCTGGTGAAGTCTCGGACCGTGTAGCATTGCGGGCAAGTGTCAGGGATTGCGGTCCGCTTAAAGCCAAGCGTCGAGAGAAGATCCGCCCAGACATAATTCTTGCTGAATAAGTCGGCCATCTTTAAACCATGCGCAGAGAGCATCGTATATGCTGCCTGCCAGTCAATTCCGAGTGCAAGCGCCAGGGCCCGGACAACGCAGTCGTCAGTACGTTTGTTTTGTGGATTGAGATTTTTTTGGATGAACATATATAAATTTTGACATAGAAAAAGCACCGGAAGAATGAACGTCCGGTGCTAATATCGTGCAATTTTCAGATGTGTGAAAAGATCACTTTCTCATTGGTATATACAATGTTTTTCGTCTGCCGCACAGAAAGATCGAATTTTTCGGCCAGCTCTTCAAAAGTGAGTCCATCAATATACCGCATCTTCAGAAGCTCTCTGTGAGTTTTCTTGTGAATATACTCGTCGATCACGAGGGCAATTTGACTGTTGGCGTATTCCTTCACTTTTTCACCCTTCCGGAGCCATGGCAGCGAGGGCACTGCTTTGTGCCCGATTTGCTCTTTTTGACTCTCTTGGTTTTAGTTACCGTTTGTCTCACGTGTGCCATTGAAATGTACTCCATCGTAGATCACAGCATCTCCGCCGTTGCCAGTATCTAAGTCTTGTGTAACAACAGTTTTTTCTGTTTCAAATTGGCTTTCGTAATAAATCCATGCAATGTTTGTGCCAACGAGCAAGATGATCAAAATAATGCAGAGGATCCACAGTCTCTTGATTGTTCTTTCTGCCCTGGCCATATCTCCTTCATGGCAGAAATAAGGAATCATTTTCTGATCCATAATAATCTCCTATATGCTGCGGGCAATTATCCTGGTTTTTGTTCCGGCTCGCGCCCGCAGCTTTATGTTGCACCGGGAATTCCCGTTGGTGCTCACTTAAAAATTGCGCCGTGCTTCTTCTCGTAGGTTTTCAGCTCCTTCATATATTCTGAAATATGGAGCTTGTTCAGACGTTCGGCTTCTGCCTGCGCTGCGTTGTACCGAGAACCAAGCGCCTTCTTCCTGGCTTCATTTTTGCCGTACTTGTCGGCCCAGATTTCAAGGCCGAGATCAGTATCTGTCTTTTCGGGTGCTGTTACTTCCGCCTTTTTCACCTCTGTTGCTGTGTAGCCATCGTCTTTAGTCGGCTTGCTGATTGTGCCGTCTTCCTCGATGATAAAAGCAATCTCTTCATTCACGCACTGAAGGATTCCGTCCCACGGATAGTCGTAGTACAGAGCAAGGTGAGATTCACCGTGTCCGTATCCTTCATCATATTCGCCGGACTGCTTCTGATCGCCTACCTTGCCGCCGAGTGCTGTTCCCTTCTCGTTAATAGAAAATTCCATCAGCACATCCGGCTCCGCTGACAGACACATTGCAGTGTGGTTTTTCTCGTTGAGATAGGTGTCTCCCATCTGTGCAATAAAATTCATGCTGCGCCAGACAAAATTCCCTGTACCGGTCATGCACTTCCGCATGTTGCCTGTATAGGTTGCACCACCGCAGCTTATTCCGGCAGCTTCATAAGCGGAAATAACAGCCGATGAGCAATCACGGTCTCCGGATTTGATTGTGTACGGCACGCCATAAATATCAATTACTTCTGTGCCGGTTCCCTGCCTGCCCTTCATGTCCTGTGTGTAGCCGTGCGCATTGTGGGTGCACAGGTGGCGCATGATCAGGGCGGCCACTTCCTTCTTAGTGACCACTCGCCGGTGCGGTTTGACTTCTACCGGCTCAGAATCACCGAAGGGAACATACCACTCCGATACATCGACATAACCACGGATGCCGGACATGATAGCTTTACTGGTGTACTGCCATCCGTCCATGCTGATAGTCGGCTTGTATGCGCTCTCCGGCTTGCCGGTGTTGTTGCCGTAAGCTGCAATCCATCTCCGGCCTGATTTGACATGCTTTTCAAAAGCCCACTGCCAGGAATAAATACCGGCCTTGTCCCCGAATTCTTCTTTCCAAAGGTCGGCAGCCATTCTCCAAATGCCGGTTGTGCTTCGCTCTTCAAGATCAAGATAGAAGAACACCGGATTAAATCCTTTGCACATGCGCTTTGTATGCGCAATCTCTGACCGGATTTGGCTTGCGTTCCTGGCGTAGCTGTAAATATAAACAGCAAACGGGATGCCGAGACGCCGGCACTCCTGCATGTTATAGAGTGCGTACAGATCATCCTGACTGCTGATATTGTCACCGTAGCCAATGCGGATTATAGCGCCGGAGATTTTGCCGACCAGTTTCTCCCAGTTGATCTTGCCCTGGTGCTGTGATACATCAATGATTATCCACGGTTTGTGCATCTGCAATCTCCTCATGTGTAAAGAAATTCAGCTCTTTTACTGCTGCCTGGATCATGGAATCAATCTCGTTATCCGTAAGTGCGATACCAAGACGCATCGCGGTCGCAGCAATGAGTTTGTGCGCATATTTCCTGCGCTCTTCTCCGGTTGGGTCTGTCTTGCGCATAAGCTGTTCCGCAGCATAAACAGCGGTCTCTGCGGTCTGCCTGATCTGCGCAAACTTCTCATTTTCTGCCTTTACATCAAGCCAGTGCTTAAAAGCAGGGATGCAGATTCCAGTCATAACAGCAATAACAAGTCGGATAATAAGAGTGATGATTTCGACTTTCATGTGGTATACCTCCATCAGATAAACTTATTCTCGTTCTTTACGGCCTGGTATGTTTCACGAATATGATTGATCGCACTTGTTGCTTTGTCATTTTCATAATCGGTATGGGTTCGGCAGTAATGTCGGTAAAACTTAACATCCTGCAATACCTGGTTGAATGATTCTTCGGAATGAGGTACACCTCTTCGGAGTTCATCATCGAAAGATAAAATGTTCCTGCGTGCTTCATCCGCATTTTCTTTGTCCATGCGGTTCTCGATGCCGGTGATCTTGTCGGCAAGGCTCTGGATAGCTTTGAGGACTTCACTGTTTTTGTCCTGCTTCTCGTCACTGCGCCGGATAAGAAATTCAATCAATGACACAAGCCCTCCGCTGATAAGTGCGATTGCTGCTGCCTGTAAAAAGTCCATAGCTGTTATCCTTTCTTACCTGTCTTTACTGTGATAATACCGTTCTGTACATAGAAGTAGATGTCTCCGCATGTGTAGTTGTCATAAAAGATTGCTCCGACTGCCTTGAGCCTCTTGCGAGTCGTACCACGCCCGCTCATGCTCGGCTTATGATGGTAATTGGAAAACGCATATTTCGGTCTCACAGCCTTACAGATTGCTTCATTACAGGCATTGGCATCTCCATGCCACTGGCATTTAAAGATGTCCGCTTTCAGATTCGAAACGGTTTTGATAAGCACATTGTTCGCCGGATTCTGCAAGTCACCTGCTGTGTGGTAGATGATGCCGTCAAGGTCAAACCTGAGAACCATGCTCTCATTGTTGACAAAGTGATGATCATCGTGTTCCGACAGCTTATTGGCGGGACAGATAAAAACGCACTTGCATTTAATGTCTCCGATCGAGAATCCAGTCCCCGCCTTGAGGTATGTAGACGGTGCTTTCTTTGCCTGAGACTTGATAGCGGATGCATAGCCGGACTGATAGCGTTTGAGTTCCGTAACATCAGGGACATAGATGTGACTGACCGGAATGTGCTTCATGATGTAGTTGAGTCCCCCGTAATGATCTCCGTGAGCATGGCTGATGCAGACTGCATCAATCCGATTTACTCCGTGCGCTTTGAGTTTCCGCACAACCACATAAGCAGCGGCATATTTTGCGCAGTCGATAAGGACACAATGCCGGACCGAGCCATCCTCGTTGTACTGCAGTACCGCTGTGCAATCGCCGAATTGCCGTTCGTCGTCTTCCATAAAATTCACTGCCCATACAGCAAATTTATGGGACTTTGCCGGAGCGGGTTTCGGCATGAGGTCGGAGACAACTTTCTGCACAGCGTCATAGTTGTAGCCGAGCGATTCCAGGGCTTTGCGTCTGGTCTCATCGGTGGAAAAATCGTTGCTGATAACCCACCTCGCAACCTTCTCGATGCTCTGTCCGGGTGTCCTGAGATAGTCACGGATGGATGTATACAGAATAAATCCGTAAAGGTTGCCGACCTTGCAATAGCACCAGACTGTATCTGTGCTGTCTGTGATCTGGTCGCAGACCTCAATCTTCGTGAGTCCGTCAATCGGTGAGAACGAACACGGCTTTGCTTTGACTTCCGGCTGAAGTCTTGCCGTGACCTTCATCCCGAATTTGAGCAGTCCCCATTTATACGGGACTTTGCTCGGTGTGCTTGTGCCTGAGATTTCGTATTTTGCCATCAGTCTCCCCTCAAGTCCTTATGCCATGAAATATAGCATCCTTGCCATTTATGTTTCTTGTAATACAGTTGCGCATGTACCGCTTGCGCCTTGGTTTTGGGATATTCAATCCCTCTGTCATAGATACCCTTTTTCCTGCACCAGTCGAGATACTTTGTATAATACTCCGTATCCTCTGCTGACTGCCTTTTTCCGTCTTGATACAAGACGCTTTCCTGATTGACAGTTTTGATGACATTGGGATGTGCCCGGATGAATTTTCTCACGAATACATCCCCACCGTTCGGCATTACGATTAAGCCTAATGCATTGATTTTGAGAATCATGTTGCTGAGTGCCGTGTAGACAGCTTGCGCAGATGGAAGATTTCGGTTGTACTGTTTGCGGATTTGTTTTTCGAGAATCTCGTAATAAATGTCTGTGTTATCGAGATATAGCCCGATTGCACCGGTAGCCTTAATCTCTTTTGCAAGGCTGATAATATGCTCCTGCCATTCTCGCGCAGTCGGGTCAATCCAGTATTCGCCATCCCACCCTTCGTACCTGGCAAGTCTCAGGTGCTTGAATTTCTCGTAATAGGGACGCTGTTTTTCCAACGCCCCTACATTGAGGTATCCATACACCCACACGCCACGGCTGACAGCATTTTTGACGGAAAGCTCATGTCCTTCGGTATCAACAACGGCAAGGTCATTCCGTTTACACCTCGCAAGCGTCCTCGCAACGTATGCGCTCTCAAAGCAGTATGTCAGCGCCATTTACAGTCCTTTCATTCATGGAGTGGTCTCCTTATTTAAATATATTGCTGATATGTTTCTCCCATAATTTTGCTAACTGTCCACCAGTCAAGCGCCATCCCCCACGCTCCGCAGTCGAGCGCTCGCACAATTTCCGCTTTGACGCTTGCGTCAGTCCATCCATCAGGAAACATCCAATCATACGTTACGCACCATCCGACAACTCCAAGATTTACGTTTGCACAATTTTCGACAAGAGTATCCGTAATATTTGTGGACATAGTATAAACGAATGTTCTTTCAGGGTGTCCAGAAATAACGAGAGGCTGTATCAATGTGTAATCAATCGTGTTAAAAACCGCAAGATAACAATAAGGATAAAAGCCTCTAAAAACAGATGCATTCCCTGTTTTTGCTATCCATCGGACACGGTCCTGCATTCCGCAGTTTTTTGCTATCGTCATCACCTCAACGATTTGAGTGTCCGTCAAATCGCTCTTTAATTCTAAAAACACAACAACATCTATATTTTTTGCAATATTGAGCAGTTCACGAAGCGTTAAAATCTGTACCGTATTCCCGTTATACGTTCCCATGTTTGCGTTGGTGCGTAGTTCGGAAAGAGTGTGCTCAGATATTTTATATGTATTATCGGACGGCATTCCATCATCATGATGAATCACGTATTTTCCGTCACTTGTTACCCTTATGTCTCCCTCTATTGCGTTATACCCCTGTACTTTAGCCTGAATATACGCAGGCGCAGTGTCTGCAGGTGCTCCCCCTAATACATACCCTCTGTGAGCAATATCATAAAGCCGTTCGTTTTTCCATAGCCCCAACGAATCGTTTTTGTATTTGTCGTATACCATCGAATTATACGCATATACAAAAAGCTGTGCCTCTGCATCAGCCACTGATATATCTGTTCCGGCAGGGTTGTTGGTAATGACAAGCGTATACTCACCATCCATCGGGCATCTAAAATCAGATGTCAGCCAGCCTGATCTATAATATGTTCCGCCAGAATCTCTCCATCCAACAAAAAGACGATAAGCGGAATAATCATGTATCCCGATAACAGAATTTTGCGGAAGTGTTATGGAACTGCCTTCCCTGACTCTCACTTCGACCGTTGAATCTTGATATGTCCACCCATTAAGAGTAATGGCTATATGTCCATTTTCGAGTTCGTAAGTAACATTGCCTGTTACCCACTCGCCGATTTCTTCAACTTGTTGTTTTGAACCAAATATAGAAACGATTCCCGCATCTCTATATATTGCAGTAAACACATCTGCGGTTGCGTTGGAGTACGAAAAATAATATGCATCCTCTGGTACATTTAATACAAATGGACTTCCGACACCTACCGTTGCACGCCTTAAAAACGTATCATCGTTTTTGTAAAACGCACAATATTCTGTGGTCTTGGCGTTATAAACATATATCTTTTCTCCCGGAACAACCGGAATGTGTCCGGTTGCTGTCCATCCGTTATAATGATAATCCTCTCCAGTGCGTGTAATATATGTATTAGGTTTTAATACATATTCGATTGCTGTGTATGCGTTTTCTGATAGCGCATCAATCTCATCCCCCGCCACCTTAGCATCCGCCGCCTGTCCTGGCTGGGTGAGGGTGGGGTCAATGGTCACACCTGATGCATACTGTCCGCCCGATACCCATGTAGTGCCGTTGTAGCGATACCAATTCCCATCGGTTGACAACACATAAATTTTCTTGTGGTCTGTCATTTCGGCAATGCTGTCTTTTACTTCGGGAGTAGCCCCGCCGACAAGAGCATTGACCTTGGTCTGCACTTCTACAATCAGCGCGGAAATGATGTCGGATTCCGTCTCTACAAATTCGGCCTGATTGCCCTGAAGGGTCTTCGTGACCTTATGGCTGTATGTTCTGGTATGCCACTCGTTGAGGATTTCGCCGCCTGTATCGGCATTGATTGCTTCAAGGGAAAATTCGAATCCTCCAGGGAACTTGGAAATTCCATAATCAATGTCGTAGTCGGCAATAGAAAATCTGTCCGGCTCGTCAGGATCATCCACAAGGGTCAGTGAAGGAGAAAACTCCTGACCCTTGGAATTAACAAAGACGAACCACCATGCCCAATTCGACATGTCAATCTCGTTGAGGACTTTCGGGATACGGAATCGCCACGTTGCTACCTTGTGGTCTTCCTGCATGATAGGCTCAAGCAGGTTATTTCTGGGAAATAAGATTGTGCGATTGTCCTGTACATAAAAGTTAAAAATTTCCGCCATATTACATTACCTCACATCAATCCACACTTCTGCCCATCCTTGCACAGCAACAGGAGCATTGTTAACGCCGCCGTATCCACCTTCTCGATGGATAGTGAAGACAGCCAGGTTTTCATAGGTTGCGCACGTAGTGTATACATCAGACTCAAAATCATTACTCGATGTGCCAGAACCGATCAGATATTTTCCATTCTGCCTTACGGTTACGCCACCCACTCTTCTATTAAACTCCAACTTGTATCCGTCAGGCACTCGTCTGTTGAGAGGGATATATGCAAGGATATCCTGTCCGCCGTTGGTGATGTATCCACCTAATCCGAAGCGCAGTTGATATTTGTTGGGCACACCTCCAGAATTGTGCCCATATGTGTAATAGACATCATCCTCTGACGCAAGGGGAATCCATTCATATATCCAAACACCGTCCGATTCGGACATGTAATATTGATAATTAGGCTTTCCACCTTCAGAAAAGAAAAATGCTTTTCCATGAGTAGCATCTTTGCGGACGATAACACAAATTCCGCTTGCATTTTCGTATGGCAAATCACTGATGCTATCACTGCCAAGGATTGCGACGGAGTTGTCCGCCATGTAATTTCTGAAAATGCTTAAAACACTTACTGTCGCAGACGCACTCAATCCAAAATCAGCCATCGACTGATATACCGGAGTGCGATTATAAGGGACTTTGCTTTCCGATACCGTCAAATTGCTAATGCCAGACGAACTAACGTCAAACTTTGCCAGTTCCATCTCGTAAACACCACTATCGAAGTTAGCATTTGCATCCTGTTCCATCTGATGTTCTGTACTGCCAGTCATTGCAGTAATCTCAATGGGTTCAGATGAATTTGCAAGGTCAAGACGGATGTACAGCACGCCTTTCAATGTTCCGCTTGACGGCAAGGAAATATTAAGGCTGTCATTGGTCACCTCAAACAGTCTGCCTTTGATTACACCATATCCCGATGCCACAGTCAGGGTATTGCCGGATGCCGTCACATCACACCCGTACAGGATGCCACTGCGTCCGGCACAAGCGTCCTGTATAATCGCATCATCTTTGGGGGTGACCGTCTGTCCTGCCCATGTAATGAGATTAATAGCCATTGATTTGTCTCCTTTTGAGTATCTTCGTAAGATCAATCCGCACCAAGCCAAAAGTCAGCTTTGTATGCTCTTCTATGGTTTTCCCTGTGAGGATTGAGGTATAACTGCGTCCGGCAGATGTTACCGATACCACCTGTCCGATTTCCATCTCGTAAGGCTTCACGAGGCTGTCATCGTTTACCATGTGCAGTTCTATAAGGTTGCTGTAGTTTGCTCCGCCGAAAAGCTGTATAGCATCTGAGTCGGCAAGTTCTGCGAATGTCTTTCCTGACGTTGCATCAGGTGTCACCGAGTGGATTTCCTGCACGACCGGAGTGATCCTGTTGGAGTCGGTGGTGTCATATGTGCCGTCTGGATGTTTGTAATATGTCCGCTTCGTTACATAATCGTTGGAGTCGTAGACTATCAGCTTATTTACATCCAGGTTCGTCTGTTTGATTACAATGCTTTTCTCGACAATATTCGGGAGGTCAGCATCAATGTTGACTGTCTCACCCCCGACAGTCCCGATTGTCATGGTAACTGTTTTTGCCTGTACATCCGGCACAGCCTTTACAACAACTGAATACTTTTCCAGTGCTCTCGTGATAAGCACGCTGTACAGATTGATGATGCAGTGATGTTTTCCCTCTGTATCGCTCTTGAGGTTAAATCCCCAATTCCGAGTGTTGCTGGTTGTCTGGATTGTCAGGCCCGTAATGTTCATTGATGCATCACTACTGGAAAACAGTCCGTTAATCAGGTTCTTGAGCGCATTTTCAAGAGTTGTGCTGCTCCCTTGCAAGTCAGTATCGAAAAGCACATCTGTGTCAAACAGGGACAGAAAACTGGCATAGGAAACGACCTTTACCCTTTCGCTCGGACTTGTCACTCCCTTAACAATACCGAAAAATTCCGTTCTGCCTTTTTTGATTCGGATGTAATAGCCGACCTCTACCTCTGTATCGACTACAGTGATCTCGTTATCTACAAGGCTGATATAGTCCTCATCGTAGGATGCAAGGGAGACATTCGTGTGTGAGACATTTGTAAAATCGGAGGAAAAGAACTCGACATTATACTGTTTCATACTCTATATATGCCTCCGCTCTGAGTGATGCCGGAGTGAGTCCGTCATGAGAGATTACATAAGAATTCTGTCCCTCATTGATGTGCATGAATCTTTCGGTGGAAAAATCACATAGCTGATACCTGTCTGCCACCATCTCACCACCTCCGTCATACTCGATAACACTGTATGGGACAGATTTGGAATCAATCACAAGGCTGTGTCCTTCTGGGATAGTTCCCAGATATGCCCCTGTCTCTACCAAATCTCCATCATGGTAATGTTTCCATGTGGGATTGGTGAGCGCACCGTAAATGGTCAGCACACATGGAGATTCAAGGTAACTGTCAGAGTACAATATTACTGTGTTCACAATTTCCGCCGAGTAAGTGTAGTCGTATGTATATCCTGTATCTCCATATGACTTTCCAAGTCCCACATCTCCTGAGTTATAGGCCTGTGTCTTTGTGTAAGGATTGCTGATGATTGCGAGAACCACCGGCACACCCTTTATGTCGATTCCTACCTTTTCAATCTTTGAAATGCTCCTGAGACGGCAAGGGATGTAGTATGTTCCTGTGTCGTTCTCATAGATCAGTGTGAGAGGGTTATGCCTGGCAAAGCTGACAAAGTCCATGTAGGTCTCATCTACCGACTTCCAGACTAACAGGGTAAACTCAAGACTCCTCTGCTCTGCACGTTCTTCAAGCGGAACGAAGTTGTTTCCAACTCTCATAAACTCTGTATCGTCACTGTAGCCGAATCCTTCTACCTGGAATGTAGGGGACTTCTCTATAGAGAGGAGGTCACGTTCATCGCCCCTCCCATTTGTTAAAGTAAATCTCTTTATCATAGCAATGCCCCTAACATCCTATCGATTTCACGGCTGTTTGTTGTGCGTTTCGGGAGGTAATACTCAAGCAGGCGAATCAGGTAATTGACTCTTGTGAGCAGTTCCTGATTGCCAGATGCCTTTGCAATCATGTCAAGTGCTTTTTCCTCACCGATTACTATCTCTCTTCCTGCCTCTCCTCCACCGAGCAGATTGCCACCTGACGTACCAAAGATGGTTGCACCATTAAGCAAAAATGCATCGTCCATAGCCTTTCTGTACCACTCAATGGAGAAATGAGGCACAGAAGGAGGATTCAGCGAAAACTTGCCTGTAATCTTCGGATGAGGAAGTTTTAGCTTCGGGAGTGACCATTTAAACTTGAATTTGCTTTTGATTTTCTCAATCGCACTTGAAACCGCTTCTTTTGCCGCATCAATTTTTTCCTTGATTTTGTCTTTGATACTGCCAAAAATGTTAGATACTGTGGTTTTTGCGGCTTCAAATCCGCCTTTGATCTTATTTTTTATGCCATCAACCACACTCGAAACTGTAGTCTTTGCTGCGTTCCAAGCTGTTGATATCTTTGACTGCACGGCAGACATAATGTTAGCCACGGTATTCCGAATTGCATTAAATACGTTCGACACCGTAGTCCGCACCGCATTAACTGCGGAAGATACCTTAGACTTGATCGTGTTCCAGGCATTGGTGATTGTTTTTGTGATCGCGTTCCAGGCACCGGATATAAACGACTTGACAGCATTTATAACCTTTGTAACCACATCTTTTACTGCGTTTACACCGGCAGAGACTACACTCTTTAACGTCTCCCAGACTGCCGTTGCCGTATTAACGATGTCCTGCCAGATCAGTGCGAACGCTGCACCGAGGTTCTGGAATACCTGTACCGCTCCGGCTACAATCTCCTGTATCTTTGCCCACAGTCCAAGCACGAAATTGCGGAAGGTCTCTGATGTGTTCCAGAGATAAATCACTGCCGCCACGATTGCACCGATAAGAGCAGGAATGAGCACAAGAGGCCCACCTGCAAGAGTGGTAATAACAGATACAAGTCCGGCAAAACTCTTAATCATAGAGAGTGCCGAAATCAGCCCACCGATAGCACCAACAACCGTTCCGATCGCTCCGGCAATACCTCCGATAACACCCACAAGACCAACAGCGGCGATTGCACCACCAACGGCCACAACAACGGTTTTGATGGTTTCAAAATGCTCTACGAAGAAATCAATTACAGTTCCGATTGCATTAAAAGCCGTTTCGAAGATTTTTCCCAGGCCATCCAGGATCGGTTTGATCTTCGGGAACTCCTGCGTCAATCCGTCGTAAATGGACTTCATCAGGTTTTTCCCGCCTTCGATCAGTGCAGGCGCAGCTTCTACTAACGCAGTTTTTATCTGTCCGACAATGGACGGTATCTGTTGGATCACTATTGTGATGAGCGTAGGAAGCGCTTTTACAAGTCCGATTACAAGAGATGTTGCAGCGGAAAGCAGGCCAGGCAGGAGCGCACTCATCAGTCCGGGAAGGTACTGAGATATGATCGGCGCCGCCTTCTGCACAAATTGTCCGATGCCTTGAAAAGCTCTTTCCACAGCCGGAATAAGCCGATTAAGCAATCCAGTCCCTTCCTGATCACCGACGATTGACACGATCAGGTTGTCCATCAGTGCACCCAGGTCAGCGTCAGGATTTGCAAAACCCGCGACAAGGTTCTCCCATGCCGCCTTGGTCATGTTGAAAGCGCCCTCAATGGTTGTGGCCGCTTCTTTTGCCGTTGTTCCGGCAATACCCTGCTTTTCCTGTATCAGTTCAATTGCCGTGACAATATCGGAAAAGCTCTCAATGGAAAGATCAGCCGCTTTGCCGTTTGCAGCTGCATACTCATTGGCGTCTGCAATGAGTCTCTCCATTTCTGTCTTTGTGCCACCATACAATGTGTTCACCATAGGTCGCTACTCTATGGCCGTCCTTTTGGACTGCTCCATATCACTATAGAGTTCAGACTATCTCTTGATCAGCGTTTCCGCTGAACCCTCGCACTTCCATTCGCTTGAATGTACTCTACTCCCTTCCACATTACTGTGTGGTTTCGATAGTCGTTACACCTTCCTCTGTTGAGGCTTGGCACGGTATTGTCTCATGCTACATTGAGAGTTTTACCGTTTTCACGAGGTTTATACTGAGCAATGGTGTTGTGTCTACCCAGTTTGAGGTTGTCCAACCATTAATACCCCTGATTTCTCAGTATTTAAAAGGGATTAGACTATATCTTCAACTGTCTAACATTTCCTGTTTTGTTTTATTATCCAAAACATGATATAATAGACATATCATATTAAGGAGGTGCCCTATGGATTGGCGTAAAATCGAAGGTAAAAGCAATTATTCTGTCAGCGAAAATGGAGATATCCGCAATGACAAAACAGGAAGGATTCTCAAGCCACACAAAGGAACATCAGGTTATTACCAGATCATGCTCGGCAGAAAAACTGTCCCTTTATATGTTCACAGGCTCGTGGCTATTGCCTTTATCCCTAACCCTCAAAATCTTCCACAGGTTGACCACATCAACGGAAACAAACTCGATAACTCTGTAAATAACCTTCGTTGGGTTTCCGTATCCGAAAACTGTTGGTCATTTGGTTATGCAGAACGTGTCGAAAACAGAAAGAAAAAAATTTGTGCCACAAATGGTTCAGAGACTTTAATCTTTAATTCCCGTGATGAAACAGCCGCATATTTCAAATGCAATAAGTCAACAATTTCCTATGGCCGTATTTTTAAAAAAGGAAACAAGAAAGGTTGGATTTTTACCCTTCTTTAACAGTTGGCGGGCACTTCCAACGCTGTACCAATAAGCGCTGTACTCGGTGACGAACCGATAGTCGTTACACCTTCCTCTTTCGAGGCTTGGCACGGGATTGTCATAGGCTTTTGCCCTTAGAGTTCCCCCGTTAGCAGAGTTTCCTCCACACCCCTGGTATGGTTCACCCGCACTCACCACATAATCACTTATGCGGCGGACATTAGATTTATCGTGTAGTTTTGCTTACTGAAACCTTGGAACGCCGCCTGCACGCTTGCCATATCCGTACCAAACGTGTTGACGTTATCGGACATAGCACGCATAGCTACATCGGCCTGTTCTGCCGCTTTTTTTGTATCTCCACCGAGTGAATTGATCAGAGCCGCCGAGAAAGATGTGGCCTGTTCCATGTACTGATTAGCAGACATTCCGGAAGTCTTGTATGCTTCATTTGCATACTTCATTACATCATCCGCAGCATCACCGAACAGCTTTTTTACACCACCAGCAAGCTGTTCATACTCAGCGTATGCACTTACTGATTGCTTCGTAAGAAAACCGACTGCAGTAGCTCCTGCACCGATAGCTACTGCTCCTACTTTAGCGACTGTCTTTATCGCGCCGCCGACTTTTCCGATGGCGCCGCCAAAATTTTTAGAAAAGGACTGCGCGGATTGCGTTGCTTTGCCAATAGCATCCTCGTAGTCCTTCATGTCAAGGGTTAGCCTTGCGGCCAGATTCATCAAATCCATTTTTAGCCCTCATCGTTAACCAGCGTCGTTGTTGTCGCTGGATCCTTCTTTCTTTGCGAGCGCATTTAAGCCCGACGTGATTCTGTTTATGATCTGCTCTCCGGTTTCTTTCGGCTTCTCTGGCTGTTTATCCGGCTTTATGCCGTCAATGATTTCGATGTACCTGGATTTAAGAGATACGCCTTCTTTAACGAGTTTAGCCGAGTTATCTGCAATGGCTTTTAATCCATCTGTCATATAAACCCGGAAGAGCTTATCCTCCGTCTGCTTCCGCATTTCTTCTGTGCAGTGCCGGATGATATAGCTCTTTCCGAGTCGAGGGAGCAGATCAAGTCGGAGCGTCGTCAGGCACTGAAAATACCTGTCTGCTCCACTTGCGCCAATGATGTAAAAAAAGCAAGTACATCCTGGTCGGAGATCATTTCACCGACATTGCGCAGGAAAAACGGCATTGTGTAGTTGTTCACGTCTGCCGGATCGATAAAGCAGGAAAGCGCCAGAAGTTCAAGCGTCTCGCTCTTGTGGGTGTGCATCATGGACGTGAGAAGGTCCTTCACGTTCTTCATGCGCTGCGCTGTGATCTTCTTTGCATTCTCCCTGCGGACCCGTTCAGCCTCTTCCTCGTTGTCTGTGGGAATCTCCTGGAGCCCTTCAACCTTGCGGCTGCGGATGCCGAGGATATCATTTACTTTCATAAACTTCTCGGCCGCATCCATGATAAGGTACGACTGATCGAGGAATTCTTCCGGTGTACAATTTGCTAAATTTTTACTCATTGGCTCTCCTCCTTAGTTATTTAATTGCCCGTGCCGGTGCCTTCGGTGGTGCCAGTGCTGGTGCTTTCGGTACCTGCGATACTGTAGAACACCATCGGCACCGTCTTCTGTGCCTTGATGGATACATGACCGCGAAGGGTGAGGCTGGTCTGGCCCTTTCCGTTCTTTGTGGTCTGCAGGCTGAAGCCCTCAGTGGAAAGTACGTTCTTGAGCTCGATCGCAACAAAGCCTCCGTCAGCTTTATCACCTACCCACCAAACAGAACTCATAAAATCGCTCTGCTTCAGATCGGCTCTGGGTACAATCTTTGTGGTGTCTGTACCATCGATATCTGCGCAGCCGAGCGACATGCGGATCATCTCCGGGGATGTACCAAGTGCCGTAGTGGAAAGTGTGCATTCCCAGCCGTCGTTGTGCTGGAACTCCATCATTCCATTAGGCACATTATCCACGTCCTCAGCCAGATCACTGTACGACGGCTGACAGGTTGCCTGGACGCCTCCGGTGGTGGCGGTAATAATGTCTGCATTTACAACAGCGGGATTTGCAGGATCAAAATTTTTCAGCAAAACACCTGCATCAAGCTGCATGTCCTGGAAAGTACTTTCGGGGATAACTGTATAAGTTCCCATCTTATAAACCTCCTATGTAATCAACTTCTATGTTCATTTGGATTCGGAGAATGTTATCCTCGCCAGAAGGCAATGGACGCGAAAAAGGCGACGATTCCGGCAATTTAAGCCAGAGCCCGCCACCTTCCACTTGAATCTTTATTCCTCCGTAGCCGATTGCATGTTTTATTTCTTCCGCTTTCTGTTTGAGCCAGGCCCACGATGCTGTCTGTGAAGAATCAGGGTCAATCATGTCCCACAAAGATGCGGTGAGCAGCTCTGTGTTGCCGTTTGTGCCCGCTGCAGACTCATACGTGATATGCGGATAAGCCGGTGAGTCACCTTCTGCAAAAACGGTCTGCTCGTCGTAGGCTGGCACATCAAATCCGGCCCAGAAAGCGTGTAGAGCCTGCCAACTATCCATTGCTCAACCTTTCTTCTTGGATTTGAATTCTTTTGCACTCACAACGCGCATGTCGAGAGACGCGGAAGCGGGTGTTGCATTGTCGTCTCCATCGGATGTGACCTGCAGCATTTTTCCGTCGCTGACACGCTTGAAAACGTCCTGGGCCCGCAAAACAATGTTTCTCCTGGTTGTGACCGTGTACAGATCGGTGACACCCTGGGCAGAAGCGATCCTTGCCATGATCGAATCATCAAAGGCTATCGCTGCGGAAAATGGTGCACCCTCTGTGTATTCGGTCACTACTCCGCCATAACCGTCGTCCCTGGTCACTTTATCCATAATGATGCAGGGCTCCATTGCTTCATCTATCAGGCTCATATCTTCCTCCATGGTGCCAGCCTTGGCCCGAAAACGTTCTGCCAGCCGAGCGCGCTCTCTGCGCCGGCTCCACTACTTACAGTCCCTTTTGAGTACGCATACCCTTTGAAGGATTCCGAATTGAATGGACTCATTGCAGGGCTGCTGATTGACTCGTATTTGTCCCGCCACGCGGTAATTTCTGCATCCAGATCAATGATGGCCTGCGGGATCCCCATCAGCCAGACAGTTCCTTCGAATGTTTCATTGGTAAGCGTATCCTCGCCGTACTGATGGACACCGCTATTAAATACGCTCCCCTCGATATGTATATACTGGCCAGATTGAATTGTTGGAACACTTCCGCCGTAAAGTAAACTATCACTGACGACAGTGATATTGCCGTCAGTGATAGTGACTTTGCCGCTGATCTGGTCGAGCTCAAACCAATTCTTCAAGTACTGGCAAAGTTCAGTAAGCATTGCTGCACCTCTTCGATCAGGATACGGTTGCGATGTACAGGCTGTTCGGATTGAACAGGACCGGCATGAACAGACCGGAAGCCTTTGTCCACAGCACTGCAGGATCCCACTCCATCTTCTGTGTAACATAAACAAAAGGAGAGCTGGAAGGCTCCTCATTGCTGTAAAATCTCGCGTTGTCGATCTCAGGCGGGTCTCCCCAGAGACCGCGGCCCAGGCGTCCGCCTGGGTTTGTTGCGAAGAATGTCACCTTGTTCTGCGGGAAGTATCTCGCGGTGGTGATGTTGGGGCGGCCGTTGGCGCCGACTGTAGCGCTCTTGCCGTATGTCAGATCATTGGTCAGGATGGTGTTAATGCCGAACTCTTCGGACAGGAACTCCTCCATAACTGTTTTTCTGATCATGGACCCGGCGCCGATGTTGCCGTTGATAGCGGTCTGCAGACCAGCGTTCTGGCGCATCTTGTTGATATTGGCGCTGCTGGTATAGATTCCGGTGATTGTGACGCCTGCATTCTTGGCGCTGTCAACGATGGTCTGAATCTGGGAGATAATATCCGCGGAAGAGGAAAGATCCAGGGTGAGTGATGTGTTGGCGTTGGGCACGCCGTAGTCAACAGTCAGATTCAGGTTGTTCTCTTTGATCGTCACTTTGCCGGTGGCCAGAAGTTCATTCTTGGCGACCTTGGACCTTGTAACAACCTGATCAGACAGGCGGATGCCGTCTCTGATGATGTAATCATAAAGATCATCATTCTGGACGCCGGAGCGCAGCAGCGTGCGCATTCTCTCGGACTGATTGATCTTTACCTTGATCAGACCCTTCTCGATGTTGTGACGATCGACTGGCACGCGGAAAGTGGTCTTTGCTTCAGTATCAAAGCCGTGGAACTGCGCCATGACGGGGATCTGGAACTCTGCAGCCAGGGACTCCCACTCTGCCACCAGGTTGTCTGTTTTTGTATCATCAATTACCTGATCAACCGGATCATTCGGACGGGTGACGATAGTGCCAACGTCCAGCCAGTCAGTTTTGGGCACAAGGCCAAGAATATCATTTTCCCATGCGATTCTGGGCATAATTCATACCTCCTTCTTAATCCGATCAGTAAGGGCGGGTGACGGCGGGCTCTGTAACGAACTTGAAGCCAAGGCCCTCAAGCGCGGTCTTTGCTGCATCTGCCAGGGTGACAGGGAGCCTGCTCTCGATCACGACGCCTTTGGTGACGACTGATCCTGGCATGTTGCCGCTCGTCACGTCAACGTCCTCGTATACCAGGCCGATTGCCGTTGCGCCGTTGGCCGGGAACGGAGTGCCCATCTTGACATACTTGCTGCCGTCTGCAGCAGTGGTGGCGCCGGTCTGCGGGATTTCTCTTGTTTCTCTTACACATTCCTCATGTGCGAGGAAGTAACCGGGAGCGTAAACGGTCCCCTGGTCATTGAGGTTGATAAAACTCATTTATTTACCCTCCTTTGGTGCTGCGCCGTAAAGCGACGCATTGTACTGCTCTGCCAGGATCGCCGCACGGCTCTTTGTCGCGCTTCCTCCGGCAGCCCCGCCACCTGTGCCGGGCGGGTTGTATGACTGTGCTCCGTGGGTCTCTTCTTTGACGATGAAGCCGTCCCACTGTTCTGCGATGTTCTTTTTCAGCTCTTCCGCGTTTTTGAGCTGGCCGCTTTCCTCAAGCTCCAGATCATCAACGGGAGTCACTTTCAAGATCGAATCAATGAGCTTTTCGGACACCTTTGCATCCACCAGGAGCTTTCTGTACGCTGCCTGTTTGCTGGCTTTTGCCTGCTGTGCTTCGACGTCTGCCTTGTAATCATCAAACTGCTTCTTGATGTTCTCGTACTGTGCTTTGTACGGGTTGTTGGCATTCTGCTCCGCCGCTTCTTTCAGTTCTGCAAGCTCCTGCTGCACTCCGGGAAGCTGTTCTGCATCCGCCTTGTAGCGGTCGCGCTCTTCCCTGATCTCGTTGACGGTTTCAGTGTGCGCCTCAAGAATCTGGTCCGCCTTTTCATCTTCGATTCCGAGTGCTTTCAAAAGTTTCCTTGTTACTGCCATTGATCCTCCTTTTCTTTTTGCCCGCTGTCAGTGCTTCGACATGCGGAAACCGTCAGTGCTTCGACGGCCGAGTATAAAAAAAGAGCCACTGAACACGTCTGTTCAATGGCTCTGGGCTACTTGGCTCTTGGCTCTACTTCGAGCTGTACCTCCCGTTTACATGTCTTGCAGTAAACGTAGATTTTCCCGTTTCGCATTCGTGCGACCATTTTTCCGCAGGAACACTTCACCGGAATACCGCTCTCTTTATTCTGTTTTTGGCTCATTTATTACTCCTGCATTCGATTTTATAAAATTGTCAGCTGCTTTGCAATATTGTTTTCATGATTTCTGTTAACTTGCCGCGATTCTTTGAGATTCCATTCTTCAAAAAGTGGTTGGCGGTCATATGTTTGGTGCCCTCATGGACATAGATGGCGTACTCTACGTTAGTCCCAATATAAACGCTCCTGGTCTTGTCGGTGTCTGCCGGAGCTGTTCCGCTGTATGATCCGGAGCTCGGTCTTGCCGCCTGCAGAACGGACCAGACACTGTCCTCATTCATGTGTCTGCTCGGCCTGTCTGCAGAATAACTCGATATGGCTGCCGACTTACCACCAACAGCCCACGTGATTGAGTTCCTGAGCAGACCGGTGTCAATCCTTGACGGGCTTCTCTGCAGTTCCCTGGCGCATGCCGATGCCGCCTGCATGCCGGCCGCGTCCAGAGCCCTTTCCGCGGCAGCTTCGACAGCGGCAATAAAAAACTCGGAGTTGTCTTTGATATCAACAAATCCTTCAATCCTCATTTTTTCGCCTTCTTTCTCTTTTCTCCCAGTGGTCTCGCCGGGCCGACATTCTTCCCATCTGCGTACTCCTTGCGGTAACGTGCGCTGGCCGCGTCTCCCTTCTCTTTCTGGCGCAGGATGGGCTCCGGTTTCTCTTTTGCTTTGAGCCAATCATCAAAGCTCATGCCGGCCTTCTTTAGCTTGTCTGATTCTTTGATTGTGTCAAGTTCGAAACCTTTGACGTATGCCAGGATCGTGCACCTGCAGTTCCACAGCATTTCCTGTGGGACCGAGGACACGCCCATAAACTTTCCAGTCTGCGCCGGGTACATGATCTTTACACCGTCGACCTCAAACGGCTCTCCAACGTTCCTGCGCTGGCCGTGCATCATTCTGTGTGAGTGCCTTGTGCGGTTGTCCAGGGTTGCGGACCATTCGAGAGTGATTTGCACGCCTGCCTTCGTGAGCCTGTTGTAAGCGTCGTACCGCCCCGCGTTCTGCGCATTAGTGGACATCGTGCGAGCGTTCCGGACTGCCGCCTTAAACTCGCTGCCGGTGGTTTTCTCTGCAATGTCTCTGGCCATGTTGGGAATCGATTTCCCCTGCATGATGCTCTGGATCATTTTGGACTGTATCTGCTGACGCTCCCAGCGCTTCACGGTTCCTTCCATAATCTTCTTTGAGAGCGTTTTCCCTGGCGGAAGGAACAGGTCCGGTCTGTCCCTCACAATGCGGTTTACAGCGTCACGGTTGTAGAGGGTCAAGCCTGTGTCAATGTGTGCGTCGCGTTCTGCTTTGTAAATTGAGTAATTGCCATTGATGGAGAATATTTCCGGCATGTGGCCTGATGTGATATCCATAGCTATATCGTTCGCGTGCATCAGATCATCGGCAAGGGTGTCCTTCATCTTTTCCCATCGATCGCCTGCAGCCATTTGGCTGTTTCGCCATGCAATGTATTCTTCCTGTGTCTTTTTGCCATCATCAACCCACTGCCGCCATTTTTCATCCCTGATTTCAAATCGATCAAGATAGTCGTCGAGTTTTTCTTTTATTTCTTTGGCGGCTTTCGTGTACTCCTGCTGCAGCTCTTTTTCTATTTCTTTTATGCGCTCTTCGGTGA
The DNA here is from genome assembly GCA_002368865.1 of Lachnospiraceae bacterium UBA3821. GTDB lineage: Bacteria > Bacillota > Clostridia > Lachnospirales > Lachnospiraceae > Acetatifactor. The sequence goes on along the minus strand of DFDT01000100.1, from coordinate 2,858 downwards.
GCTCGTGCCCGATATCCGCCATACCTTATTACTCCTGTTGTTGTGTGATCTGTTCCGGCTTGTTGTCCTCAGCCGGCTCTTCCGGGATGCTGATCCGGGCCATGTCCTCCGCGTCTCTGCGCTTGAGTACCTCGTCGGCCTGGTCCCCATCTCCAAGAATATCAAGAACCTTTCTGGTTACATATTCATCGTCAAGATGGTCAGCAGCAGATAGGACCACGCCGACCTGCTCCTGCTGGTTGATGATCTTCGACCGTGTAAAGCTGGCCTCGTCTTCAATTCCAAGGACCTTCAAAATCCCATTGATAAAATCAAGGACACAAAATTCATACAAGTTTGCTTTGATATCAATGTTATGGAACGCGGCCTCGATCTGTGCGGTAACAACGGATCCTGATGCAACATTCCTTGTATCTGCCATCATAAAGTCGTCATAAATATCATCTCTTAAACGGTCCAGAAGCGCCTCACGGCTCGCGTATGGCGTTTCTACACTGTGGGCTTCTGCTGTCTGTCCCTCGCCCATAGCGGCCGCGTGGACGGTCTTGATGCGCTCCACAAACTTCACCAGGTCCATATCCCGCATCCCCGCGGCTCCGGTTATGGTCCAATAGATAAGGCTGGCTTCGTCGACCGTGTTTGCAAAGCCGCTGATGATCAGATCATAACAGTCGATTTTCTCGCGCCTTCCGATGAGCTCTGACTGCCGGTTGATTCCGAAGAACGGCACAATCGGAAACGTTGGATAATTGGCACCCTCGTAGTTTTCCACTCCGCCGATAGTGGTTTTCTTTGCAGTAATCTTGTACGGGGTTTTCGGCTCTTTGATGCTGCCGAATCCATCCTTCCACACAAAGTGCGTGTAACCATCAGAGTCGTACAGAATGGCGTGCAGAGGCTTCTGGTTGGATATCTGCCAAAAGCGGATGCCGGCGCAGAGGGCACTGTTGTCCTCGTCGTACATTGGTACAAACTCTGTAAACGCGAACACCTCGACATGGTCATAGTTCATAAAGCCAAAGGACACAGCGCCAACAAGGGCCCGCTCCCCTGCATACTGCAGCTGCTTATCAAAATCTTTCCCAAGCCGCTTTTCGGTGTCTGGTTTCCCCCAGGAAACACCATTGCTTAAAAGATACTGGTTTAGGCTTGTGACTGCCTGGAAGAAAAAGTTACTCGACAACTTAAAATTGGCGCTGTAGTTGTCCGGCACAACTTTGCCGCTGACGGTATATAACAACTTCTGATAATCGATGATTGTGCGGTCCAGGTGCCGGAAGTATTCATCTGCGATTACTGCAATCTCGTACTTCTCCGATCGCTTGTGCTCATGGATCGCATTCAGAACAAACTGGATCAGTTGTGTTTCGCTGTTGGTCTCTAAGACTTCGAGATAGTCTTGGTACGTGTATTCCATAGCTGGCATTCCCCTTTTTAATACTTGTTCCAGATCGGGTTGTACGGTTCTGGCTCGTCTGCTATGTGCATTGTCTTAACAAAGTAGCGCATCGCGTCACAGTTGTGTGTTATGATTCCGCCATTCACGGCAAAATTATGATTGTCTTCAACCTCCATGTTATAAACATCTTCATATCCATCAAACTCGATACTTTCTATCCCTATGCTCCGGACAGTATTTGGCAGGTGCGTACTTGTTTGTAAAGAATTTTTTTCCACAATATTTACATTCCTTTTCGACATCATCAACGCCGGAAGCGCGCCGAAACGCCGCCTTACAATTATTGCTGCAAAATGTGTTTTCACTTTTTCCGTATCGTTTTTTTGTCTTGTACTTTTTGCCACAAAAGACGCATGTATATTCTACTGGTTCGAGGTTGCTATATACTTTAATCGCGTGTTGTCTGTGCCATTCTCTTCCCATTTCCGACTTGTGCCATTCGCTGGCTTTTGGCCTGGCTTTTTCAATGAGATTTTTCACACGCTTGTTATTTGTTTCTTCTGTTGCCTCATCGCCATGCAGACACATGTGATCGTGTTTTGTAATAAGCATTAAATTGTCTATGTGGTTATTGTTTTTGTCTCCATCAACATGGTGTATGTCGTATCCTCTCGGTATCTGCCTGTTGGATTCTGTCTCCCAAATATAACGATGTAAGCGTACCCTTCTTTTACCGATCGGCTTTGAAGATAGATAATATCCTGTTTTTTTATCTCTTCGGAATGAATACCCGTTATAACATGCGAGGTCGTTGTTATCAAAATATTGAATATCGTGTAGCATAATTTTCTCCTTTTTTGCTTTTATTATACTACACTCTTTCGGTTATTTCTATCAATTCATCTGTTGCTTTTAGATACTTTGCAGGCACATAACCTCTTTGTGTTAAAACAGGATGGTCTTCTGTGCATCTAATAGCCTTACCGTCTTTTAATTTGATTTTTAGTATCTTAGCATTCTTTTGTGTGCGCATAACGTTGCGGAACCGCTTCTTTTCCGGTTGCAATGTTTTAGGATTCAAGCTCCAAGCGACACCAGTTTTCCCAACAAGCTCCTTAATTGGTTTTTCGCCGTCGCACATCATTACAACGGTATCACCCGTTACACACAAGTGATCTGCTACTTTTACCGGACGATCTTCATCGGATGAATCATCCCAGACATAGCCCTGCATTTCTTCTATGAGGTGGTTGTTTTTGTCGCTGATCTTTATGTAACCGTTCCGCATGGCCCTGGCTGTGCACCGCAGGCCGTCCAGAACGTCATTGTTGGCGCTTTGGACCCGGAAGCCCTCACGCCTTGACATGAGCGTTATAAACGAAGCTGCGGACGGGTCAATGATGGTCGGTATCTCAAAATCACCGTACACGGCACCGCGGGCTGCAGCTCTTATGGTCCA
>DFDT01000024.1 GCA_002368865.1 Lachnospiraceae bacterium UBA3821 | reverse complement strand
TCCAAGGTCTGCGGCATCCGCATGGTCCCGCTGGCGACCGAGATCATCACCGGGGAACTCACAGGACGCAAGTCCCCTGTTCCGGACCTGAAGGAAAAGGATATCCCTTATTACGGCGTCAAAGAGGCCGTCTTCCCCTTCAACATGTTCCCGGAGGTCGACCCCATCCTGGGTCCCGAGATGCGTTCCACGGGCGAAGTTCTGGGCATTTCCCGCTCTACCGGCGGCGCTTTCTACAAGGCACAGGAAGCAGCCAAGATGATCCTTCCTCTGGAGGGCACGGTCCTCATCACCCTGAGTGCGGCAGACCGCCCTTACGCGCCCGAGATCGCGCGCAGATTCCATGAGGCAGGCTTCAAGATTCTCGCCACCGGCAACACCTGCAAGGTCATCAGCAGCGCGAACATTCCGGTTGAGCGCGTCAATAAGAGATCGGAAGGACGCCCCAATATCCTTGACCTGATCACCAACGGACAGATCCAGATGATCGTCAATACACCTCAGGGCAAGGGCGCCCGCAATGACGACAGCTACCTCCGCAAGGCGGCCATCAAGGCAAAGATCCCTTACGTGACCACGGCAGCTGCCGGCCTTGCAGCCGCAGAGGGCATCAGCCATCTCAAGCGCAAAGGCAAAGGTCTCATCCTGCCCCTGCAGGAGTGGCACGCCATGATCCGCGATAAGGACTGAGCCGACGGAAGCTGAACCTGAATAAGAATGGAGCCGACGGAAGCTGAACCGCAATAAGGATGGATCCGACGGAAGCTGAACCTCAATAAGGATGGATTCGACTGAGGCTGAACCTCAATAAGGATGGATCCGACTGAGGCTGAACCTCAATAAGGACGATCCTGAATGAAGACAGAAACCCTGTTTTTCAGACAGGTATGAAACCAGGGTCATATCTGTGTGGCTTTCCAAGCAAACCCTTACTTCTGTAGTGGTCTGTTTCAGGCGGCGTGCGGTAAATCGAACGCTTTTCGGTATTATTTGAATAGCGTGAATAGCGATAAAAAACAGCACTTTCGGGTGCTGTTTTTTTTGCGTATTAATGCAGGAACCCGGGATACAGTTTTTTGAAATTAAAAAAACAAGCCTGCCTGTGTGATATCTTTTATAAAGGTAATTCACGTTAGCACTTTCTGATGAGATTACACAGCACCGGGTGCGCTTTCAGGTTTCAGGAAAATACTGGTTATACCAGGACAGACCGGTGGAATTGACGGACGAATCAGGACGAAAAAACCGGACGAAAGGATTCAGACAAACGGGAGGTGAAAAGATGCCTTTGACTGACAATCAGAAAAGAATGATATGCCGTAATCTTAAAGAACTCGACTATTTTAGCGGGACGGGATTGTCTGAAAAAAAGAAAATGGTCAACGAAATGTTCCTCATCATCGGTACCGGCGGTGTCGGGGGAAAAGCACTAAGGGAAATAAAGCGTCTCGCGTTGCAAAAGATTGAAGATACCGATGTGAAGAATCAGATTATGTTCCTCTGCGTGGACACAGACTATGTCGAACTGAATTACTTGCTAGGCGAAAATGAACTCGAAGAGGATGAACTTTTAAAGATTCCATACGTGAGGGCGGAAGATTCTATTTCACCCAATAAAATCAGTCCTTCAATGAAGGAATGGGTCCATCCTAATCTTTACGATGTTGTTTCCGGCTGGGAAGAGGAAGATTACATGGGGGGGATAGGGGCAAGTGGGCTCAGGCAGTACAAACGTGTTTTGTTTACCCAGCCTGAATGTCAAAACAGACTGTATACCCGTCTGTCGATGATTCGGAAAAAGGCCGCGAATATGATTGCATCGGGTATTAGCGATATAAAGGTTAACGTCATTTTTCTGGCCGGCATTGCCGGAGGAACGGGAAGCGGGACGATCATTGATCTGGGATTTCTGACAAGACACTATCTCGGGAAGATTCTTCCCGGATGGGAGGGCAGGATCAGCTACTCTGCTTATCTGTTTATGCCCTCTGCAAGCGGCACCATCTATTTACAAAAGGATGATGCCGCAATAGTCAATCGGAATGCCTATGCAGTCCTGAAAGAGATTGACTACTTTATGGAGATGAAGAGCCTGGGGGAAACTTTCAGGATTGATTACGGAACTCCAGGGACACATAATATGGTGGTTAGAGATAATCTGTTCGATTGTTGTACACTTATTGAGGGAGTTGGCGCAGGTGGAGTTTTATTTGGCAATCCTTTGGAAACAGCCAGAAAGAGTGTTGCTCTCTTTCTCGTTAATTCTTTCTGTGCACGCGGGCAAAATCAGGAATACAGGGGCGACTACTGTAGCAACGTTGGGGTTCTGGATGCTTTCTGGGGAAAAAGCCAGTATTTAAGAGCAAAGATAGCGAACCATTCAGACAAAGTCTGGCCAAGAGAAGCAAATTACCATTTTCAGTTGCTTGGCGGCTCCTCCTGTGTCGTGCCAGTAGACATCCTGACACTCTGTGCCTTTAAAAAAGTGTTCGAACAGGTTTACCAGCGGTTCAAAACCCATTCACAGGCTACTCCACAGATGGCGCAGAGCTTTTTGAAGGAGTGTGGACTTGATTTCAGGACGGTGGAGCGGGACTACAGAAAACTCACACCGGATTTTGTTTCTGCAAAAATAGAGAGTATCTCAGCGGTCTTATTCAAGCAATACGGTCCTGATTATATGATTGATCTGAACTTGCAGGCGGTCAATGTGATCGCACATCCTGTTAAAGGCTATATTGTGCATGCGCATAACAGATTGAACGGCATTATTTCATATAAGGATAAGTGGAAGCTTATCATCAATCTATATTCACATGTGGCGGATCTTCTGATTCAGAGAAACATGCTTTTGTATGATGTCTATGCATTCGCTATTGAAGAGATACGGACTTTTTTGCAGAACAATACAGGCATTCTTACGGAGAGAGCAGAACGGAAGAAGTTTTTCGGAGCCAGCTGCTACTGGACTCCTGTCGATTTGACAACGGAGCAGAGCACAACCCCTGCAGTTATACGGTATCTGGACGAGGCTATGAATCCACAGAGAGTCAATCGGCTTGCCGGTCAGTTTGTCGAGCAGATGTGTGCACGGCAGAATCGTTGGACTTCTCTCGCAGCCCGTCATGGGGAAAATACTATGGTTTTTAATGTCGCTGAGGAGATTCGTGGTTTTATCAGAGATAAGATGGCTGATATAGCCGAAAAAACGCCGGAAGA
>DFDT01000018.1 GCA_002368865.1 Lachnospiraceae bacterium UBA3821 | reverse complement strand
TTTTTGTGTCCTCGTCAAAAATATCATTCCACGCTTCCAGATTGTAAAGCCAGTCTGCCTCTGCAGCCACCATATTTTTGTACAGCAGCTCCTTATCAAATCCAAGCTGTACCGGAGTATCCTCCTCCATGGTCTCGATCGGATTCTTTTCCTTCAGGCTGTCATTGATGCCATCCAGGAACCCGGTCATTGCCATGATGTCCACGCCGAACTTGTCCGCCAATTCTTTCACGGTGCCGGAAACCACCTCATCAGGATTTTTCAAAAGCTCTGCATAAATATCCCTCTCCTGCTTAAAATATGCGTTCCAGAGATTCTGCAGCGTTGTCCTGTTTGCCTGCTCATTGTATGCGACTGCGCGCCACTTATCTAATAATGCCATCTCCAATACCATCCTTATTTGTTTTTTGCTTGTTTTTCAGGAAAAATCCCTAAAAATACACCTTTAAGTATATAACAGATTGCGCCAAAATACAACATTTAGCGGATAATTTTATTTGGACCGCAAGATCGGATTGCCAAATCCGTGAAATAATGATATGATAATTTGAAGCTTCAGCTAAGACATCACATAGATTTATAAAAGAATAAAGGCAGACAGATCAAATGAAACAAACTCCGAATAACAGAAAAATAACTTCAAAACAGATTGCAGCCATGACCGGCGTGGTTCTGCTGGTATTCCTTTACCTGATCACGCTGATCCTCGCGATTGTGGACAGCAGCATCTCCGGCAGATTCTTCATCCTAAGTCTGTGTTGCACGCTGGTGGTTCCCATTATCGTTTTCCTCTATAGCTGGATGTGGGCCAGACTCACGGGGAAAAAAGCTCCCGGTGATCCGGATTCCGAAGCTTAATACTCTCTTATCTTTGAATCAACTCTGCAACAGGCGGGCAAGTTCTTCTGTCGCCTGTTCTTTATTTTGAAACACGATCCCGTGAATTCCAAGTCGCTCCGCCGCCTCAATATTCTCGACAGTATCATCCAGAAACACACACTCTTCCGCCGCCAGGTCATATCGCTTCAGGAGAAGCTGATAGATCGCCGCATCCGGCTTGATCAGCTGATCCTGATAGGATAAGATCCCGCCGTCCATATCCCTCCGGAATGCCAATGAACCTTCACACTCCATCTCGATCTTTCTGGAAAAATTGGACAGATACCACACCCTGTACCCCTTGCTTTTCAGTTCCTTCACCCAGGGAATCGCATACTCCCGTATGGTCACAATATCCTGCATATTATCAAAAGCCCTGTGCAGTTCACCCGCAATTTGCGGATCTTCGGCAATAAATGCCTGCATCAGTTTCTCCCAGGACCATACGCCCCTGTCCAATTCCCGCCAGAGCACATTTTGCACCGATGCTTTCGCGATCCGTGCGATCATATCCTCCGAGAATCCCTTGTCTCGCAGGAAGTCCCGCCAACGAAAATCCGTCAGCACATTCCCGATATCAAAGATAATATTCCGTATCATAATTTATCTCCACATAATAAAGCACCTTGTAGGATTCTAAATTTGTGATCATTTCTTCAACGGACTCTCTCTGTAAATGATATCCTTTCTGCCTGGTCCGTTGCTGACCATGGTGATGGGATATCCGATCTGTTGTTCAATAAACTCCACGTAGTTGCGGCAGTTCTCCGGCAGATCCTCATATTTCTTGATGCCGCGGATCTCGCACTTCCAGCCGGGAAGCTTCTTCAACACGGGCTTTGCCTTGTTCAGCTTCGCGGTCACAGGGAAATCGGTGGTTACCTCTCCGTCGATCTCATAGCCTACACAGACAGGAATCTCATCCAGATATCCCAGCACATCCAGCACCGTAAACGCCACATCCGTGGTTCCCTGCAGACGGCAGCCGTATTTGGAAGCCACACAGTCGAACCAGCCCATTCTTCTGGGCCGGCCTGTGGTAGCACCGTACTCTCCGCCGTCACCGCCGCGGCGTCTCAGCTCATCCGCCTCATCTCCGAAGATCTCGGATACGAACGCACCCGCGCCCACCGCAGAAGAATATGCCTTACACACCGTCACAATCTGCTTGATCTCATAGGGCGGCAGACCTGCGCCGATGGCACCGTAAGCCGCCAAAGTGGAGGAAGACGTCACCATAGGATAGATGCCGTGATCCGGATCCTTCAGAGTACCCAGCTGTCCCTCCAGCAAAACCGTCTTGCCCTCCTTCAATGCCTTGTCTAAGAATGCGGACACATCACACACATAGGGTGCCACCATATCCCGGTATTCATGTAACGTCTGCAACAACTCTTTGGTATCAATGGCAGGCTTGTGATAGAGATGCTCCAGAAGCACATTTTTCATCTCGCACACGCGCTCCACCTTCTCCTTCAACAGCTCCTCATCAAAAAGCTCACTGACCTGAAAACCGATCTTTGCATATTTATCCGAATAAAAAGGCGCAATGCCGGACTTGGTGGAGCCGAAGGACTTACCGCCCAATCTCTCCTCCTCATACTGGTCAAACAGAATGTGATAAGGCATCACGATCTGTGCCCTGTCGGACACCAGTATCCTGGGCATCGGCACATTTCTGTCCGTGATCGATTTGATCTCACCGAACAGGATCGGAATATTCAATGCCACACCATTGCCAATGATGCTTGTGGTATGTCCGTAAAACACACCTGACGGCAATGTATGCAGCGCAAATTTGCCGTAATCGTTTACAATCGTGTGCCCTGCGTTGGCACCACCCTGAAAGCGCACGACAATGTCCGCTTCCTCCGCCATCATATCTGTGATCTTTCCCTTACCTTCGTCGCCCCAATTGGCGCCCACTACTGCTTTGACCATTCTTTCCTCCATTTTCCGCCTTTTACCGGCTCTCTGCTTCTTGCCTCAACGTCCCCGCTGCAAACAGCCAAACGGGAATCATACGACAGTACTATAACACATTTTTTTACATAAGTAAAATCAATATATTTTATATTTGATATAAATCCTATTTATATGTTTTATCAAAAGAAAAGCCGACGCATCCGTCCGGCCGGCTTTCCATCCTATTCTTCTATTATTTCTCCTATTTTCCCGCACAGGATCATCTGGCATCCCGCACCGTCCCCACGGTTTCCGCTTTTCCGACCTGAACGATCTTCTTCAGCCGGTCTTTCTCCGGCAGATACTCATAGACCGTCCGGTCCTCGGCAAAAAAGATCCTGCCATTATCCCAGTAAGTCCATGGGGGAAACAGCGTGATCCCCGCACTCTGCAATTTTGCTTCCATGGCGGGATAATGCTCCAAAATCCCCTCCGCCAGAATGGAGTTGCTCACAATAAAATTATGCATTCCGATATGATTCACCGTGGCTTTTTCCTCATCCGGAACATGCACGTACTGAGAGTATTCGGAAAACGGACACTTTCTGACCGCCTCCGTGGCAATGTCCAGACAATAGAAACCGTCAAACACATTTTCCCTGTAATAATAGATCTGCCCATCCAGCGGAAAAACCTGCGAGGAAAGCGGCGAATACGGATCCCTGTACACCACCGGATCCACCGCGGAAACTGCCAGTATTGCACTCCGCAGATCCGCTTCCCTGTCTTCCCGCAGCTCGCGGATCTTCTGTGCATCCATGCCTGCCTTCAGCCGCAGAAGCGGACTAACCGCATAGACATGTCCCAAGGTGGAGATCATTCCCGAAGAAGTAGTGTACACATAGGTATGCATCGTACAAAGACTGATCCCAAGCACGACCGCCGCAGTCAAAAACACAATTCCCAATATCACAAGGATCATACTGCCTCTTTTGCGCATACCGTTCACTCCCTCATATCGTGAAAATACCCGTTACTCCCTGCCGTCCCAGCAATAGGTGCAGAGCTTATCCTTGTCAATTCCCACAGCATTCATCATGTCATCCAGACGGTTAAACCGCAGGCTGGTGAAATTCAGCTGCTTGCCGATACGCTCCACCATATCATTATATTCAAAGGAATCCGGATTCACATACGCCTTCAGATCGATCTTCTTATCCTCATCCGCGATCTCCTTCAGGATTCTCCTGGTGATCAGCTCCATCTCCGAAGAGGTTCTGGAGAAATTCAGATATTTACAGCCGAACAATAAGGGCGGACACGCCGGTCTGATATGTACTTCCTTTGCTCCGCTCTCATACAGAAATTCCGTGGTCTCCCTGAGCTGCGTACCGCGCACAATGGAGTCATCAATGAGCAGCAGACTCTTGCCCTGGATCAGATCATGCACCGGGATCAGCTTCATCTTGGCGATCAGATTCCGCTGCGTCTGGATCGTGGGCATAAAGGATCTGGGCCAGGTCGGCGTATATTTGATAAACGGTCTGGAAAACGGGATTCCCGACGCGTTGGCATAGCCCACCGCATGGGCTGTACCGGAATCCGGCACGCCTGCCACGATATCCGGCTTCACATTGTCACGCTTCGCCAGTCCCGCACCGCAGTTGTAACGCATCTTCTCCACACTGATCCCCTCATAGGACGAGGAGGGATAGCCGTAATATACCCACAG
>DFDT01000221.1 GCA_002368865.1 Lachnospiraceae bacterium UBA3821 | reverse complement strand
GTGAGGAAATGTTTACAGAAAGCACAATTGAATATCAGTTCGAAAGAGAGAAACGAAGAGTCTGCGCATATGACAGGGAGAAACTCGTCGGGGTATGTCTGGTCGAAGACGCAGGGGTGTTCTTGGCAATCCGGCATATCAACGTCGACGCCTCTTATGATCCGCGGGAAATTGTTCCGGGACTGCTACGCTACCTATATTGCCACGCCTTGGAGCGGCGCATAAAAATCGACAATCTATCCTTTGTTCCTCTCAGGTAAGGCAGGCAATACAGATATCCCGCCCCCCCAATCATGAATATACACGCCATTTCATCGGTATAAAAACGGGCTGCCACATTTTGCGGCAGCCCGTTTTCAAATGAGAAGGTAGAAAAAATTATGAATGCCCTGTATGCACTTTATCTTCTTTTTGCTTCCACAACTCCTCTGCAACCGGTTTCCACTCCAACGCATACTCATCACACTTTCCACACAGATGGTCGCAATTCTCCTCGCTGAGCATATCTGTACTTCTGGCCGCTGTTATGTCAACCAACTCGCGCAAAATTTGCGGATTCTCAAGCATAGGACAAGGGCGCAGCATATTTTCGTTGAACGGTTGGTTTTCCCGGTAAGCTCTAAACAACGGTTGTGAAAGACATTCTCTAAGCGTCTTATCGTGGATATTCGCTCCGGAGTAATGAATGAAGACGCAGGGTTCCACGTCGCCGTTCGGATTCACATGGCAGTAAATTCTTCCGCCGGCGACGCACCCTCCGACAAATTCGGCGTCGTTCTGGAAGTCCATGAGGAAAATTGGCTTCCCGCCTTCAAGGCCTCTTACTTTCCGGATCCTGTTATACATATACTTTCTCTGCTCAGGAGTTGGCATCAACTCAGGTGCAGCATTATTCCCAACCGGCATGTAATGAAAATACCAGGAGAATGAAACACCCATATCGATCAAAAAATCATAGAAGTCGTCGCTTGTCACCGCCTCTATATTATCTCTGGTATAGCAGATTGATGTTCCGTACAGAAGTCCGTTCCGTTTCATGAGACCCATGGCTTCGGTCACTTTCGCAAAGACACCTTTTCCCCGTCTTGCGTCCGTGGCTTTTGAAAAGCCCTCAATACTGAGGATTAATATTATATTCTTACACCGTTTCAGATCCTCGCAGAAAGCCTGATCAACCAAGGTCCCGTTTGTGAAGATCATGAATCCACAGTCCTGATGCTTCAACGCTAGTTCAACGACATCCTTCTTTCGGCACAGCGGTTCCCCGCCGGTCATCAAATACTCGTGAATGCCAAGTTCTTTGCCCTGTGAGACAAGATCATCCATATCCTCGGCTGACAAATTCAATGCTTTGCCGTATTCCGAGGCCCAACATCCTTCACAGTGCAGGTTACAGCTGCTCGTAGGGTCAAACAGGATAATCCAGGGAATGTTCATCCCCTGCTCTTCTCCCATCTTTCTGGTGGCCCTGAATCCGGAAAACGCTCCCTCATACAGAATCGACATAATCATCCCTTTGAGATAATCAGGGTCAGTGTTGTCAAGAAGATTGTCAAAATACTGTTTCCACTTCCCCTCATCGGATACAGCTCTCCTCAGTTTATTATAAGCTTCCGGTTTCCAGGCGTCTCCAAGCACTTTTTCAATCGCGTCGACGATTTCCGTATATCCCTTCCCACGTCCTTTACCGTTTTTTTTAAGGGCTGCGCTCAGGGCCAGTTCGAACGCTTTTCTCTGTGCCGCATGCGAGATCTTTGAAAGTTCCATTGTTCAATCCCCCTTTCTGATTGCTTTTTAACTGAAGTAATACAACAGGGTTACAAACCTTTCACAAACGTTTTGCGCGGTTAATACTCCGCCGTTTCCGCGTTCCTCACCTCCTCCGGAATCACGATCTCACCGATTGCATTAAAGTCCCTGTACAGGATTTGCGCAACGCACTTGTTGGAGGTTATTTCAATGTCGAACGGCAGTCCTGAAGCGGATTCCGAACCGGTTGTTCCTTCTCCGGACGAAGCCAGCGCGTTTATGACGGAATTCATGATACGGTCCATTGCCTGTGACATATCCTGCTCCGACTTAACGGGGAGTCCTGTCTCCACGTCGATCCAATATTTTGCAGGAACTTTAATATCCTTGAACAAATCTTCTGCGTACATTTCTTCCGGATATCCAAACTGCGCCAGTATAGAGTTTGCGGTTACAGCCGCCTCTCCTGTCTCGTCCCCGCTCAAATAGGTTTCGACCATAAAACATACCTTTCCTTCAACCGTCTCGGTTTCGGGACTTAAGGCCGCCTCTGTTTCTCCTCTCTCAATTGCTTCGAAGAGTTTATGGTCCAGTATGTCGGTCGATGAGTCCGGCAGCTCAACCGCAGTTTTGCTCCATCCGGCGTCTTCCTCCTCGCCCGCCTTATTATAGATTATGTATTGATTTTCTCCTGTCTTCTCAGTATACGTTTCATGACTCGCCAAAATTGGATCGCCATTTCCGCTCTTTACTTCCATCGTAGATTGGGCCTTTGCGACATAGGGATCTTTCGTAAACCGTGTGAGAGTGTTTGAAGTGAGCTGAATCTTAATAGACTCTCCTTGTGCCGCAATCTCCATGTCAAGATCCAAGCTAAGTTCCTGCTCGCAGGACTCAACTGCTGATACTTTTTCAACAAATACTCTTGCAAGCTGTCTCACATCAGGTGTCTCCGGCTCCACAGCGGGTTCCGCCTCGGACGTTACCGCAGTGGACACAGTCTCGGGATTCCCCGTGTTCCCGCAGGCGGACAAGGCCAACGCTCCCGCTGCCAATACTATAGCTAAAGCTACTCTTTTTGTCATGTTGCACCTCCTTTGATCGTTTTTTGTAAACAAATCCTCCGGATCGGTTTCAACACAAAAAATAACAGTTCAGCACCAACGCAAAACCAACCTTTTTGCAGCAAAAAACCGCCATACAGAACATGGCGGTTTTTTGCTTTTCTCAATAAAAGAAATGGAGATTGATTGTGTCCATGGCACCCGTTACATGGACATCTTCAGGAAGGTAAAACAGTTTACCAAGTCTTTGTGACTCCCAATGATGCGGTAACTATTTCATTAACAATAATTACATATCAGTAATAACGTTCAACTAACACATCTGTTTTATCCTTTAACTGAGCCCCCGGTTACGCCCTCGACATAATACTTCTGTAGGCATACGAAGAGAATTGTCACCGGGATTGCCACCAGAATCCCTCCCGCGCAAAAACGCGTGAAGTATCCCTGATAATCGTTAGTCCACACCCACCTTGTCATCGCTACCGCCACATTGTAGGTTTTGTCATTTCCGAACGCAACGTAGGAAGCAAATATATAGTCGCACCAGGGTGCCATAAACGCGACAAGCGCCGTGTAAATGATGATCGGTTTCGATAGCGGCAGAATCAGATGCACAAAAATTTGTGCCCTGGTCGCGCCATCAATTCTCGCCGCGTCGTCAAGCGCTTTGGGGATCGTGTCAAAATATCCTTTGCAGACATAATATCCCATACCGGAACTTGCCACATAAACCAGAATCAATCCCGGCACAGCGCCGGCCTGTGTCAGCCCAAACTGCTTGAGGAGAAAATACATGCAGATCATGGTAAGAAATCCCGGAAACATTCCCAGTACAAACCAGCTTCTCATCAGCGTTTTTCTTCCCCTAAAACGCATCCTGGAGAGCGCGTAACTCACGCACAGGACAAATCCCGTCTGCAGGATCGAAACGACGATTGCTATGATCACCGTATTTTTATACCACAGGAGAAAATTTGTCCGGCCCGAGAACAGAAACCGGTAATTATCCAGCGAAAACTTCTTTGGAACAATATAATTTACCATTCCGCCGTATTCCGTGCTGTAAGAACGAAAACTCTGCATGATCAGTCCAAAAAAGGGAAAGAGCCATATCACACAGACTAGTACAAGAAATACGTACGCAGCCGCATTTGAGGCCGCTCTGTTTCGCGACATGGAAGCCGTTTTTTGTTCACGCGGCGTAGAAGCCGCTTTATCTTTTCTCTTCACTGGAACCCCTCCTCATCCCGGACCGACGGCAGCAGATTATAGACACTCAGAAAGATTATCGCGGTCACGATGAATACCATGATACCGATCACAGCGGCCATTTTATAGTTTGTGTCTGTCACGGTCATCTTATAGAGCCATGTCACGAGCAGATCTGTATAACCGGCGTTGCCGGTAAGTTTCATGGACTGTGGCTTTCCCTGAGTCAAAAGATAGATCACATTGAAGTTGTTCAGGTTGTTGATAAACTGTGTCAAAAGGAACGGTCCTGTTACAAACAAAATGTATGGCAACGTAATATATCTGAACATCTGGAACGGGGTCGCGCCGTCTATTCTCGCGCTCTCATACAAGTCTTCCGGAATGTTCATCAAAAGGCCTGTTGCAACCAGCATCATGTAAGGAATTCCGATCCAGATGTTGACCACTATGATCATCACCCTTGCAAGTGCCGGATTTGTCCAGAACGGGATCGGACTGCCGATCACCTTCCACTTCATGAGGTATCCGTTGACGAGGCCGTCGTTCGCGAACATTTTCATGACATAGAGGAGTGAAACAAACTGTGGAACGGCAATCGTCATAACCAGGATCGTGCGCCAAAGTTTCTTGAACCGGAGCCCCTTTTTATTGATCACCATCGCAACTAAAAGACCGAGGAAATAATCGATAAAAGTAGCAAAAAAGGCCCATACAAGTGTCCACACCAACACGGTCAGAAAAGTACCGCCGAAGCCGCTTCTGCCAAAAGAGAACAGGTTTTTGAAATTCTCTGTCCCAACCCAGGTGAACAGGTTTGTCGGCGACTGATGGCTTGCGTCGTAGTTAGTAAAGGCCACGCAGATCATAAACAGGATCGGAAGAACCGTAAACACAAAGATTCCCGCACACGGCAGGGCGAGCAGTGTTTTGTCAAAGTTCCCATCCAAAAAAGAAGCCGCAAAACTTCTGTTGGAAGGAAGATCCTTGCCCGCCTTTAGCATCTCCTCCTCCCGCCGGTTTTCGGCAATGTTCATGCGCCAGATCAGAACCATCCCGGCGATCAGGACGATCGTGAGGAGCCCGAACAAAAGAATCAGAAAACTGTTGTCTCCGTATACCGTCTTCCTGTTGATCTTCTGTGTGGCAACCGTTCCCAGCGTGGTGAATTTGCTAAGGTATTTCCACCCGAAATTCACCATATATACAGCAAACGCCATTTCCGATGCAAGAAACATCGCTCTTTTTAAGATCTGCCCGCGGCAGATCGGTCCAAAGCCTAGGATGACATAGGAGATCCTGGTTTTCCAGTCTCCCTGTGTGAAGGTCGTCCCTATCTCTGTGATCCCAGCGGGCAGATTGTGAAATACTCCTTTACTTCGCATAGGATATGCAAGCATCCTGGAAAGCCTGCAGAACAGCGAGGATCTCCTCATCGGTGCTGTCCGTCGTCAGGTTCCCCTGACGGATATCATCGCCGAGACTTACCGCGAGTGTCCAGTAATCGCCGGGGTACTGTCCCTGGGGCACACAATACTGGAGTTGCTCAGAAACAGCGGAAAGGGCCTCGTCGGCTTGAATTTTCTCAGAATTCTGGGCATTAATATTGGAGGGTCCCCATCCTGCTGCTTCATAACGGGCTACTTGAATCTCTTCTCCTGAAAGGAATGCCGCCAAAGCGTCGCAGCACGCAAGTTTGAGGTCATCCTCCTGAGGCTTGACTCCAAGGAGCTTGTAGCCTCCGAACCCGGACATCTGATAGGTCTTGCCGTCGGAGCCTGTAAAAGAGGGAAGCTTCGCGCAGGCATAATTATCGCCCAGAAGTTCCCTGACTGTTCCGGAATCCCATGTACCGTCTACGATCGCC
The DNA here is from genome assembly GCA_002368865.1 of Lachnospiraceae bacterium UBA3821. Lineage (GTDB taxonomy): Bacteria > Bacillota > Clostridia > Lachnospirales > Lachnospiraceae > Acetatifactor. Next base: position 28,963 of record DFDT01000221.1, on the reverse strand, counting down.
CCGAGATTTGTTGCTTCTCCTGCCGCGGAGCCATTCTGGAATGCGGGTGATGAGGCGAGTCTGATCATCTCCTTCACCGCGACGACTCCATTCTCTGAGGCGTAATCGCAGTTCGCTGCTGTGAAGTTGCCCGCCTCATCCGTTGTATAACTAAGCGCACACCCTGTTCCAAAGAAAAATGCAGTCTGATACCATCCCGAGTTAATCTCCATGTAGAAGTTCTTGCCTGCCGCCTCACAGTCTGCCAGGATCTGATCCAGGTCGCCCGGATCAGCCACGACGCTCTTGTCGTAATACAAAAAATATCCGTTGTCCGCCGTCATCGGGTAGGCGTAAAGCGTGCCGCCTACTGTCGCTGCTTCAACTGAACCGCTCACGTTGTTGGCTGTAAGCGCCGCAACATTTTCAGGTGCAACTTCTTCCAGTGCTCCTGCAGATACAAGCCGGGCGATCTGATCCTGTGCAAAGGCATATACATCTGCGCCGGACACAACGTCCGTGATCATATTGGTCGCCGCGTCCCCTTCTCCGACCGGCTCTACAGTAAACGTAAAACCTGAAAACTCCGGATAAAGCTGCTTGAAGGTCTCTATCTGTTCATTCGTAAAAGCCACAACATTATCCGCCACCCATATTTTGACTTCATTCGCTTCGCTCGGTCCGGATAACGGCGGAGTCTCTTCTGTCGTCTGATCCGGATTTTCTTTTTGCGTCAGATCTTCGGTCTGTGCCTCCCCAGGATCCTGCGTCCCAGCTCCTGCCGAGTCTCCACATCCCGCAAGCAGTGCTGCCGCGAGAATGCCCGATAAGACAATTGATACAAATCTTTTTTTCATGTTCATATACCTCCTGCTATACAGATTAACGCTACAATCTTTATTAATAGCACTCCCGGACGAACCTATTACAAACAAAGTCCTCACATTGACGCAAGGATCGTGGATTTAGTGACAAGGCCCAGAAGAGTATTGTATTCGTCAACGACCGCGATCGGGAGATTTGCTGTGCTCGCCATCGGGATCACTTCTGAAACCAATGCGTCCGGAGAGACAGTCCGGACGTCTGTTGTGAGCGAGCCAAGTATACTCTTCCGGTCTTTCCTGGCTTGCAAAGCCTCGTGAATGTTCAAAAAGCCGCACAGCCTCATGTCGTTGTCTATCACAACCACTGAAGAAAGATTATTTTTTCTCATTTCCCGCAAAGCCCAGTCAATGCTGTCAGAAATGCGAACCATGCTCGACGGAGTGATCATGATATTGCTGACTGTCATGACTTTGGTTTTGTCCGCCGTGTCCAGGAACCTGCTGACATAGGGAGTTGCCGGATTTACCATCAATTCTTCAGGCGTTCCGACCTGTATCACCTTTCCGCCTTTCATGATGCAGACTGTGTCTCCCATCTTGAAAGCCTCATCCACGTCATGGGTTATAAACACAATGGTCTTTTTCAACTTATGCTGGATTTTCAACAGTTCAAACTGCATGTCTCTTCTGACAAGCGGGTCGAGCGCGGAGAACGGCTCGTCCATAAGAAGGATTTCCGATTCGCTCGTCAGTGCTCTTGCAATACCTACGCGCTGTTTCATTCCCCCGGACAGCTGGTCGCAAGACTGTTGTTCCAATCCTTCCAGCCCGACCATGGCGATGTACTTGAGCGCCTGCTCCTCCCTCTCCTCTTTAGGCACCCCTTTTACTTCCAGTCCGTAGGCGACGTTTTCCAGGATATTTCTGTGGCTCATAAGGCCAAAAGATTGAAAGACCATGGACATGTTATGTCGTCTGAGCATAAGAAGTTCCTGAGCGTTCATCTCATTCACATCCCGTCCGTTATAGATGATCTGGCCTCCGGTCGGTTCGGTGAGCCTGTTGATGCATCGGATTGCGGTTGATTTCCCGGATCCCGAGAGTCCGATGATCACGAATATCTTCCCTCGCGGGATCTCCAGATTGATGTCCCACAGGGCTACCGTACATCCTGTTTTGCGATAAACCTCCGCCTTGTCAGCGCCATCACGCATCATTTTCTCCGCTTCGGCACGATTACGCCCATAGACTTTGCATACATGCTTCATTTTCAAAATCACGGTTTCGCTATTTCTCATTCTGTACCTCCATCCTCAGAATCCTGCTTGTTCTGATCAGGGGTAACGCTCTGGGCAAGGCGGTCCAAAATGACTGCAAGAATCACAACACTCGTCCCGGCGATCAGGCCGCGCCCGATCTCGATCCGGTTTACTGCATTGAGCACTTCCATTCCTAAGCCTCGAACGCCGATCATGGACGTCGTTACTACCATTGCCATTGCCATCATAAGAGTCTGGTTCACTCCCGTCATGATGGTTGGCATAGCCTGCGGGATCTGCACTTTTTTCAGCGTCTGCCACCGCGTCGAGCCAAATGACACCGCCGCCTCAACAACTTCCTTGTCGACCTGACGGATCCCGAGACTTGTGAGCCTTATAACCGGAACTATGGCATATATAACCGTTGCGATAACCCCGGAGGCATTTCCCGTCCCAAACAGAAGAAGCGCGGGAATCAGGTATACAAATACCGGCATAGTCTGCATTGTATCCAGTATCGGCCTCATGACGTTGTTGGCGCGGTCCGAACCGGACATCAGGATCCCGATCGGAACGCCTAGAAGCAGTGCCCAGAAAACGCTCGCCAGCACCACTGACAGCGTGACATTCATAAGCGGCCACAGCCCGGCCGCTCCGATCAGGAAAAGAAGCGTGCCATAAACAATCCCGTGCCTTAGCTTTTTCCCTGACCGCCACCCCAGGAAGACCACCAGCAAAATCAGAAGCGGCCATGGAATATGATCCAGGATGAGGTTGATAAAGTTCACCATTGCATTCAGCCCGGTCTTCACCGCGTTCAGCGGGCCGCTTGCAAATACAGCAAAGTTCCGCACTGCGCGGTCTATGATTTCAGCATCAATATCAAACCATTTGGGAAATTCAAAAAACCAATTCATATTACCTGCTTTCTCAATTTGTGAACAGCTGTAACTGATTCTCATCCAGCCACTGTTGCAGCAGTTCAGGATGAGACTCAGTGAGCAGCCAATGCGCCGCCTGATTGTAGTCTGCACCGTTGTCATTCATATAAGCCAATGCTTCATTGATGATCTGAGATGAAAGGCTGTATTTTGACAGGAATCCGCAAAACTCCGGATTTGTTTCAGAAAAGGCATTGCTTACCGCGATCGTAACGGTGACGGAAGGGCAGCTGCCGTACCCCTCGGTGTATTTCTCGGCGTCATAGGGGTCATCCTCAAGCAACACAAAGTCATATTTCCCCAAAAGCCATGTGGGCTCCCAGTAATAGGCAACGATGGGTTCTTTCTTGTCCCAGGCCGAGACCATTGAGGCATTCAATATTGCGTCGCTTCCGCTCTCTATATAGTCAAAATATTGATCCAACCCGTATAGCCGCACCTTTTTTTTCATAATTTCCGTGATCTCCCATCCGACTACTCCGCCATAGATGATGCTTCGGGAAGAGTCATTCGGATCGATAAAAAGATCTGCATAATCTGCCAGGTCGTGCACCGTTTTCAGCCCCGGGTATTCCTCCGCCACATAGCGGGGGATGTAAAACCCCTGATAATTGTCATCGAAATTAACTCCCAATTCTGTCAGTTTCCCTGCGTCCCTGTCAACTGAATAAGTGGGTATATTGTCCGTCCATTCTTCCATGACGATGTCGACTTCGCCCTGTACCAGTGCTTCGTGGGATATAGGCGTCGATCCCGGTGTTTCCTTCCAGGTATACCCGAATACTCTCTCCGCAACGAGCCCTGCCACTGCGTTGTTGAGTTTGATAGAATCCCATCCTACGTCTGCAAATGTGATCGCTGTCTTTTCGTTAACTTCCCCCGGGCTCCCTGCGCAGCCGCACATAGACGCTGTAATCAGCGCTAACGTCAACGATAATGTAATCGCTTTTTTCATAGTCGTTCTCCTTTCTTGGCCAAGTTTAAATTGTCCCATTTTGTTTCATTATTGTTGCATTAAACAAATCAATTACAAACTTTTTGTTTCACAAACGCGTGATTTGTGCCTGGTTAGTTTAAATTTTCTAAAATATACACTAGTGAAAAGATGGTTTCTTGTGGCTGAGGAGGATTAGATCATGGACGAAAGAACAGCTCTTCACGACCAAAATAAGGATGCGGATTTTCCGGATACCTGGAGCACGTCCGCGGGGGAGCTCCGCCTTGTCCCGATGGACCAGTCGGCCGGTTTTTCAGTGCGGCCGGGCATTTATGATCTCAAGGGTGCCAATGTGATTCGCGGAGGTGTTAATTTTACAGTTCACTCAAGTGGCGGAAAATCAATCACGCTCCTTTTGTTCCACCGCGGCCAGACAACTCCCTATGCGAGGGTCCCTTTCCCGGAAAAGTACCGAATTGGCAGGGTCTGGTCTATGATCGTATTCGGTCTGGATATCAGTGAGTTTGAATATGCCTACAGCGTGGATGGCGTCTACGCCCCCGAAAAAGGTCTCTTATTTGATCCCTCGAACATTCTGCTTGACATTTACGCGCGGGCAGTCACAGGACAAAGTGTCTGGGGAACTAAAAACCCGGGGTTTTATAAGGCCAGAGTGGTCCGTAATACTTTTGACTGGGGAACGGACCATTTTCCCCATCTAAAAATGGAAGACCTGGTGATCTATGAACTCCACGTCCGCGGTTTTACAAAGCACCCCTCCTCCGGGGTGTCAGCGCCGGGTACTTTTCAAGGTCTGATCGAAAAAATCCCTTACTTAAAAAAATTAGGAATAAACGCTGTTGAACTGATGCCGGTCTTCGAGTTCGACGAGAGCGCAGATGAACGGTATTATGGCGAACAACGGCTCCTAAACTACTGGGGTTACAACCCGGTCAGCTTTTTTGCGCCTAATACCAGTTACGCGTCGACTCCCGAGTTTAATCGGGAAGGCGAAGAACTTAAAACTCTCATCAAGGAACTTCACGACAATGATATAGAGTGTATCCTGGACGTTGTTTTCAACCACACAGCCGAGGGGAATGAAGACGGAACAGTCTTTTCTTTTAAGGGATTTGACAACCGTATTTACTATCTTTTGTCACCAGACGGAAAATACCTTAATTTCAGCGGCTGCGGCAACACCGTAAACTGTAACCATCCGATAGTTCAGGATCTGATCCTGGACAGCCTGCGCTATTGGACCGCTGCGTACCATGTCGACGGCTTCCGGTTTGATCTGGCAAGCATTCTGGGAAGAAATGAAGACGGGTCTCCCATGACAAACCCTCCCGTATTGGAGCGGCTTGCCTGTGACCCCATCCTTTCTGATGTGAAGCTGATTGCAGAAGCCTGGGACGCGGGAGGCTTGTATCAGATCGGCGGCTTCGGCTACCGCGGACGCTGGGCCGAGTGGAATGGTCTTTACCGGGATGAGCTGCGGGATTTTCTGAAAGGAGACTACGGTCTTTGGAAGAGGGCAGCAGATCGGATAACCGGCTCCCGGGATATTTACGACCCCGGACAGAGAGGTCCCGGAGCGTCTGTAAACTTCCTCACCTGTCATGATGGCTTTACTCTGAATGACTTATACTCATATGCACATAAGCATAATGAATCAAACGGATGGAATAATACGGACGGTGTCGATGACAATCGAAGTTGGAACTGTGGCGCAGAAGGGCAGACAGAAGATGAGGGGATTAGGAGACTTCGCTTAAAACTCATGTACAACGCGATTGCCGTGCTGCTTATGAGCCGCGGAACGCCAATGATTCTCTCTGGTGACGAATTCATGAATTCCCAGGGCGGAAACAATAACGCGTACTGCCAGGACAATGAAACGTCCTGGCTGAATTGGGAAGATCTTGAGAAAAACCGTTTTTTCCACGATCACGTGCAGGCCCTGCTTACCTTCCGGAGAGCCCACCCTATAATCCGGAGAAAATGCGGGGAGTGTTCGCTTGGTTTTCCTGAAATCTCTGTTATTGAGCCTTCTTCCCTGTCCAAAGCACTTGGGATCCTATACGCCGGTTGTAAAGAGACCTGTGCGCCGCTTCCGGCTTCCTGTGGTTCCGGATGCGACGTGTGCGCAGCAGAAGACGATGTCATTCTCCTCGCAATTAATGTTTATTGGGAAGAGCAGCTCCTCCTCCTCCCGAAACTGCCTCACGGGCGATCCTTCCGCATCGTTTTCGACACCGCTTCGGATGTTCCCCGAGAAGACATAAACGGCGGCCGATGTCATATTTTGGCGCCCAGATCCGTTCAGGTCCTGCTGCTCAACTGATGCACCGCTCTTCCGCGCCTAAATAGCATCGGCAAGAACCTGTTTGCTCTGCTGCCTGTTTTTGTTCCGCCACTGGGACGGCGCGCTCCCGTATTCTTTACGGAACATCTTGCCAAAATAACTTTGCTCCCCGATGCCGCATTCGTTAGCAATATCAGCGATCGTTTCGTCTGTTGTAAGGAGCAGCTTTGCACCTACGTTCAGCCGATAGTTGTTAAGAAACGCAATGGGCGGTTTCCCGCAATATTTCTTAAATATTGCAGTGCATTTTGATCTGCTTATGCCTGCCGCTCTCCTAATGTCATCAAGGCAGATGTGCTCCATGTGGTTCTCTTTGATATAATCCGTCATTTTTCTTAGCAGCAGTATATCTCTGTTATAAGAGACCGGGGCACTCTCTCGGCTTAAATACATAAGATGCAATCTTCTGAAAATCATATATATATATCCTGCTACATCAAGGGCATAAGCTTCTTCGTTTTCCCTTATCGTATTGCAAACCGCGTCAAATATACCTGACAATTGATAGATTTCTTTACTGTGTATGTCGATTCGAACATGCGAAAATTCCTGACTGTCCACAACGGGCAAAACATAGTCCTCATATATTTTTTTGTTTCTGGAAAAAAAATCCGGATCAATCATCAGCACATCAAGTTCCCCCGCCTCTTCGCTTTCACTGTACACACGGTGAAGACTCTTTGCGTTAATAAAGCAGAATTCGCCCTTCATAAGTTTAAAAATAGATTCATTTACCTTGCAGTGAACGCAGCCACTGCGAACACAGAAAAGTTCTACTCCGCTATGCCAATGAAGTAGTTCCTTTTTAACCACGCATTTATTAACTATTTTGTTGGAAAGAGCCACCGGTAAACCGGAAACAGTAATCATTTCGCTATTTGTAATCATTGTTGCAACTCCTCTAAAATTATCCGATATTCAGATAATATTCTTATATAATTTAAATTTTGAATATGCTACTATCCTTATCAGACAGACAACTTGTTAGTAATAAAAGAAAGGATATGTTATATGTCAAAATATGTATGTAAAGTATGTGGCTACGTTTATGAAGGAGATTCCGCTCCGGCAGAATGTCCCATATGTCATAAAAAAAACGTATTTGATCCGGTAAAAGAGGAAAGCCCCTATGCGGGAACACAGACCGAAAAAAACCTTGAAGCTGCTTTCGCCGGGGAATCCCAGGCCAGAAATAAATACACCTATTTTGCTTCCAAGGCAAAAAAAGAAGGTTATGAGCAGATCGCCGCTCTCTTTATGAAAACCGCGGAAAACGAAAAAGAGCATGCAAAAATGTGGTTCAAGGAGCTTGGCGGAATCGGTGACACTGCAAAAAATCTGAAGTCTGCTGCGGAAGGCGAGAATTACGAGTGGACCGATATGTACGACGGTTTCGCAAAAACAGCAGACAAAGAAGGCTTTCACGAACTAGCCGAGAAGTTCCGCCGTGTTGCAGCAATCGAAAAACATCACGAGGAACGATACCGTTCTCTCCTGCACAATGTCGAGGCCAATGAAGTATTTGAAAAGAGCGGAGTCAGCGTGTGGGAGTGCAGAAACTGCGGTCATATCGTTGTCGGCACGAATGCCCCTGATGTTTGTCCGGTCTGTGATCATCCCCAGAGTTATTTTGAGTTATCCGCTGATAATTATTGACGCCTACTAAACAACCTTCTTACCCCATTCGGTACTGCGCAACGCTCAGGCTGTTGCCGCAGTACCGTTTTTACTTGCTTAAACCAATTCCAGATCCTTCTCTACAGAACAAATACCGGTTATTCCAAATCTCTCCTCCAAAACCCGTATTACGCCGGGGGATAAAAAAGCGGGGAGCGTCGGACCAATATGGATATTGGTTACTCCCAGATATAAAAGGCTCAAAAGCACCATCACCGCTTTTTGCTCATACCAGGAAATATTGTAGGCAATAGGAAGGTCGTTTATATCATTCAGTCTTAAAAGGTTTTTTAAGGCCAGCGCAATCAGTACAATGGAATAAGAGTCATTACATTGTCCTACATCAATAACACGCGGAATCCCGCCTATGTTTCCCAGGTCCAGTTTATTAAACCGGTATTTGACACACCCCGCTGTCAAAATAATGACGTCCCCTGGCAATCGTCTCGCAAATTCCGTGTAATACTCCCTGGTTTTCATTCGCCCGTCGCATCCCGCCATTACTACAATTTTCCTGATTTTTCCCGTCTTGATGCCATCAACGATCAACTCGGAAAGAGCTACGGTCTGTCTGTGCGCAAAACCTCCTGTAATGGACCCGGTCTCGTTTTTTTCCGGTGGCGGGCACTTGAGGGCCTGCGCGATAATGCCCGAAAAACTCTTTTTATCATACGCGTTTCCGGCAATATGTCTGCAACCAGGAAAACCCACTGTTCCGGTCGTCCATAATCTGTTTTTGTAACTTTCGGCCGGCGGTACAATGCAGTTTGATGTCATCAAGATGGGTCCATGAAATTTGTCAAACTCCTCTTTTTGCTGCCACCAGGAATTCCCGTAGTTTCCAACTAAATGCGGGTATTTTTTAAACGCAGGATAATAATGAGCCGGAAGCATCTCCGAATGAGTATATATATCCACCCCCATCCCTTTGGTTTGTTCAAGCAGCATTTCCAGGTCCCGCAGGTCATGCCCCGATACAAGGATGCCGGGGCGATCTCTAACGCCGATGTCAACTGTCGAGAGCACCGGATTTCCATAAGCGGCTGTGTTTGCCTGGTCCAAAAGAGCCATCCCCTTTAAACCATATTCCCCTGTTTGTAACGCCAGATCGATAAGACCTTCTACGCTCAACTCATCGTCTAGCGTTCTTGCCAATGCTGACTGTATGTACGCTTCAAGTTCCCTGTCTTCTTTACGTAAAGCGTTTGCATTTCTAACATATGCAGCAAGCCCCTTGAGCCCGTAAGTAATCAACTCTTTCAAACTGTGAGTATCTTCGTCACATGTTGCCGTGATGCCGACGGACCGTGCTTTATCTCTAAAATCCTTTTTGTTCCCATCCCAAATTGCCGCTTCACAAAGCCCGTTTTGGTTTTCAACCCGGGCGAGGAGCCTCCTTTTTAAAGAAAGTGTTCTTTCCACCCGCCCGGCAATGACTCTACTGTCAAAGTTCATGTTAGTTAATGTCATAGAAAGATTTTGTGTAATAAGATGACAGGTCTTGAGGTCGACGTTTCTTCCTTCTACATAAAGCTGTGTCACGACACACGCCAGACCTTTCGTCACATATACCAGCAAATCCTGCATGGCCGCCGTTTCCGGGTTCTTGCCGCAGACTCCTTCTTTTGTGCAGCCTGTTCCTTCGGCCGCTTCCTGGCACTGGTAGCAAAACATTAAATTCTCCATCTACACCCCCATAAAAATCAGAAAACACGCAGCCTATCTGTTAATAGTGGCAAATTACTTCTCTTTGTCCTCTTTGTAGAAACTTTATCACGAGTAAACTAACAGCCTGCAAACGATGGGTGTTCTTATAGTGTTAGTTGAAACCCTGTATATTTGATATTGTTTACAATAACGATTTATCGGATACGGAATGGAGGTGCCTTATGAGAATTGAACCCGGAATAAAAGTAGTACAAGAATTTGCAGAATCCGGAAAGTATAGCATTATGCCTTTGTATTGTGAGATCCTGTCAGATTTTACAACGCCCATAGAAGTCGTTCGAATGCTAATGGGCGCCTCAAAGCACTGCTTTCTGCTTGAATCAGCCAAGGTCGATGAGACATGGGGAAGATACTCGTTTCTGGGGCTTGATCCCATAATGGAAATCACATGCAAGGATGGGCGTATGAAAATCGGCAGCTTTCAGTTTGATACCGAGAATCCTTCCGCAGAACTCCGAAAGCTTTTGAGCGATTACAAAAGCCCCGTATTAGAGGATCTTCCTCCCTTTACCGGCGGACTTGTGGGGTACTTTTCATTTGACTATTTCGGCTACTCCGAGCCAACGGCAAGACGGAAAATCGACGACACCGAATCCCTCAAAGATATGGATCTCATGCTTTTCGATAAGGTGATCGCTTTTGACCATCTTCGTCAAAAGATCATCTTGATTGCCAATATGCGTCTAAACAACTATAGGACAAATTATGTCAAAACGTTTAACGAACTTCACCGCATCGCCCGTCTTTTCCAGAAGAAAGGCGCCATTGCTCCATATATCCCCGGCAAGATCATGAGTCCGTTTGTTCCGCTTTTTAGCAAAGATCAGTTTTGCAATATGGTTGAAAAGGCAAAAGAGTACATTCGGGAAGGTGATGTCTTCCAGATTGTACTCTCAAACAGGTTATCTGCGCGTTTCGAAGGAAGTCTCCTAAATACCTACCGCATCTTACGCACTGTCAACCCTTCTCCTTACATGTTCTTTTTTGCAGGGACTGATGTAGAGGTGGTCGGTGCGTCTCCCGAAACTCTGGTAAAGGTCCAGGGCAACGAGGTCCGCACCTTCCCGCTCGCAGGCACCAGAACGAGAGGGAAGAGTCCGGAAGAAGATATTCGTTTTGAAAAAGAACTTCTGAGCGATGAAAAAGAATTAGCTGAACATGATATGCTCGTAGATCTCGGCAGAAATGACTTGGGCAAAATATGCAAATTTGGTACTGTCCGCGTCGAACAGCTTCATTCAATCGAACGTTTCTCTCATGTCATGCATATCGGCTCAACAATCCGAGGGGAACTTGCTGATGACCGTGACGCATTTGACGCCATTGAAGCAGTACTTCCCGCAGGGACCCTCTCCGGTGCTCCCAAAATCAGAGCTTACCAGTTGATTGCAGAGCTAGAGAACAGCAGAAGGGGTATATATGGGGGGGCCATCGGTTATATAGGTTTCACCGGCAATATGGATACAGGCATCGCGATTCGAATCGCTTATAAGAAAAACAGAACCGTTTTTGTGAGAAGCGGCGCAGGAATTGTAGCTGATTCGGTGCCTGAAAGAGAATTTGAAGAATGCCTGAATAAGGCAAAAGCCACAATAGAAGCTCTAGAAGCTGCACAGGAGTTGGAATGAGTATTCTTTTAATTGATAATTATGATAGTTTCTCTTATAACCTTTATCAAATGATCGGGGAACTCACCCCGGACATCAGAGTGATCCGTAATGACGAGATGACCGTGGGGGAGATAAAGGCGCTTAATCCCGAAAAAATTATTCTCTCTCCCGGTCCCGGCCGTCCGGAAAACGCAGGGATTATGATTGAAGTTATAGAAGCTCTTAAAACGAACGTTCCTATTCTCGGTGTCTGCCTTGGGCACCAGGCTATCTGCCAGGCGTTCGGTGCAGAGATTTCCCATGCAGAACACCTCATGCATGGAAAAACCTCACGGGTTCATCTCGACGACGGATGCCTTTTATTTAAAGGCATCCCTCAGGTGACAGAAGTTGCACGATATCATTCTCTTATTGTTCCGGCAGACAAACTTCCAAAGTGTCTGTATGTAACTGCCTGGACGGAAGATAACGAAATAATGGCTGTCAAACATCGAGCATATCAAATTTACGGTGTTCAGTTCCATCCAGAATCGATTCTGACACCTTATGGAGCCACTATGCTCAGAAATTTTATTGCTTTTTACTCCTGATGCTTTCTGAAGCAGAAGCTAGCCGCTCATTTTGTCTGTCCTTTAATCGCTATTCAACCACTCAAACGTGTTCATGATGTTTTGAGCAGCCTCATCACTTTCAGAGGAGCCGCTGAAATTTGTTTCGTAAACTAAAATGTATTCATAATCTCCACAGATATAATACTGAGTGATCTGCCTGTCTTCCGTAGAAAAGTTGAAAACCAGAACAGGCTCCCCTTTGTCAGAGGTAATTCCGGAGGCTGTTATGTCCCCCGACAGCCTTCCTCCTGACTGCAGTGCAAGCTGTGTCATAATTGCTTCACCTAACGCGCCCGTATCACTTTTTGAATATTTGTTTGTGCCGTATTCTACTGAGATATTATCAGGAATCCCTATACCGTTATAGTCTTCCGGCACAAATAACAGCTTAGCATCCGTCGACTGAGGGTAGTATTTATCCCTACTGTCTATCAGAGAAAAGCCACCATAGCTGAGCGTATAGAGATCACCAGCTGTTACTGCTTTGCGATCCACTCCTCCATAATATATGTGTCAAAAATCATTTTTAGTATGGCTGCTTTTATCCTGTCTCTCCTCTGCACAGAAGTTTGCACCCGCGAGCTGTCAGACACTCTGCCACCTCATAGATATCCGGTGTCTTTATCACCGCGATAGGTACAGCATTATTTCTGTCATATGACATGTAAAGATAATCTACATTAACATTGCTCTCTAAGAGTTCAAGCAGCAATCGATCCAGACTGCCCGGTTCGTCGCCAATTTTCACTGCTATCACCGTATCAGCGCGAACCATATACCCAGCCTTCTTTAACACATCAAAAGTCAGCTCCTGGTTTGACACGACCATCCTCACAATACCAAACTCGGCGCTATCATTGGTCACAAGCGCAAGTATACTTATTCCCTGTTCCGCCAATACTCTGGTAATCTCGCGCATCGAGCCCTTTTTGTTTTCAGCAAAAATTGATATTTGTTTAATCACTTATTTCCTCCTACAAGCTTTCTCAATATATACTATCCCCCGTTTACTAACGCCCGGCAAACACTTCAACCGTTAATGCTAATCTGTTGTGGATTTGTGCCTCCGTATGCCTCGTCCGTTTCTGGCCGCGTTTTAAAATTGATGAGCCTGTCGAGTTCAAAAACACTTAAAAAAGCAGTAAATCTTTTTCAAGACTTGCTGCTTTATATCACGCTACTTTTTTGATGGTTATTCAGTTTTTAGAATAAGGAAGATTGACAACGTTTTGATATGAACTTTCAAGCGTCTTGCCCAATCAATGGACTGGTGTCATCGTATCTATTCCCAGATTTCTCTGTCCTCTTTAGATACAGCGTGTTTCCTGTGCATTCGAATTCCTATGATAAAGAAGATGATTCCGGAGATCATCAAACCTATATCGGTCACAATGGGGATGCAAAACAGCAAGCTTCTTTGCTGCCTCCTTCCTTTCGGTGTATATGTCCAGTGGGCCGTCCGCCGCGTTTTCCCTCAGATAGACCCTGCCGCCGTATTCCGCTACGACGGAGATTCCGGTCTGCTCCAGAAAATTAAGGTAGTCTTTTTTTGCTGCCTGTGTAGACAGGCTGGTCGATCTTATACTGATACTTCAACTGGGGAAACGTTCTCAAACTCGTATTCTCCGCCATGATAGCGGGTGAGCATCAGACCGTTTTGTCCCTGTTCATTCAGCCATTCTTCTTCCTTATGTGTATCCAAAAAACCTTTTTAACGGAAAACGCTCCCGCCTCAAATGAATCGCTCATTTCTCATTTTTCAACAGCCCGTACATTGCTCTGTCATGATTCCATTCCAGACCGTTTTTGACTGCCACAGCATAATCCATAACACATTTACGTCTTATGAAGTCCTTTCTCCTTACTTTTCTGCCTGCAATCTCAGCAGATACCAGACTTTTGTTTTCTGCCGTCAGGATCTTTTCTTCTGAATTTGTTTTTGTATCTCATCGCAGGACCGCCCTTGCCCGTGCTTTAGTTCCAGCAAAGACTCAAGACGGTTCAGGGCGTCCTCGGTAAAACATATTTTCCGCTGAGCACAGCTTTCCACTGGACCATATCGGAAACAATGCCGCTCCACCTTGCAGGCGTTGAGCGCACTTTGAGTCCGGAATATCTGCATATTTTTGCCCAGGCAACGACATCACTTATGTTTTTTGTTTGCAGAACATGGGGGAAACGATTATTCACTCCTGATCTGCAGAATTGACCTCACGTAGGTACACGTTATTCCGGGCGCCGGTCGTTTCCAAAGCAGTACAGAGCACCGTCAGTTAGATTCCCGAACACCCCCGTGTTAGGCTCAGCTGCACTAGCCATGACCGGATGCAGCCCAAACGCATCTTCGTCACTTTCTGGGAAATACCAGAGTTGATTCGCGTTTTTTGCTATATCCGGCTCAAAATAAACACAAACGTCCAGCCGCCCATACTCATCCTGCGCTGCTCTCGCGCGATCCGACCAGATAAGTCTGTATACAGGTCCCGCCAGGTCTTCTACTACTTCTTTGGAGCAATGCTGCTTATCTGGCGCATGATAGCCGCCCTCTTTGTTCTCTTCCGCTTCCATCGGAAGCGCCTTATAGCGCGCGTCCAGTATTTTCTGAAGATCTGCGCCGGTACCGATCTGCTCCGGAACAAGGTCGCCGGGCTGCAGCACAAAGTCCTCCTCGCTGCTTGTCATCCACACACCCGGTATCGTCTCGATATAGATATTCTCGGTCCAGTGTACAGCACCGTCAAAATCAAGTCTGCCGATCCCGCGCACCAGCCAGTTACCTTCCGGACTGTATATCTGCTGATACTGAACCAGTTCTCCAGTGTAGTCACGTGACAGAATGCAGACTTTGCTGTTCTTTCCGGAAAAGAAGGGCGTGAGCTTTTGATGAAGCAACTCTACCTGCGTCTTAAAAGCCGTCCCTTGCTCGTCGTCGTCCAAAGGCTCCCTGATCACAATACTGCACGCCATCAGCGAAGGCCTTTCCGACTCTGCAAAAACGCGTATGTCGCCGTCGTAATACTCCGTAAAGGCAGAAACGCCGTAGTTCTCAGCGTAACTCTCAAACACAGACATGGTAACCGTATAGCCTGAAACGAGGAGATCCTCCCCAAGGGTTTCCTTTATGGCTGGCCAGAGCAATATTTCCTGCATCGCATTCAGGACCTCCTGTGCCTGGCGTGTGTCGGCATACTGCTGTGTTTCGCGATCCCAGAGAACCGTGTTTCCGTTGGACAATGTAAAAGCCAGCTGATGGATTTTAGTAGGCAAGATAGCAGTCGTAAAACCCCATTCTTTGGAAGAAAGAATTTCGACGGCTTCCCCATACTTATTCTGATAGTAAGCCAGTGCGCCGCTCTCCGCTTTTTTCCTGATTCTGTCGTTTGCGCAGGCAGTAAGCGTCAGGATGAACAGAATCGTCAACAGGAAAAAGGAAATTCGTTTTACGGGAGCAGTATATTTTTGGAATCTAAACATAATGTGGGGCATTTATTTGTCTCTCGTATGTGAGCAGGCTTTCATTTCGATAGTAAATGGCATATTAAACAGCCTTGTTTTCTTCAAGTTAAAAATATTATACGTTTTTATTACCAACGGAAATCAAACGATGACGATTTGGAAAAGAGGTGCGTTCGCCAAATAGAAATGTTCACCATCTGCTGACGTTATTAGCCGGTTGGTCTATGTTTTATATGAATATATATTATATGCATAAATGGAGGGTATATGAGTATTCGTTTTAAGGAAGGAATTGATACAGGACACGCATCACTTTTGTGTAAATGGTCGAATGAACAGGGACAGGAATTCCAGGAGCAATGGATGGGGCCGCTGGTCCCGTTCCCATTGACCTGTGATAAGATTGCAGAACTTGATCATTTATTCTCAATCTTTCGTGAAGAAGACTTTATTGGTGTAATACAGGAAATCCGAATCGACGAGAATAATATACATATTGGAAGGTTCCTGATAGATCCTCAAAAACAGGGAATGGGTCTTGGGACAGAGGCTCTGAAAGGCTTTATGGGGCTCCTTTTTAAGAATAAGCATATCAGGAGCATTACCTTGACGGTTTTTGATTACAATCAAAAAGCAATACGGCTTTACGAAAAACATGGATTTGAGATCGAGGAGACAGTTGAGGTGCCAAAGCTGAAATATGTTATGAGGAAACAAAGAACATCTTATAGAGGAGACAGACAATCATGAATTTATTGATTTCTAAAGTGATCAACAGTGCGCTCCAGATCATCCTGTTTGCGATGATTCCGTTTATATGGTGGTTTATAACAGCAAGAGGAGAGTGCCGTTTTCTTACATGGATTGGGCTTAAAAGACCGAATGACAGGGAATGGCGCAAGCCTTTGCTTTGGGTGGCCGGCATATCCGCCGTCTTTTTACTTGTATCGATTTATGTGCTTTATTCCCTCAGGAGCGTTAAAACAGCAACATCGGAGTTCTCGGGACTTGGAGTCAATGCAATACCGGCCGTGCTAGTATATGCGGTTTTCAACACAGCGCTTCCTGAGGAAATCCTGTTCAGAGGCTTTTTCCTGAAAAGAATTGCAGACCGGGCAGGATTTGCGGCAGGAAATATGATACAGGCAGTTCTGTTCGGGGTTTTGCATGGAATCATGTTCTTTTCTTTAACCGGAATAGTAAAAGCAATCATGATCGTTCTTTTTACCGGGCTCATTGGATGGCTCATGGGATACACAAACGAAAAGAAGGCAGGCGGGTCCATCCTGCCCGGATGGTGCATTCATGCAATCGCAAACATCTTCTCGGGATTGATCTCTGCCTTTGCAGTGTTCCAATAAATTCAGATCGCATTCCAAAACAAAATAGCCTTCAAAGAAGCCCCATACAAGTATAGTCACCGCGTATCCGAGATCGTTTGCAGGGAATGCAAACAACCATGGACATGACAGCAGTCTCTAGAAAACGCGGTTTAACAAGCCTGTAGTTCCCAAAAAATGAGGAATTCACCACCATTGTCCGCTTCTTTTTGTCTAAATCAAAAACATCCAAAAAGCCCTTTCGTATCACGTAGCGTGATATTGTACGTTGTTGGTCTAAAATCAGTATTATCTGCCGATCTTGATATCGGTCAGGTACTCATAATACTGCGCGATCGCGCTGTGATCCTTCTGGCCGCCCTCGTGGCTGTGCATCCACTGCAGGATCTCCTGAACCGCTACTGTCATGGGAACGGGAGCCCCTACGCTGTGCGCGCAGTCAAGTGCATTGTTCAGGTCCTTGATGTGTAGGTCGATCTTGAAACCGGGCTTATCATTGCCTTCGATCATCATCGGGCCCTTTGCGTCCATAACTGTGGAGCCTGCCAGGCCGCCTCTGATCGCCTCAAGGACAAGCTGGGATCTACGCCTGCCTTCTGCGCCATAGTGAAAGCTTCCGCTACTGCCTGTATGTTGCATGCGACAACTATCTGGTTGGCGAGCTTTGTAGTGTTGCCTGCGCCAACTTCGCCGCATCGGACGATAGAAGCGCGCATGGTCTCAAGGAGGGGTTTGAACTTGTCGAAGATCTCCTGCTTGCCGCCTACCATGAAGGAAAGTGTTCCGTCGATAGCCTTGGGCTCGCCGCCGGATACGGGCGCGTCGAGCATCTCAACGCCCTTCTTAGCCAGCTCTGCAGCGATCTCCTTGCTCGCGACAGGGTTAATGGAGCTCATGTCGATGAATACCTGTCCCTCTTTCATGTAATTAGATACACCGTTCGCACCGAGCATAACAGTTTTTACATGAGGGGAGTTGGGGAGCATGGTCAGAACGACGTCGCATGTCTCGCCGATCTCTTTGTTGGTTGCCTGCTTGGCGCCGCAGGAAACAACGTCGTCTACAGCCGCCTGGTTGAGGTCGCTGACGAGCAGATCTGTAAAGCCGCCCTTAAGAATGTTCTTTGCCATGGGCTTACCCATGATGCCAAGTCCGATCAAACCGATTTTCATAATGATTTTCCTCCTGTAATGAAACTGTGTCTTTTGTTGCCGTTTTTTTCCGCTGAGTACGCAGTCAATCTGCGGCTTTGAAATGGATCAAAGCAGTCCAGTCGTTTCCATTGCTTTCCTGATCTTATCGAGGACAAGCCCTTCCGCCGTGGGAAGGTTGGGCAGATAAGGATCTCCGACATTCTGCCTCCGCAGATTTGCAATATCCTTAGCCGCTACCGGGAAGGACACGCCGTCCATCGAAAGACGAACGGGATTGAGTTTGAACTGTGCTTCCAGAGAGCCCTTTATATCCCCTGCCACATATTTTTCATAAACATCCCCTATCAGGCCGGGCATAAAATTACCTGCGGTGCATACACCGCCAACAGCTCCTACACACATGGAAGCGTACAGAAGAGTGTCCTTCCCTCCGAATACCTTAAAATCAATATCGCGGCAGCGTCTTACGCACGCTTCCGTGAGAGTGATGTCACCGGAAGTATCTTTCATGCCGACGATGTTGGGAACCGTGTGCGCCAGACGGTCGATCATGTCGGCTGAAATACCGTATCCGACGCGTCCGGGATTATTGTAGATGAGCACCGGTGTTTCCGGAATCGCCTCTGCGATCGTCTTAAAATGCGTGTAAAGCTCCTCCGCAGTGGGCTTTAAGAACATGGGCTGCAGAATGGATACACAGGATGCCCCGTTTGCGACAGCCATTTTCGCAATGCGCACGCACTTGCGGGTACTGATCGCGCCGATCCCAAAATAGACAGGTACACGGCCGGCCGCCTGATCCACCATGATCTTCAGGCCGCGCTCCATCTCATCTTCCTCGATCTGGTAGAACTCGCCATTCGACCCGAACGCCAGGATACCATGCATTCCACCGTCAATGACAAAATCCACCTGCCTGCGCATCCCTTCCTCATCGATCTTCTCTTCCTTGTCGATGACTGTAATGATCGGAACCACAACTCCTTTGATAAAGTCTGTATTCGTTATTTACTTCTTAAGTCAGGCCTGGAAATAGCCGACAGATTCCAGATACCCCAGTTTTTCCATTTTTTTCAGGTCCATACGCACCGGCATGCCGGGAATATCTGACCGCAGTGTGAAGCGGCTGTCTTTAAATACCGGAACATTCAGCATGAGTTCGTGTACCGGTTCAGAGATAGGAGCATGGAATTCAATTCGCTCATTTTTTCCGTAAAGCGCGCCAAAATAGGCATTATAGGCACCTCGTCCTCCGGACTGGAATTCGAGGCCGTTCTCGCGGCACAGATCCCTGATCTTTAACAGGTCGTCGATCCGGCTCATGCGGCCTAGCGACGGCTGAAGAATGTCGATCCCTTTCTCTACATAAGGCTCATAGGCATAATACACGCGCATGGATTCTCCGGCAGATAGTTTCTGTTTTACTCCCATGTCCTTCATTTTTTTGATCCCGTTGTAGTCTGCGCTGTGGATCGGTTCTTCCACCCATTCCAGGTCGAAGGGCTCTGCAAGACGGCAAAACTCTACCGCCTGATCCACCGTGAATTTCTGGTTGCAGTCAACAGCTATACGGCATCTGCCTGCAAGAGCAGTTTTCACTTTTTCAATGCGCCTCAAGTCTCGCTCCATGTCAAGGATTTCACCCATTTCTCCGTGTGAGGATCCAACCTTAAACTTTACGGTAGCTGTCCCTTCTTCGGCATAGCGGCACATTTCTTCCACCAGTTCTTCGTCCTCCCGGATGATGGACCCGCCGCCTTTATAAGCGGCAGCCCAGTCTTTGTCGGCGCCAAGGAAACGGTGAATAGCCTTTCCGGCCCTTTGGGCGAGAAGGTCCAGCATCATGAGTTCAAGTGTCCCCACATTTACGGCATCTCCACTCTGGAAGCCCGTATTCCGAATCTTCCAGTGTTGCTCGTGCTTCCATGCGCGGAAACTCTTCTTTTCTCCGTTAAGTATCCGAGGCAGCATAGTACTTACAAAGTTTCTTGATACAGCGAAATGAGCGCAGGCACCTGTATCGTCATACAGTTCTAAATATCCCTGTTCCGGGATGTTGACACCCATTCCGCCCGTCGCATCGCGGAAGGGCTTGGGAAGCGGAATTGTTCGAAAGTTATAAAACACAGCTCTGGTGAAACGGATCTGATCTTCGTAATTAAAACCTGCAGTGCCTTCATTAATCTTCATGGACTGTTTCCCTCACTAAACAATCATCAGTTTCCTTTTTCATTTCTATACTTTTACTTATTAGCCGCAATTTTTCTGCGCTTCTTAAGATATTCAGAGAGGCTCGGCCACACGACACAAAACGCGTCAAGAACCAGTAATGCCAGTGAAAGCGGTCGCGTGAAGAAAGACGCATAACTTCCTTTATCCATGCTAATGGCCCTTCTGAAATACCCCTCGAGTTTAGATGAGAGAATGAAAGCCAGCACCAGAGGGCTTGTAGGCAGCCCGCCTATGGACATAAAGAGCGACAGCAAGCACAATGCGAGCATAACGTAGATATTAAACATGGTGTTCGATATTCCGTAGCCTCCGATATATGCGATGATAAGAATAACCGAGTACAGGAAATGATAAGGGATACGAAGGATATAGACAAACCAGTTCTTAGTGATGGCCTGCACTATAAATGTGACGACCGCTGCAACAAGTACGCATGCAAATATCAGCATCGCAAGATCCGGCTGACTGGACATAAAAAGAGGGCCGGCCTGCAGACCGTGGATCGTCAGCGCAGCGATCAACATCGCCGTAATGCCGTCTCCGGGAATCCCCAATGCCATCATTGGGATCAAGGCGCCGCCAAGAGAGGCGTTGTTTTCTGTTTCAGAAGCCCAGATACCTGTCGGATTTCCCTCACCGAACGAAGTCTTGCTCTTATTGGTACTCTTAGCGTAACCGTAAGCGACCATGTTCCAAATACCGGAGCCCATACCGGGCAGGAAGCCGATCCACAGTCCCACTATGAAGGAGAAGAGTATCACGCGGATATTTTCAAAATAGTCCTTGATCCTTATACCGAATCCTTTACAGGAAGAAGCACTCGCTTCGGGCATCTTGGCTTCTCCTCTTGCCGAATCGCGAATGATCTGGCACATAGCGAACATACCAAGCATCTGGGCGACTGTGGAAATGCCGGAGGACAGGTTGGGATTTCCGAAAACAAAACGCTGCGTTCCGTTGATCGGATCCATGCCGATGCATCCGAGCATCAGTCCGAGTCCGGCTGCCATCAGACCTTTCCAGATATTGCCTTTTGAAAGAGTTGCCACCAGTGTGATCGCACAGAAGCAAAGGGAGAAATATTCCCAAGGTCCCAGCGTCAATGCGAAATCAGCGATGATGGGAGAGAGAATGGTCGCCAGGATGACTGAGAAAAATGTGCCAAGAAACGAGGCTGTAATTCCGACGGCAAGAGCTTTGTTTGACTCACCTTTCAGCGTCATGGGATAGCCGTCAAAGCATGTGGCAATGGAGGATGAAGATCCCGGAATTCCGATCAGTACTGCGGAGATGAAGGATCCGGAAACGCCTCCGATCCAGATTGCGAGGAGCAGGATAAATGATGTTTCCGTAGAAAGCCCGAAAGTTACCGGAAGAAGCAACGCAATACCAAGTGTGGCGCTCAGCCCTGGAATCGCGCCAAAGACGATTCCCAGACACACCATGGCAAAGATCATTAAGAGATTCAAAGGCTTCAGGCAGAGCAATAATGCGGATAAATAAAGACCCATTCTCATACCTCCTAATTAAACAGTATTCCGGCCGGCAGCTTTACCTGGAAACCATAGACAAACATTGCATAGAGTCCTGCGGTCACCAGAACTGCGATGATCGCTACCTGCAGCGGTTTGACCTCCGAATTGCCCTTTAAGTCATAAATAAAGGCAAAAATGGAGAACGGAGCCACAATGAGGAAACTAAAGATTCCCATCAGGACCCCGGTGGCTACGAGCATAAGATAACTTCTTGCCACTTTAAGTTTTCCGCCCTCGGGGAAGTAGGGTTCGTCAGGCGTAGGATCCTTCTTCCAATCACGAAGCCCCTTTATCGCGAGCATCAGTGAACTGAGAAAAACAACTATAAGCCCAATATACGGGAGGAGTCTTGGCCCCGGTTCCAACAGGTTGGCCGGCTGGGTTGTCTGCATTTGTATAAGGATCAGCCAGATGACAGACCACGTGAGGCCCGCCAATCCGGTAATCGTATCCCGTTTTACTCTCATTTAATAATCCTCCTCTGAGTAGACCGGAATGGTCAGGACTGCTGATTCTTAATCGTTCTCCGGAGCACATGCCCCGGAGAGTTGATTCCCAGCACGATTTTTGGCTTATTAACCCTGTGTGTACAGGCCAATTGACTTGCTGATATCAACCAAATTCTGATATTCTGTCTCTCGAATATTCTGAGATTCTTCGAGATCATGCCATCCGGGGATATTTCCGATCTTGGAAATATCTTCTTCTGTAATCTCATAGACTGACTTCATGGAAGCATTCATTTCTTTTACCATCACCTCATCCATTCCGGCGGGCCCGAGAAGATAATGATAAACATTGTAGTAACAATCCTGAAAACCCTGCTCCTGCAATGTCTTATAATTGTCCGGGAGCGCTTCCGGGTAGCCGGAGATCGTAGTTCCGTCAGATGCAACCGTGCCAATTACCTTAAGTTTTCCCGCTTGCTCATACTCATAACCGTGTCCGACGCCAACTACACCGATATCTATGAAACCGCCTGCGAGATTTGTCAGACGATCCGATTCAGATGCCATTTCTACTGGATTTAGCTCAATCCCCGTAGCACTTGTCAGCTTTCCGAAAAGGAAAGTGTTGGATCCAGCCGCCGGCATGCCCACGTTAATCTCTCCCGGGTGAGCCTTTGCATACTCTACGAAGCCAGCAAAATCGTCATAAGGGGCATTTTTAGGAACCGCCAGCGCGGAATAGCCGTTATCCTGCATGCAGGCGATCAGTGTGAAATCTTTCATGGGGTCGATATCACTATTCCCCGTAATGTACTGAATATTGAGAGCTCCGGTTGCCAGTGTCAGTGTCGTTCCGTCAGGTTTCGCATCCTTCACCATCTGGTGGCCAATCGTGTTGAATCATAATTGGTCACAGTTGTCTTGAGTCCGTAGATGTCCGTCAATGCTTGTGCATAATAACGCTTCGCAAGATCGGAACCGCCGCCCGCCTTTCCGGGGACTACCATTGTGAGTGTTTCACCCTCAACAAATCCGATACCGCCTGCAGTTTCAGCCGCAGTGTCTTTTTCAGATGCTACTGTCTCCGTCTGCTGCGTATCAGCCTCGGGAGCTGCTGTTGAGGGTGAAGCAGATCCGCCGCCACATGCAGTTAATGAGAAAATCGTCGCAGATGTCAACAGAATAGAAGCCAGTTTTTTCATACCAAATTCCTCCTTGCAGATTTGTCGGTCAAGCCATAGCATTTGTTTAAGCAGGAACTATTTGTCAGATTATTTCGAGTATTTTCTACAACTTCACCTTAATTAATGTTTTTAAATATGTTTTTAAAGAATTCTTTTGGTCATCACCATTCTCAAACATTTATTCTTTTTATAACAGATTAGTTATAGTAAAATGAGAGAGGGAGGACATAAAGATGAACACAAAACAATTGCGATATCTTATTGCCGTTTCGCACTTTGGCAGCGTCTCAAACGCTGCCGCACATTTGGGAATCACCCAGCCTGCGCTGAGCAAACTGATTAGAAAATGGGAGGAGACTTTTGGATTCCCTATTTTTCTCAGAGTTGGCGGGAAATTCATGCCTACTGCAATGGGGCGTGTATATCTGGATTACGCACAGCAAATTCTCGATGAACAGAATCGTATGATCCTTACTATGAGGTCCATTAGCGGCGAAAGCAGACAAAGCATTCGTCTCTGCACAGCTCCGAACAGAGCTGCGATTATCTACAGTGAGATTTTTCATCGCTTCGCCAGAGTCTACCCTGATATTGAGCTGAGCCTTATCGAACAATATGCCCTGCACCAGCCTTCCGCAGTCTTGCGCGGAAAAGCGGATCTGGCATTAGGGGTAGGACCCGTCTCCGCGGAAGTAGAGGATATCCCCTTTGCAAGAGATGAACTGCTTGTTGTTCTCCCTGTTTCTCATCCTCTTTCCGGACGGGAAAGGGTTCATCTGAAGGATTTGAGGGATACCCCTTTTGTCCTTCAGGGTCATCTCAATTATATACGCACCATCACCGACAGCCTTTTCTCGGAGGCAGGATTTGAACCTGTTGTAGTCTTTGAGTCAAATGATGTGTTCCTTTTAGATGCTATGCTCCGTAAGGGAGCAGGAGCGGGATTCGTTTCACGGGTCCACGCGAGCCCCTGCGAGGAAGTTCGTTATCTTTCTCTGGATCCGCCGGTATACCAAATGGTCCATATCCGATATCCGAAAGGCCATGTGCTCACAGATCCACAAAAATATCTGGCCGGTCTCCTGATCCGACAGCGTCTGCAGGACTCCCGTTATATACCGATTAGCTCTCCTGCCGTGCAGGAGCTTCTCGATATTGAAAAGACTACAACGCAGGACACTTTATCCATACCTTCCAGACCAATTTCGGGAGGTACAGCAAAAATGGATGACAATAGTAATGAGATCAGTCTGGATACTGCTGTACTCAAATACATGATCGCAATCGTAGACGAAAAAAGCCTTACGAGAGCGGCGGATCGCTTTTTTCTCGCACAGCCTGCTCTCTCAAGGCATCTTCGCAATATGGAGAATATGTTTGGAATGCAGCTCTTTTCAAGAAAGCACAACCGTCTGTATCCGACAAACATTGGGAAGGTCTTTGTGAACAGTGCACGGAACATCCTTTTGTTCGAAGAAGAAATGAATAGAGAAATGG
Source organism: Lachnospiraceae bacterium UBA3821 (assembly GCA_002368865.1). Lineage (GTDB taxonomy): Bacteria > Bacillota > Clostridia > Lachnospirales > Lachnospiraceae > Acetatifactor. The sequence goes on along the minus strand of DFDT01000221.1, from coordinate 4,182 downwards.
TAAAATATCAAACAGGCGAGAGTCAGAGGGTCTGACCCTCTGACTCTTTTTTCCCTCTGGCTTATTGGTCAGTCCAGAAGTTCCTCCGCGATCACGTAAAGTTCGTCTGCACTCACATCGTCAAATGTGGAGATGTAGTATCGTACCCCGTCTTTCGCAAAACTGAGGGAACTGAAATAGTTTGTCTCTGGCGCATCACTTCCATAGGCTATGTTGTAATGCGGATCATTTTGATTTCTCTCTTCTTCCTCAGCTGTGGGCACATAGGACGGCGGAACCAGATACATCTCAGTGTAATTGTAGTAAACTTTTATTCCCCGAATCGTTCTTACTTCCATAGCATCTGCGGACAGATCCATGTCGTATACGCTTTCCTTCTCTGCATCAATTGACAACACTTTCCCTTGTCCGTCTTTGTAAGAAAGGCTGATCTCCTTCCAGGATAAGAGCGAGCCACCCTGTTCGTCCTTTCCTTCGGTGTCCACTATTCCTCCGCCGGTAAATACAAACCCGTTTGTGAAGTCTTCTTCAGTTAGCATTTTGAATCCGGCTTCCTCTTCCAGTTCATCAATTCTCTCGTATTCCGTAATACTCGGTTCGGAACTGCTATGCGATTCAATGTATGTTAGCTTTCCGGCAGCATACACTCCTGTCCCAATCAGCAGACAGCAAACGGCTGCTGTGGTCACTATTTTTTTGACTGTCCATTTTTTCATTTGTTTGATTCCTCCTTTTTTTCTGTTCGACTCCGAACACTCAATTCTTTCATCGATTTCTGCCTTACAGCGAACCGGCACTTCTGCATTGTCTGCTGACTGTTTGAGCCAATCTGAGATGAACATGTCAAACTCCGTATCACTTCTCACGGCTTCCTCCTTCCTGTATTAATCTTTTGAGTTTTCTTCTGGCAAAATACAGCCTGCTCTTGACCGTTCCTTCCAAAATACCAAGCGTCTTCGCCACTTCTTTGACCGACATTTCTTCATAGTAATAAAGAACGATCATTTCTCTTGATGACTGATCCAGTTTCAGCATTGCAGATTCCAACACTATTTTGCCTTCTGTGCGTTCATACTCGTCTGTCCCTTCCGGGTTCCGGCTTGCTGCAATATGATCCATTTTTCGGACAACGTCTTCATCCGGCAGCTGTTGGCCGTGCTCCTTAGCCTTTTTTCTGGCAGCATGCGTCATGATCCGGAAAAGCCAGTAGCGAAAGCACTCCTCGTTGCGCAGTTGTCCGATGCAGAGCCAGCAAGTGACAAAGGTGTCCTGAAGAACATCTTCTGCATCCTCTCGGTTTCCACAGATCAGATAAGCAGAGCGGAAGATCGGCACATGATACTTTTCATAAATCCGGTCAAATGAAGTGCGGTCGCCGTTTTTCATCTGCCGTATGAGTTCTTTTTCATCCATATAAACTCCTGTTCCCATTTTAGATGCATCTATATATAAAGAGGCGTTTTCAAGCGGTTTGGTTCAATTAAAATAGAATAAAAAAAGCTCCCCGGAACACATGGTTCTCGGGAAGCCCTTGTCCTTATTGCAAAGCTCGTGCCACATTTTGTTTAACGCATCCTCACAGAATTATTTTGAAAAGAACACAGCCGTTAGCATAGTTCTAATAGTAAGTCTCTTTCCGTAAACCAGAACACCTGCACGGTATATTTTGGCGGAGATAATTCCTATTAAAATAACAGATACAATAAGAATCGCAACAGAAACGGCGATCTGATATTCGGAAACCTCGCTCATCGCAATTCGCGAGAACATGACCATTGGAGAGGTAAACGGAAAATATGAGCAAGCCCGGAAAAGCAGGCTGTCCATTGAATTCTCTGTCATAGAAAAAAGACTTACGAAGAGGCCTGCTATCAAGATGGTCGTTATAGGTAAAGAAGCCTGCCCTGTTTCTTCCATTTTGGTTACAGTAGATCCTGCAGCACCATACAAAAAAGCATATAAAATAAACCCCAACAAAAAGAACAGCAGCATATACCTGAATATCCATCCCGGCATATTCATCACAGTGTTTACCAGTGACCCTTCTCTCCACAGGTTACCATTAAGTCGATAAGAAAGAACTGCGCTGCACGCAGTGAGAGAAATCTGCAGTAAGCTGGATGCCGACGCAGCAAGTATTTTGCCAAAAATCATTGAGGTCGGATCTACGCTTGTTACCAGAAGTTCCATCGCTTTTGAGCTCTTTTCGAATGCTACACCCGTCATGATGCTTTGGCCATAATATATAATCACCATATAAAGAATCATCACCATTATGTATGCATAAAAGAAATTCTTCTGTTGGTCTGTCCCCAGATTAATTGTCACATGCGTTATTTCTGTCTCTACAATCTCATCTATTGCTTCTTCTTTGACGTCAGCATCCTGAAGTACAATCATTACCTGGTATTTTTTCAAAGCCTCGTCTGCTCTCGACGTTCGTCTATCTGTCATTTCAAGAGTTTTGACATAATAGGTATAAGAAGATGTGTTTATGAAGAAAAAAGCACAGTCTGCATTTCCAGAGTTAACTTCATGACGGCACATGTCCTCTGATCCATCGATCAGTTCCACGCGGCTTTCAGGAAAAGTTCTGCCCCAAACATACTGCAGAACTTTCCTCTGTTTCTTGCTGAGGAGGCCTTCTGTCCCGTTGACAAGAAGAATACTGGTTTGAGTTTCTCTGTCAGTAATGTCCGAAGATGTGTTGAAGAGCTCCTCGAAAAATCCACGCATGCGCGGAAAACTAATTGAAACAATCAGCAAAAGCATAAGTATTCCGGTTATTATCCAGTAACTTTTAGCAGAAATAAATCTTTTTAGTTCAAATAGAAATACTATCTTAAACTGCCTCATGCTGCTCCTTCTCCCTCTTTGTCGTCCTGCTCAGAAGTGTATTCTATAAAGATGTCGTTTAATGAAGGTTCATAAACGCGTATCTCGTCGATCTCAAACTCATTTATAATCCTTACCATTACATCTTGAGCCTTTTCATTGGCTGGAACAGTAAATTGCAGTTCATGAGAACCCATTTTCTCTGTATTGTCTTTGTATATGGACCGGATTTGCTCAATGTCTTTTGAACGTATGACAAGTTTGTTGCGTAAATACTCTCTTTTAATAGTATATAAGTCGCCTGTAATAGAGATAACTCCTTGATGGATGATGGCAATGCGGTCGCAGAATTCTTCCACGTAATTCATTTGATGGCTGGAAAAAATAACAATTTTTCCCTCCTCGATCTGTTCCCTAACGATTTCTTTGAGAACACCTGCGTTGACGGGATCCAATCCAGAGAAAGGTTCATCTAGCACGATAATGTCCGGATCGTGCGTTAATGCAGTTATAAACTGAATCTTTTGCTGATTTCCCTTCGACAAAGTCTCTAGTTTCCGATTGCCTTGGTCAGACAACTCCATCCTTCTTAACCAGTATTCAACCGCCTTTACAGCTTCTTTTCGCGTCATCCCTTTTAATTCTGCAAAATAAACCAGCTGTTCTATTATTGTGCGTTTCGGATAAAGTCCTCTCTCTTCAGGCAGGTATCCAAAACTGACTGTTCTGTAATCAACCGGCTCCCCATCGATAAGAATCTCTCCGCGATCGGCGGCAAACACATTCATAAGAATGCGAATGATAGTGGTTTTTCCGGCCCCATTCCTTCCAAGAATGCCCAGTGCCGTTCCGCTGCCGGTCTCAAAGGAGATGCCTTTTAAAACCTCCTTGGTTCCATAGCTTTTATACACATTTTTTATTTCAAGAAACATTCGCCCACCCCTTCTTCAAGAGTCACGGAGTCAGACCCCAATGGTAGGTAGTTTCTATTAAGTTAAGGAACTACCTGCCTTTTTTAATAAACTACTTGACAAAAAGCCACAAAAATGCGGCGCTTCGCGCCCTTTGATTATCAAAGTAATTCCGGCGTGCCGGAAAATTTAATAATCGGAGGGACTTTTATGAGCAAATCTTCAAACCGGATCAAAGAGATTCTCTTTGACTGCGTCAACTCCATGTCTGAAAATCCATGGATCTATACTGACCAGATCAGCCATTTCTCCAGAAAAAGGAAGATCCCTTTTTCAGACACCATTCTGTCAACCATATGTATGCAGCGTTCTTCTTCTAAAAAAGAAATCCTTAATTATTATGATTTCAGAACGGATACTCCAACTCATTCCGCCC
>DFDT01000192.1 GCA_002368865.1 Lachnospiraceae bacterium UBA3821 | reverse complement strand
GAAAATGAATCGGGTGTCATATTTAAGATTCCCATCACATACGTATGGTCATCGTCAAAGGATCTTTGACCTATCTTCATTAAATGCTCTCCGTACTGTGGCAGTCCTGCCGCAAATTCAGATTTCCAGGGTGAAATTCTTTTTCTTCTTTTTCCAGTCACATCTGGCTTCCATAGGACACAGATAACAGCGTCTGCTGGACTTGTCAGCCCTGTATAAGATCCCGGGAAGTCCCTTATCCTCTTTAACCCTCTTATCCCTGTGATATCTTATGGCATCGGAGATTATCCTTATCTCCTTCCCCGTAAATCCGGCATCTTCTAAAAGGTCCATTGCCAGGTCCGCACTGGCCTCGGCATGATCGGTCCCATCCTCATATTGCACAAACCGGCCTATATCATGAAGAAGCGCTGCAGCATATATCCATTCCTTTTTCATCGGATTATCCGACTCTAAGTTCATAAGATGAGCAATACGCGCCACATCCAGAAAATGGTTCATGTCATGACGACAAAAAACACGCTCCGCTTCTGCTTTCCGGTTTTCTTCTAAATGATACCGGAACAGTTCGTGCTGCAAAATCCGGTCAATGCGGCTTTCCTGACGTTCTTTCATTTCTATCTCCTGCCCAACATTCCAAAGAACTGTTCCTGCAGTCTGCTGTTGTCCCGGAAGACACCCCTTGTGGCAATGCTCACCGTCTGGCTGCCGGGTTTCTTTACCCCCCGCATGGTCATGCACATATGCTCCGCCTCCACCATCACCATAACGCCCTGGGGCTCCAGATATTTCATGATTGCATCTGCGATCTGCCCTGTCATCTTCTCCTGGATCTGCAGTCTTCTGGCATACACTTCCACCGTCCGCGCCAGCTTGCTCAGCCCCACCACCTTGCCGTTGGGGATATACGCGATATGGGCCTTGCCGAAAAAGGGGAGCATATGATGCTCACACATGGAATAAAACACAATATCCTTTTCCAGCACCATCTCATTGTTTTCCACAGTAAACACACGGTTAAGATGCTCCGATGCATCCTGATCCATTCCACCGAAAATCTCGGCATACATCCGCGCGATGCGCTCCGGTGTGTCCACCAGTCCTTCCCTGTTCACATCCTCGCCGATGCCCTGCAGCAAAAGCTTTACCGCCTCTTTTATCTTATTCTGATCTACCATGACTTCTGCCTTTCCACGATTTTCATTAGCCTCCCCAGATAGGACAAAGATCCGAACGCAAGAATCACGTCATCCGGCGCTGCCAAAAGCCTCGCCATCTCCACCGCTTCCTCCAGACTGCCGGCTGCTGTCACCGCCGGATGAACTTTCGCCGCTTCCTGCGCCAGTTCATAAGCAGACAACGCTCTGGGATTCTCCGGCGGAGTGATCGTGATGATCTGATCCGCATACTTCTGCGTCCAGGCAATCACCTTCTCATATTCTTTGTCCCTCAACACTCCCATTATATAGATAATTCTCTTATTTGTAAAATAAAATTCTATGGACTCGGCAAGTTTCCTTGCCGCATCCTCATTGTGAGCACCATCCACCACAAACAGCGGCTTTCTGGCGATCACGGAAAACCGTCCCTTCCACACAGTCTGCGCCAGCCCCCGCCGCAGGGCCTGCTCCGAAACAGAAAAGCCCTTTTTCTGCAATGCATGGATCGCCTCTATGGCTAACAGCGCATTCTCCGGCTGCACCGATCCGGCCAGATGGATCTCCAGATCTTTGTAGGTTAATCCATTCGGATTTTTATAATCAAACCGCTGGCGCTCCAGATATTTTCCACGGCCGCGCCTGATGTTTGAAATGGATGACCGTTCCGCCACATACAGCTCACAATGTTTTTGCGCCGCCATCCGCCGGATCACTTCCATGGCTTCCGGCTTTTGTTTCGCAGTCACCGTAAGGCACCCTTCCTTCATAATGCCGGCCTTCTGTTCCGCAATAAGCTCCAGCGTATTGCCCAAAAACTTCATGTGATCCATGCTGATGGATGCCAGTACCGCCACCTGCGTCGTTGTGATCAGGTTTGTGGCGTCCATCAGGCCGCCCATCCCAGTTTCAAGAACGACGATATCGCAGTTCTTGAGACTAAAGTACCAAAACGCCAGCGCTGTCTCCACCTCGAAAGGCGTCGGCTGCGGCAGCCCCTCGGCTGTCATCTCCAGACAGGCCTGCCGCACCAGCTCCATTCCCGTACAAAGATCCTTCTGGGATATCTTCCTCTCATTCACCTGAATGCGCTCTCTGTATTCAAAAATCGTGGGCGAAATATAACGTCCCACACGATAACCAGCCATTTTCAGCACAGTTGAGATATAAGCAAGCACCGATCCTTTCCCGTTAGTCCCCGCAATATGCACGAACTTCAAGGTGTCCTGCGGATTTCCCAGCCGTCTGCAAAGTTCCCTTATGCTGTCCAGCCCCGGCACGATTCCGCAGGACTGTAGACTCTCTATATATTCCATTGCCTCTTTATAGGTCATCGGTCACGCCTCCCGCTGCACATGAGTGCAGGAACAGTTACAGGACGAAACCTGCCGATTTCGCCCTGCTCCATGCAAAACTCTGCGTCCGCTCATCTGTTTTTCTTCCGCTACCATCCGTGTGCTAGTTATCAAAATCCACATCATCGATATCTCCGGAACCGATATCCAGCATATTCACGGTACGTCTCTTCAATCTGGCTTCCTCAGATTCTTTTAAAATAAACTCTTTGATCGCCTTGGAATTCTTGATATGATGCAAGATCAGTTTAGGATGCGTGGTATCACCGGTAAAACAGATGATCGTTCCCAATCCAAAAATCCTCTCTCCCAGAGTTGCCGTGCGCTCCACATCCTGCACCTTATACATATAACAGTCATTCTCTACAGAGGTAAACAGACCGCTGGTGACCGTGATCATATCCTCTCTGATAGAATATTTGGTAAATGTAAAAGGCAGTCCAAAAAATACCCAACGTTTTCTCTCATTGAATTCAACCATGGCAGATCCCTCGCTTTCTCTCCCTATTATAGTTTATATTCTTAGAATATGCAAATCTTTTTCTGTGTCGGTAAATTTTCATTGAAATTGTACCCCGAAAATGCTATCATAGTACAAGAATATGCAGGAAAGCTTTTCGGCTTTCGGAAGGGAGAACAACATGACCGCAAAAGAATGTATTGTTGGACGAAGAAGCATTCGAAAGTTTACCGATCAGCCCGTTTCTCATGAGTTGTTAGAGCAGATCGTGGAGATCGCTTCCTACGCTCCCAGTTGGAAAAACACCCAGGTTGCCCGTTATATCGCTGTAGAGGGCGAGATGAAAGATAAGGTAGCTGATTGTACCAAAATTTGGGCCGGCAACGGTGCTATCATGAAGAATGCACCCATGGTGGTTGCATTGACCGTTGTAAAAGGCCGCAGCGGCTTTGAAAGGGACGGTTCTTTCTCCACCGGCAAAGGCACCGGCTGGCAGATGTTTGATGCCGGCGTTGCCAGCGAAGCATTTTGTCTTGCCGCTTACGAACAGGGGCTCGGAACCGTGATCATGGGGCTTTACGATGAGGCGGATATTGCAGCCTTATTGGAGATTCCCGAGAATCAGGAGTTAGTTGCCCTGATTGCCATCGGTTATCCCGATCAGTCACCGGAAGCACCCAAGCGCAAAGCTGTGACCGATTTATTAACTTATAAAATGTAGACAATGAGGTCGAAGGGAAATCTTTTCCCTTCGGCTTTTTATGAGAATGGAGGAAATCATCATGCGTCATTTGATCAGTCCCCTGGACTTTACCACCGAGGAACTGGATCGGCTGTTTGATCTGGCTGCCGACATTGAGCGGGATCCCCAAAAATATGCTCACGTGTGTGAAGGCAAGATCCTGGCTACCTGTTTCTATGAACCCAGCACCCGCACGAGACTCAGCTTCGAGTCCGCCATGACACGGTTGGGAGGAAAGGTGATCGGTTTCTCCGATGCCAACTCCTCTTCCGCAGCGAAAGGCGAAAGCGTTTCCGATACCATACGGGTCATCTCCTGCTATGCGGATATCTGCGCCATTCGCCATCCCAAGGAGGGCGCTGCTACCGTGGCCAGCAGCAAGGCTCTGATCCCCGTTGTGAATGCCGGCGACGGCGGTCATCAGCATCCGACCCAGACGCTGACCGACCTGCTGACCATTCGCAGTCTGAAGGGCAGATTGGGGAACTTTACGATCGGATTGTGCGGTGATCTGAAATTCGGGCGCACGGTACATTCCCTGATCCATGCGCTGGTGCGCTATGAAAATGTGAACTTTATCTTCATCTCTCCGGAGGAACTGCGGATTCCGGACTATATTACGGATATGCTGAAAGAAAAAGGAATCCCCTATCAGGAAGTGATCCGTCTGGAGGATGTGCTGCCGGAACTTGACCTGTTATATATGACCCGCGTGCAGAAAGAGC
>DFDT01000209.1 GCA_002368865.1 Lachnospiraceae bacterium UBA3821 | reverse complement strand
ATGTCAAAGGCTCTCATGTCAAAGGGTTACTATTCACAGTAAAAATAGACGTGTGAGAAAAGATAAAAAACAACTTATAAAACAGCCGTTTAAATTTCGCTTTTGGGGTGCGGGATGCCAGCATTCGCTGCCATCCCGCCCTTTGTTTTTTCCACGCACTTTAACAGACATCTTACGATGTCTGACAAAGTGCTAACCAAATCTGCCTGGCAGTCAGGATATACTGACTATGTTGTTACTGACTTGTAGATAAGACGTGGGAAAGGGGCCGGATGGATGAGCAGATCCATCCGGCTAAGATCAGCAGTTTTTATATTTTCCGGAATTCAGGAAATATCTCTCCGACTGTAACAGGGTTTCCCTGCATAAGCCTGCTGAGTGCATCTATTTCATTGAACCCATTTTTCCGGCAGGTCCGTGTATATGTCAGTATGTCTGAGTAATATCCTGCGTATTGAATGGATTCAAACTGCCCCGAGACTTTTTTCTTTGTCTTCACACCGCGAAGCTCCCGCTCACTGAGGTTGTTGGTATGGGGAAGTGAGAAATCCTCCATCCAGGCGAAGAAATTGTCATGGTATTTCCGCAGCCTGTTGATCACATTTAGTTCCTTCTGGCTGTTATAAGGGTTGAAGTCCGCACGGATCCGGGCTTCTGCGGAAGTGAGGAGTTCCTCCATCCTGGAATCAAACTCTGCGATGCGTTCTGTGCTGAAGGACAGGATCCCTTTGGCAAAAAGGTCGTTCCGTTCTTTTATGGCTTCGGAAATAAGTTTTTTTGTCAGGACCATTTCTTCGTGCTTTGTGTCATCGGCAGATTTCTGCAGGTCGCGCTCGACATGCTGGCAGCACTCGAGATTCCTGAAGTGGAATGCCTCGTTATAGTTGACTGTGTTGTGGTCATGCATGACAAAAGTCCCGCCTGTGAGATAATTGAGGATCCGGTCTTCAAGGATCCCGGCAAGATCCTTGTGTTCATGGGCGGTGTAGTAGGAAATCCGCTCATCCCCGTAAAATCTCAGGTAAGCCTGTTTAGCCAGGATGGTGATGACAGTATCATCCCAGTACAGGACGCGCCGTGTCAGGATCAGGAGCCGGAGGTCTCTTTTGAAGGAGGCAAGTTTTTTCGAGGCCTTTTTAGAAAGTTTTGTGATATATCCTTCAGACGGGCAGACCTGCCCGTTCGTTACCGCGGACAAAAACAGAGGAACCTTGTTGATCGCCGCATTGACCGTGTTCATCAGAGAGAGGGCGACTGCCTGAATGTTGGGGCCGTAATGGCATTGTCCCATGTGTTCCGGGTCTGCAGACAGGGAGATCAGCGTACCGCATCCCAGGCACTTGTAAACATAATAAATGTGTTTTTTTCTGCGTACTTTAATTTCTATGTCTGTCTCGTATTTTATCTCCTGCCTTCCCGTATAAATGAAAGTATCTGATCCGCAGACAGGGCATTCCTCTCTGACGGGATCGACTTCATGCAGGACGGTCTCGTCGATCTGATCCTCATCCGGAGGCTCCGGTAAATGCTGTTTGTGTCCGGGTTGTCCCCCTTTTTTCCTGCCTGTACTCCTGCGGGAGTTCGGGATGACCTTTTTCTTTCCAATGGGTGTCTGGGAAGTCGGGATGCCGGTATTGGTCCCGTCCCGGGCAAGAAGTGCTTCTGCATGGGCCAGGCGGTTTTCAAGCTCTTTTATGATCTTATCTTTCTCTTCGATTTTTTCCTCATACGCATCCGCCAGGGCGGCCTTTTCTTCATGGCGCTTCATGTCAGTATCAAAACATTTCTGCTTCAGTTTTAAGATCTGGTCCTGGGCTTTACGAAGGTTCGCATCTTCTTCAGCAATGATGTCATCGCAAGTTGCAAACCACTTTTCCCTGACGTCTATGGTCTCCTTATGGGCCAGGGCAAGTTCCTTTTTGAGCCTTTCTATCTCGCGTCGCAGGGTGTCGGTCTCCTTACGGTGCATCTCTTTCATCTTCAAATATTTTTTCCCTGTCTTAAAGGCTTCAAGTTCACTTTCAAGTGCCTTTATCCTGTACTGCAGGGAAGTATCGTATAGAAAGGCCTGGTTGATCATGTGCTTTTCTCCGATCAGGACGGTACTGCTACAGGTGTCTGATTCAAGTTTCGTTCTCTTCTGTGGACACAGAAGAGATCTCCAGGATAGATCTGGAAGCAATGGATATCCTGGACATAGCTGCGCGGAGTTTTTTTATCTCATCCTCCAGTACTTTGATGCGTCGTTCCATATCCATGCATTCTCTTGTTTTTTCCTCCAGAGCTGCTTTCAACTCCAGATCTGTAGAGGATGCCTGAGCAGGTGTGGTTTCTTTTTTCTTCCTTTTTGTGGAAGGGATAAGCTCACCTGTTTCCGGATCCAGCTTTCCCAGATATTTTCGGATGGGCCGAGACTGCTTTGTTACAGGGTCGTAATGAGAAGTTGATTCATACAAGGTAACTGCACCTGTTTTTTTATTTGTGTATCTTACAATTGACATGATACTGCTCCTTTCCAGAGTAAACGGTGTGAACTCATCTATTGGTACTATTATATCATTAAATACCAATAATGTCAACTTTTTATTGGTATTTATTTACTAAAAATACCAATGTTTTTTCATCAAAAAAGCCCCTAAATCAGGGGCAAAATCACAGTTTGCAGTTATGTCAATGAAAAATACTGTTCTAAGGAAGCATTGATACATTAAAAACACTGTGAATGGTAACCTGTTTGTAAGCGTATTTGTAT
>DFDT01000130.1:43904-53374 GCA_002368865.1 Lachnospiraceae bacterium UBA3821 | reverse complement strand
GTGGATCCGTCAGGCAATCACCCGTGCGATCGCCGATCAGGCGAGAACCATTCGAATTCCGGTGCATATGGTGGAAACAATCAATAAACTGATCCGTGTGAGCAGACAGCTGCTGCAGGAGCTGGGGCGTGAGCCTTCGCCGGAGGAGATCGCGGAGGAGATGAATATGCCTGTGGAGCGTGTACGGGAAATCCTCAAGATCAGCCAGGAACCGGTTTCGTTGGAAACGCCGATCGGTGAGGAGGAGGACAGTCATCTGGGCGATTTCATTCAGGATGATAATGTTCCGGTACCGGCAGATGCCGCAGCGTTCACTCTGTTGAAGGAGCAGCTGGAGGAAGTGCTGGGAACCTTGACAGAGAGAGAACAGAAAGTGTTACAGCTGCGTTTTGGTTTGAACGACGGACGGGCACGTACGCTGGAGGAAGTGGGCAAGGAATTTAATGTCACCCGCGAGCGTATCCGTCAGATTGAGGCGAAAGCGTTGAGAAAGCTGAGACATCCCAGCCGCAGCCGCAAACTGAAAGACTATCTGGATTGATAACGAGAACAGACAGAGTGGGTGTGGAGAGAATTGAATATGGGAGAAGGACGGCTGGTGCAGCTATCGAAAAGACTAGAGATGTTGGCGGATTTGGTAACGCCGGGAAATTCTGTGGCAGATGTGGGATGTGATCATGGTTTTCTGTCTATCTATCTGGTGCAGAGCGGTATCAGTCCCAGGGTGATCGCATCGGATGTGCGGCAGGGACCGCTTTCGGCAGCCCGGGAGCATATCGCAGATTATGGATTGGAAGATTACATAGAGACCCGGCTCTCGGACGGGTTGTTGGAGTATTGGCCGGGGGAGGCAGATACGCTTGTGTGCGCAGGAATGGGAGGCAGGCTTATGCAGCAGATTCTGATGCAGAGTGAGCCTGTGACAAGAGAGTTTACGGAGATGATCCTGCAGCCGCAGTCGGAACTGATGCAGTTTCGTGTGTTTTTGAGAGAACAGGATTATAAGATCACACAGGAACGCATTGTGTGCGAGGACGGGAAGTATTATTTTGCATTTCGTGTATTGCCCGGAGCGGCAGAGAGTGCAGGGACAGTCGGAGACCAGTCGGAGACCTTTGGAAGTATAAACGGCAGACTGGGTGGATTTGACGGGCGACTGGGGGGCGTGGACTGCAGAAATCAGGATCAGAGGCTGTTTGATCGATTTGGGGAGCAGCTATTAAAAGAGCGAAACCCGGTGCTGAAAGAGTATTTGGAAAAATGTCTGAAAACAAGTGAAAATGTGCTGGAGGAAATTCTGGCACATCGGGGGGGAGGCGGTAATTTTCGGCTGGAGCAGAGTCTGGCGGAAAATGAAGCGGATGTGGCGGATATGGAAGCAGCTTTAAGCTGGTACCGGTAAATAGTTTCAGAGAAGGGAAGGGGACAATATGAAGGTTACGGTTACGATTGACGGAGGCTCCAAAGAAGTGGAACGGGGAACCACTTACGAAGCGGTGGTGAAGGAATATCAGCCGGCGTATGATAATATGATCGCGGCAGTGGCGGCAAACGGCAGGATCAGAGAATTATTTAAAAAGATCAACAGGGATTGTACGATCACATTTTTTACATGGAAGGATAATGTGGGACATAAGACTTATGTAAGGACTGCGACCATGCTGTTCTTCAAAGCTATATTTGATGTGTTCGGAGCAGCCTCTGCACGGGAGTGCAGACTTGAGTTTGCCATCGGGCATGGGTATTACATAGATCCGGGCGACAAGATCGCTGCCAATGCGGAGAATGTGAAAAAAATAAAAAGACGCATGCAGGAACTGGTGGATGCCGGTGCTCCTTTTATGAAGAAGACTTGTCCGTTGGATGAAGCAATGGATATCTTCAAGACGCAGGGCATGAAAGACAAGGAAAAATTGTTCCACTACCGCATGAATTCTCAGGTGAATCTCTATCAGATCGACGGCTATTATGACTATTACTATGGCTATATGCTGCCGAATGCGGGCTATGTAAAATATTTTGACCTGATCCCTTACGGCAAGGGATTTATGCTGCTTCTGCCTACCAGAAATAATCCGCTGGAAGTGGAACCTTTTAAAGAACAAAAGCAGCTTTTTGAGACGATGCTGGTATCGGAGGACTGGGGAACGAAGATCGGTATTGAAAATGTAGGCGATCTGAACGATGAGATATGTCGAGGCTCCATGAACGAGTTTATCCTGATGCAGGAGGCGGAGCAGGAGCGGAAAATCGGGGAGATCGCGAAAGAGATCGTGAGCCGGAGCAATGTGAAGTTTGTCATGATCGCAGGACCGTCATCTTCAGGAAAAACCAGTTTTTCACACAGATTGTCCGTACAGTTGAGAACGCTGGGGAAGAAACCGCATCCGATCGCATTGGATAATTATTTTGTCGACAGACAGTTTACGCCGAGAGATGAAAACGGCGACTACAATTTTGAATGTCTGGAGGCAATCGATATCAAGCAGTTTAATGAGGATATGTGTAAGCTGCTGGCAGGAGAAAGAGTGGAACTTCCCACCTTCAATTTCAAGATCGGCAAGCGGGAATATCTGGGAGACTACAAGCAATTGGGTCCGGATGACATTCTGGTGCTGGAGGGAATCCATGGGTTGAATGATAAGATGTCCTATGCATTGCCCAAGGAGAGTAAATTTAAAATCTATATCAGTGCGCTGACATCCCTGAATATTGATGGGCACAACCGAATCCCGACTACCGACGGAAGACTGCTGCGGCGGATGGTGCGTGACGCCAGGACCAGGGGATCGGACGCAAGACGTACGATCCAGATGTGGCCGTCTGTGAGAAAAGGGGAGGAGGAGAATATTTTCCCGTTCCAGGAGGATGCGGATGTGATGTTTAATTCGGCGCTTGTCTATGAGCTGGCCGTGTTAAAACAGTATGCGGAACCGTTGCTGTTCCAGATTCCGAAGGATGCGCCGGAGTATTATGAGGCGAAGCGGTTATTGAAGTTCCTCAGTTACTTCCTAAATGTGACCAGTGAGAGCCTGCCGAATAATTCCATCTGTCGGGAGTTTACCGGAGGAAGTTGTTTTAATGTTTGATAGCAGTGCGATAAAAGGGGCGGTACGGCCTCTTTTATTTTGCGTGTATTTTAGGCTTGTAATTTTGAATATAACCATGTATAATACAAGATGTAGTTTTGAGAAAACGCAAATCATACAAAATCTGGTATAATAAGTTTTTAAACCATAAAATCCCAACAGAGAGGTAATGCAGGACATGAGTGCTACGATGATTCAAAAGAGAGACGGGCGGGTTGTGCCTTTTGAGAAAGAAAAGATTGTGGCGGCAATTCAAAAGGCAAACGCAGAGGTAGCGGAGCAGGAGAGAGCCGAGGATACGCTGATCAATGAGATCCTGGATGATGTGCTTGCTGAGGACAGAGAAAAACTGGCCGTTGAGCATGTGCAGGATATGATCGAGGAGCGTCTGGTGAAGCGGAATAAGTATATTCTGGCAAAGAAGTATATCGTTTACCGCTATCAGAGAAGTCTGCTGCGCAAATCTAATACGACAGATGAGTCTATTTTGAAGTTGATCCGCAATGAAAACAAGGAGCTTGCGGAGGAAAACTCCAACAAGAATACCAGACTGGCGTCCACTCAGCGGGATTATATTGCGGGCGAAGTGTCCAGAGATGTGACTAGACGTCTGCTCTTGCCGGAGCATATTGCGCTGGCGCATGACAATGGCGTGCTGCATTTCCATGACGCCGATTATTTTATCCAGCCGATCTTCAACTGCTGTCTGGTAAATATCGGGGATATGCTGGACAACGGCACTTCCATCAATGGCAAGATGATCGAGTCCCCCAAGAGCTTTCAGGTGGCCTGTACGATCACAACCCAGATCATTGCGGCTGTGGCCAGTAACCAGTACGGCGGACAGTCGGTCAATGTGAAGCATCTTGGGAAATATCTGGCGAAAAGCCGTGAAAAGTTTAAGCATCAGCTGGATGAGGAGTTTGGAACATCCCTGGATGAAGAGAGCAAGAAGCGGATTGTAGAGCTGCGTCTGATGGATGAACTTCGCGCAGGCGTACAGACGATCCAGTACCAGATCAACACGCTGATGACAACCAACGGACAGTCTCCGTTTGTGACGCTGTTTTTGCATATTGATGACACGGATCCCTATGTGGAGGAAACGGTGCTGATCATCAAAGAGATTCTGAATCAGCGTCTGCAGGGCACCAAGAATGAGAAGGGGGTTTATGTGACGCCCGCATTCCCAAAGCTGGTGTATGTGCTGGATGAGAATAACTGTTTAAAGGGCGGTAAATATGACGATGTGACAAGGCTTGCGGCGAAATGTTCCGCCAAGCGTATGTATCCGGATTACATCTCTGCAAAAAAAATGCGGGAAAATTATGAAGGCAATGTATTTTCTTGTATGGGGTGCCGGTCTTTCCTGTCGCCATGGAAAGACGAGAATGGGAATTACAAGTGGGAAGGACGTTTTAACCAGGGTGTGGTAAGTCTGAACCTGCCCCAGATCGGTATTTTGGCGAAAGGAGACGAAGAAGTATTCTGGAAACTTCTGGACGAAAGGCTGGCGCTTTGCTATGAGGCTTTGATGTGCAGACATAAGGCACTCTTAGGAATCTCTTCGGATGTGAGCCCGATCCATTGGCAGTACGGTGCCATCGCGAGACTGAAAAAAGGCGAGAAGATCGACAAGTACCTTCTGGGAGGATACTCCACCATGTCTCTGGGATATATCGGACTCTACGAACTCACCTGGCTGATGAAGGGCTGCAGTCACACCGAACCGGACGGCAAGGAGTTCGCGCTGCGGGTGATGGATCGGATGAAGGATACCGCCGCGAAATGGAAGGCAGAGACGGGGATCGGATTTTCTCTCTATGGGACACCGGCGGAATCACTCTGCTATCGTTTTGCCAGAATTGACAGAGAGAAATTCGGCGAGATTAAGAATGTGACGGACAAAGGATATTATACCAACTCCTATCATGTAGATGTGCGGGAGCCGATCGATGCCTTTACGAAGTTTACCTTTGAGAGCGAATTTCAGAATAAATCTCTGGGCGGAGCAATCTCTTACGTGGAGATTCCCAATATGATGCACAATACGGAGGCCATAGAGGAGCTGATCAAGTTTATCTATGACAATATCCAGTACGGTGAGTTTAATACGAAGTCGGATTACTGTCATGAGTGTGGTTATGACGGAGAAATTCTGGTGAATGACAATAATGAGTGGGAGTGTCCGCAGTGCCACAATAAGAATCACGCCAAGATGAATGTGACCCGCAGAACCTGCGGCTATCTGGGAGAAAATTTCTGGAACACGGGCAAGACAAAAGAAATCAAATCGAGGGTATTGCATCTATGAATTATGCAAGTATCAAAAAGACCGATGTGGCAAACGGTCCCGGAATCAGGGTATCGCTTTTTGTCAGCGGCTGCACCAGAGGTTGTAAAGGGTGCTTTAACCGGGAAGCATGGGATTTCAGCTACGGAACAGAATGGAACGAGGCGGCGGAGCGGGAACTTTTCTCCGCGCTCGCTCCGGATCATATCAGGGGGCTCTCTGTGTTAGGCGGAGAGCCCTTTGAGCCTGCAAATGCGGAAACGGTGGCAAAGATCATCTGTAAGGTGAAGGAGCGTTATCCCGGAAAGGACATCTGGTGCTACAGCGGCGGGGTGTATGAGACGGAACTCAGCCTGCGGGCGAAGACGGAGCCTGCGGTCGCAGCGATCCTGGAGAACATCGATGTGCTGGTAGACGGACCGTTTGTGGAGGAGCGAAAGAATCTGCGGCTGGCTTTCCGGGGATCGGAGAATCAGAGAATTTTGAATATGGAGGAAGTTCGAAAAGGCAACATCACTAGTGATAAAAATTATCAATAATGCACTTTTCTGTTCCGCGGTTCAGAGGAATGGTGTACTATAGAAATAGAGATTTTATCCATTTTTCACAAAGGAACAGGAGCGTGAGGGTTATGAGTTTTTTTGAAAAGATCAATTCCAAATCCACTTGTATTTTTGCAGCGGGAGTGTTGTTCGGAACCGCCGGTATCAAGATTTTATCCAGCAAGGACGCCAAGAAGGTTTACACCAATGTGACTGCGGCGGTTTTGCGCGGCAAGGACTGCGTGATGGAAACGGCAACCCGGATACAGGAAAACGCTGAGGACATCTATGCCGAGGCAAAGCAGATCAATGAAGAGAGAGCGGAAGCGGAAGAATGCGAAGCATAATCAAGCATGAAATCAAAGGGCGTATTCGTGTCCATCTCATCTGTAAGCGGATGAGTGCAAAGGAGGCGGATACGCTAAAATATTATATGGAGAACCAATCAGGCGTCAGTGCTGTCAAAGTGTATGAAAATACGGCAGACTTAGTGATTTGGTACGATGGTGAAAGAGAGCAGGTGCTCGCTGCATTGCGGGCTTATGAATGGGGAGAAGTACAGGTTCCGGAATACTATCTGCAGTGCTCCGGCAGAGCATTAAACAACGAATATTGGGAAAAACTGATCATGACTGTGGTGAGGCTGGCAGCGAAAAGATTTTTGCTGCCGATTCCGGTGCGCAATATGATCACTGTGTTGCGGGCGACAAAATACATCTGGCAGGGAATACAAACGCTGGCAAAGGGTAAAATAGAGGTAGCGGTGTTGGATGCCACCGCAATCGGTGTGTCCGTTATCAGAGGCGATTATCAGACGGCCGGCTCCGTGATCTTTCTACTGAGGATCGGTGAGATCCTGGAGGAGTGGACTCACAAGAAATCCGTTGGCGATCTGGCGCGCAGCATGGCGCTGAATGTCAATCGTGTCTGGGTAAAACAGGCGGGACAGGAGATTCTGGTATCGGCGCAGGACATTCAGCCGGAGGATGAAGTTGTCGTTCACATGGGCAATCTGATCCCCTTTGACGGAGAGATTTCAGAAGGCGAAGGAATGGTGAACCAGGCCTCCCTTACCGGTGAGGCGCTTCCTGTGCGTAAACTACCGGGAGCCACGGTATACGCCGGCACAGTGTTGGATGAGGGAGAACTGACGATCCGGGTGAAAAATGCGGGCGGCAGCAGCCGCTACGAGCGCATTGTGACCATGATCGAAGAATCGGAAAAACTGAAGTCCAATATTGAGGGCAAAGCAGCACATCTGGCAGACGCTCTTGTGCCGTATACTTTTCTGGGAACGGGAGCGGTTTACCTGCTGACCCGCAATGTGACAAAAGCGATGGCGGTTTTGATGGTAGATTTTTCCTGTGCACTGAAGTTGGCGATTCCCATATCCGTGTTGTCTGCAATCCGGGAGGCAAGTAACCATCAGATTACCGTAAAAGGCGGGAAATATATGGAGGCTATCGCAGAGGCGGATACCATTGTTTTTGATAAAACGGGAACACTTACCAAGGCCCAGCCCAGAGTGCGTGCGGTAATCCCGTTCCATGATAAACCTGAGGCGGAACTGCTTCGGCTGGCTGCATGCCTGGAGGAGCATTTCCCTCATTCGGTAGCGACGGCGGTTGTAAATGCGGCAAAGGAGAGGAATCTGGAGCATGAGGAGATGCATTCCAAGGTGCAATATATCGTGGCACACGGAATTTCCTCCACCGTCAACAATATTCCTGTGGTGATCGGCAGCTATCATTTTGTCATGGAAGATGAGGGGTGTGTTGTCCCGCAGGGAAAAGAAGCTTTATTTGACAATCTCCCCACGGACTGTTCTCTGCTGTATCTGGGCATTGACAGGGAACTTGCCGCTGTTCTGTGTATTGACGATCCGCTCAGAAAAGAGGCCGGTGAGGTGATCGCCAAACTGAAAGAAAACGGTTTTTCCCATATCGTGATGATGACCGGAGACAGTGAGCGTACTGCCAAAGCCATTGCGGAAGCGGTTGGGGTGGATGAATACTATTCTGAGGTGTTGCCGGAGGATAAGGCGGCTTATGTGGAGAAAGCCAGGGCAGAAGGGCATAAAGTGATCATGATCGGAGACGGGATCAATGATTCGCTGGCGCTTTCCACGGCAGATGTAGGCATTGCCATCGGAGAGGGTGCAGAGATTGCCAGAGAGGTAGCGGATGTGACCATTCGCGCTTTTGATCTGCATGAGCTGGTGACGCTGCGGCGGTTGTCCACGAAATTGATGCGGCGTATCCATCGAAATTATCGTACGATCGTGGGATTTAACGGCAGTCTGATCGTGTTGGGAGTGGCAGGAATTGTGCCGCCTACGACCACGGCGCTTTTACACAATATATCCACATTGGGGATCAGCCTGAAGAATATGCAGAATCTCTTGTCAGAAGAACAGAATTGATAATTGAGAAAAAGTTCTTAATAAAAAGTGTTGACATATCAGAGAAATTAGGTATAATTAACCTTGGTTAGTAAATACTAACTGGAATTCTTCTTTTGTACAAAATTCATAAAATCTCCGAAAAGTGGACATCATGCAGGGATGTCCATTTTTTGGGAGAACAGTATAATTTATAAAATAATATGCAGATAGGCATATTTAGGAAAGGAGCAAATATGAAAGAGTATTTACAGATCGAAAAAGTAATCGGCAGAGAAATTCTGGATTCCAGAGGAAATCCTACCGTTGAGGCGGAGGTTTATCTGGCTGACGGAACCGTAGGCAAAGGAACCGCACCCAGCGGCGCTTCTACAGGTGAGTTTGAGGCGCTGGAGCTTCGCGACGGAGACAAGAGCCGCTATCTTGGAAAAGGCGTTACCAAGGCTGTAAACAATATCAATACTACCATCAATGATGTGTTGGTTGGTATGGATGCATCTGACATCTATGCGGTAGATGCTGCTATGATCAAGGCGGACGGTACAAAGGACAAGTCCAATCTGGGTGCAAATGCAATCCTTGCGGTATCCATTGCATCCGCAAGAGCGGCTTCCATCGCTCTGGATCTTCCTTTATATCGTTTCTTGGGCGGCATTTCAGGTAATCGTCTGCCGGTTCCCATGATGAATATTTTAAATGGCGGCGCACATGCTGACAGCGCTGTTGATACGCAGGAGTTTATGATCATGCCGGTTGGCGCTCCGACCTTCAAAGAAGGTTTGAGATGGTGTGCGGAGGTATTCCATACTTTGAAGAAACTCATCAAGGAAATGGGTGATGTGACTGCAGTAGGTGACGAGGGCGGTTATGCTCCCAACAGCTTGAAGAGTGATGAGGAGGCAATCGAGAAGATTCTTGAGGCAATCAAGGCAGCTGGCTTTGAGCCTGGCAGGGACTTCATGATCGCCATGGATGCAGCGGCTTCTGAGTGGAAGAGCGAAAAAGGAAAAGGCTATTACAAGCTTCCTAAGGCCGGTACGGAATATACTTCCGACGAGCTGATCGAGCACTGGGTTGCGCTGTGCGATAAATTCCCTATCATCTCCATTGAAGATGGTCTGGATGAGGAGGACTGGGAAGGCTGG
>DFDT01000130.1:0-43856 GCA_002368865.1 Lachnospiraceae bacterium UBA3821 | reverse complement strand
AGGACTGGGAAGGCTGGCAGAAGCTGACCGCAAAGCTGGGTGGCAAAGTACAGCTTGTGGGTGACGACCTGTTTGTTACCAATACGGAGAGACTGAGCAAGGGAATTGAGCTGGGCGCAGGAAATGCGATTCTGATCAAGCTGAACCAGATCGGCTCCGTATCCGAGACATTGGAGGCAATCAAGATGGCTCACAAGGCGGGTTACACCGCAATTTCCTCCCATCGTTCCGGTGAGACCGCAGACACTACCATTGCAGATCTGGCTGTTGCACTGAATACCTGTCAGATCAAGACCGGTGCACCTTCCCGTTCCGAGCGTGTCGCAAAGTACAATCAGCTGCTCAGGATTGAAGAGGAGCTGGGTGATGCGGCAGTTTACCCCGGCATGAAGGCTTTTAATGTGAAAAGATAAGTTTTTTTGATTGAATGAAGAAGCATCTGTATGCATATCATCAAGTTACGGAAGATATGCTGCAGATGCTTTTTTATGTCTGTGGGAGCAGAAGCAAAATTTAGGTAAAATAAGCGTTTATAAACCGGGAAAAATATGGTAGATTATAAGATGGGAAAAGGAGTGAGAGACATGAGTGACACAGAGATATTAAGTTTATCAAATACAAAAAAGAAAGGAATCCTGCGGATCCTGTTCAGCAGGATCGTAGTGATCCTGCTCCTGATCGCATTGCAGGTTTCCCTCTGGATCAGTGTTTACGGATGGTTTCGGGATTATCTGCCACATTTTTCCGTGTTTACGACATTGTTCACATTTGTGATGTTTGTGTATCTGTTTAATATGACTATGGATGCTTCCGCAAAGATTACATGGCTTTTTATCATGTCGTTGGCGCCAATTCCGGCCTCTATCTTTCTGGCATATACGAGGTCTAATTTGGGGCATCGAATGATCCGAAGACGGGTGGATGTGCTGACACAGGAAAATCTTCATAAGCTGCCCCAGAACGAGACCATTTTGGAGAAAATCGGGGCGGACAGGAACGGAACCGATGATCTGTGCCGCTATGTGGCAAAAACAGGATGCTATCCGATTTATGACAATACAGAGGTCACCTATTATCCGCTGGGTGAGGAGATGTTTCAGGATATGCTGGAGGAACTGGCCAAGGCGGAACATTTTATTTTTATAGAATATTTTATTGTGCAGGAAGGGTACATGTGGGGGAGAATCTTAAAAATCCTTGCGGAGAAGGCAAAGGCGGGAGTTGATGTGCGCGTCATGTATGATGGCATGTGTGAGATTACCCTGTTGCCCTACAATTATCCGAAACTGATGAAACAGGAAGGGATCAAGTGTAAGGAATTTTCACCGTTGACGCCTTTTCTGTCCACGCATTACAACAACAGAGATCATCGGAAAATCCTGGTCATTGACGGCAGGGTGGCTTTCAACGGCGGGGTAAATCTTGCGGACGAATATATCAACCATATCCAGATTTTCGGACATTGGAAAGATACAGCGGTACGGTTAAAGGGGGATGCTGTGTCAAGCTTTACCCTGATGTTTCTGCAGATGTGGAATATCGACGAGAAAGAGCCGGAATTTGACCGATTTTTATTTCCGGAAGTATCGGAGGAAAAAAATGAAGTTGGCAATGCAGATATGCCGCATACATCCGGATATGTTATGCCTTATGCGGACAGCCCGCTGGATGGGGAGAAGGTGGGTGAGAATGTCTATATCGATATTCTCTATCGTGCGAATGATTATGTACACATTATGACGCCGTATCTGATCCTGGACGGAGAACTGGAAATGGCACTGAAGTTTGCAGCGC
The DNA here is from genome assembly GCA_002368865.1 of Lachnospiraceae bacterium UBA3821. Lineage (GTDB taxonomy): Bacteria > Bacillota > Clostridia > Lachnospirales > Lachnospiraceae > Acetatifactor. Next base: position 42,062 of record DFDT01000130.1, on the reverse strand, counting down.
AGAGAGGTGTAGATGTGAAGCTGATCCTGCCGGGAATTCCGGATAAGATCACGGCTTACGCACTGGCCAAAACCCATTATTATGAGTTGGTGAGGGCTGGGGTGCAGATCTACGAATATACGCCCGGATTTGTGCATGCCAAGGTGTTTGTCAGTGATGACGAGAAGGCTGTGGTGGGCACCATCAATCTGGATTACCGCAGTTTATATCATCATTTTGAGTGCGCCACTTTCCTCTATAAGACGGATTGCGTGGCGGATATTGAGGCCGACTATCAGACAACGCTTCAGCAATGCCGTCAGGTGACATTTGAAACCATCAAAAAAGAAAAAATCTGGATGAAATTGCTGGGCCAGTTCATGAAACTATTAGCCCCGATGATGTAGCCCACCAGTTCTGCCATGAATAGAAGAACACAAAAAAACTGCTTGCAGATTTTTTTGTGGGATTCTGTTCATGGGTAGAGCGCCACTCTATGAGCAAAACGCGGCTGCATACGCAGCCGCAGGAGTGCGCAAGCACGAGTTTTGCGAATGGCGCGGCAGAACTGGTGGCGCGGCAGCGCGGAGCGAATGTGAGGTTTATACACTGTGAGAAAACGGGTACTTTATCTGATAACAACCATCTTACTTCTGACAATTGAAGTTCTGATCGCGCTATATGTAAATGATCGTTTCATTCGCCCCTATGTGGGAGATATGCTGGTGGTGATCGTGATATATGCTTTTGTGCGGATTTTTGTGCCGGAGGGGTGGCCACTTTTGCCGCTTGCCATATTTATATTTGCGGTATTTGTGGAGATATTGCAATGGTTTCACATTGTGGATGTGCTGGGGCTTTCAGACAGCAGGTTTTTCAGTGTACTGATCGGTGGCGTATTTGACTGGAAAGATATTTTGTGCTACGGACTTGGATGCGCTTTGGTGGGGGTATATGAATATGGGATATTCAGAAAACAGAAGAAACATGTGTAGGGCATTCTTCAATCTTTTCAATTTTTATTTTGCATATTAAGGAGATTGCATTGAAAAGAATATTAGTAACAGGTGGAACAACTTTTGTAAGTAAATATGTAGCAGATTATTTTGTGAATGCAGGTTATGAGGTATATGTACTTAATAGAAATACAAAACCACAGGTTCAAGGGGTGAAACTTATTGAAGCTGATAGGCATAATTTAAGGGGGATATTGAAGGCTATGTCCTTTGATGCTGTTGCTGATATAACAGCTTACAATGCTGCTGATATTTGTGACTTGATTGAAGAATTAGGTCCCTTTGGACAATACATTATGATTAGTTCAAGTGCTGTGTATCCAGAGTATGGGGATCAACCATTTCTTGAAGAATCAAAAAAGTCTGTTAATAAGTATTGGGGTGCATACGGAACAAATAAGATTGAAGCTGAGAATGTTTTGCTTGAAAAAGTGAGTGATGCATATATATTAAGACCACCATATTTGTATGGACCTATGAATAATGTTTATAGAGAAGCGTTTGTATTTGATTGTGCCTTAGCAGATAGAAAATTTTATTTGCCGAAAGATGGAAGTATGAAATTACAATTCTTTCATGTAAAAGATTTATGTAGATTGATGGAAGTAATTATTAGAGAGAAACCCGAAGAACATATTATGAATGTTGGGAATACAGAAGCGATATCTATTAAGGAATGGGTAACAAAATGTTACGAATGCTTTGGAAAAACACCTTATTTTGTAAATGTTTATGATGATATAGAGCAGAGAAATTATTTCAGTTTTTACAACTACGAGTATTTTTTAGATGTTAGTCGTCAGAGCAAAATTTATCCGGAAACCATATCTTTAGAAGATGGAATAAAGGAGAGTGCGGAATGGTACCTGGAACACAAATTAGAAGTAAATAAAAAACCATATTTTGAATATATTGATTCAAATTTGGTACAAATATAAATTCCGGTTTGTAAAAGCAGATTATCTTTTTATATATTACGCTGAGGAGCAATGAAAGCATGGTTTTATCTGAACAGGGAAAAAGAGTATCAAAAATTGACACATATTTGAATTGCGCTGAAGTATTTGCATATCGAAGCACCTGTATTAAGCGCAAATATGGCGCTGTGATTGTGAAGGAAGATGCAGTGATATCTACAGGATATAATGGTGCACCCAGAGGTGAGGAAAATTGTTGTGATATTGGATACTGCCCAAGGATAGAGAAAAATCTACATCAAGGGCAGGGATATGAATTATGTCGGGCTGTACATGCAGAAGCAAATGCCTTATTAAACTGCGCAAGAGAGCAGACATTAAATGCTGATCTATATCTTTCCGGCGTTAACCCGGGAGACAATACTATCCATAGGGCTAAACCATGCCCACTATGTGCCAGGATGATCATTCAAGCCGGTATCAGAAATGTGTATTTGAGAATTGGGCCCAATGCCGGCGATTATTCCGTGGTACCTGCAAAAGAACTTCAATGGGTGGTTGAATATGATTAAATTATTATTGTTTGATTTGGACGGAACGCTTCTTACCAGCAACAAAATAATATCAGACAAGACTTTTGCTGCGTTGCTTGCGGCAAGGGAAAGCGGATACCTTATAGGAATATCTACTTCGAGAAGCATAAGGAATTCATTGAGTTTTACTAATAAACTTGTTCCGGATGTAATCATTGCAAGTGGAGGAGCAATTGTAAAGGCAGGGGAGCGGGTTATATATGAGCAGGCTTTATCTGCTGAAGAAACCGGCGACATTCTTCATATAGCAAGAAAATATTTAGGAGACGATTGTGAGATAACCATAGATACGGCGGAGGATCACTATGCCAACTATGGAGAAAAATATACTTCGCTTGAAAAAACATGGGGTGGCGACATTTATTCCGATTTTTCAGATTGGAAAGAAGCTTCTCTTAAAGTGTGTGTGAGAATAGTGGATGAAAGCAAGGCGAGACAAATACAGCAAAGCCTTCCGAATTGCGATTCCATCAGATTTACGGATGAGTATTGGTACAAGTTTACAAAGAAAAATGTCACAAAAGAAAATGCTATCATAAAAATGTGCGAAACATTAGAAATCAGCTTGAAGGATGTAACTGTATTTGGCGATGATTTGGCAGATATCGGAATGCTTAAGCTTTGCGGCTTAGGCGTTGCCATGGGAAATGCCTTGGATGAGGTTAAGGCCGTAGCAGATATAACAATTGGGACAAATGATGAAGATGGGATAGCGGAATATATAAAAAATTTAATAATGGAATTCGGAGGGAGCTATAGGTAAGGATGAGTGCAAATTTTATTCGGGCAGATAAAATACAATTTCGGGTAATGACCATTGCTGATTATGAGAAGGTGTATGAACTTTGGATATCGTGCAAGAATATGGGGTTTAATAATCTTGATGATTCTAAAGAAGGAATAGAGAAGTTTCTGAAAAGGAATCCCAACACATCTTATGTGGCAGAAGAAGCAGACCGTATTATAGGGGTTGTGTTGACCGGGCATGACGGAAGAAGAGGATATATCTATCATATGTCTGTTGCGGAAGATTATCGAAAACAAGGGATTGCAGGAAAACTCTTGGAAAACAGTCTTAGTGCGCTTAAGGCAGAAGGCATTAACAAGGTTGCGCTTCTGGTTTTCAATAGAAATGAGATTGGAAATGCGTTTTGGGAGAGCCAGGGTTTTACCGTCAGAGATGATGTGGCATATAGAAATAAGGCTTTAACAGAAATCATACGGATAGATACATAATTAAATGACCAGGGGGATACATAATTGAGCTTAAGGACAATAATGATATTTCCGGATTTTGAAAACATAGATATTATAGATTTCATCTTGAATTAAAGGGATTCAGTAAGCATAGTGATCGTTTCGGAAATTATCTGTTTTTAAATTTGACAAAGGGTAGTGAGATTGTAGAGAAGATTCATGATGAATTATACTCGAATGAATTCAAAAATTCGTAACAACAGTTGATAAAATTTCTGTCGAAATGATTGGCAGCAATGATGAGTCTATCATCATTATTGAGAAATGGATAAGGCAGGGAAAAGTCTGAAGGATTTTGCGGACAAATTGGCAGAATGGTGGTATCATGGATATCGAGCTGGCCGGAATCTATGGGGGTTATTCCGGGATTCCAGCGGAATGGATTGAAGGATTACGGGCAAGGGATAGTATCGAAGATGCGGTGAACGCATTGTGCCAAAACAGATAGAAAAAGACGAAAGGGAGAAAACATGGGAAAGTTATCGGAGTTATTTCAAAAGAATAAAAAGCAGGAAGATATAAAGCAGGAGGAAAAGAAAACATCTGAAGCATCCAAGGCAGTAGAAGAAACTGCGTCAAAAGAGTCGGTTCAGAATGCGGAGTCGGCAACGTCTTCTTTCGAAAAGAATGAGCGCAGTGAGCAGAGCGCGCCGGAGGGATCTTTTGTCTTGGGCGTGCAGGATGTTTTTGAATTGCGGCATTCAAAGGCTGTGGTGGTAGTCGGCAGGGTGCAGGGAATCGTGAAGAACGGTATGAGTGTGTATGTATCGGAATTTGGCGCCGATGACGGGGCGGTGTACCAGACTACAATAAAGGGGTTGGAGATTGAGGAGAAGTCTGTGCGGGAGGCGATCAACTGCATGGTGGCTTTGAAACTGGATGCTCCACAGCCGATGCAGGTGCGCATCGGTTCCATTGTGCACACCGCGGATGTGACCACCAAGGCGGCACACGATGCCTATATCACAGCCATCGGAGATACCTATGTGGCGCGCAAGAATCTGGATCTGGCGGAGAGTGAGCTGGAGGCAATGAGCATTGCGGATCTGGCGGAGGCATGGAGATTGTTCAACTGGTTCCATGCCAATAAAAATATCAAAGAGTCCGAGGAGGAGAAGCGGGAGAAACAGCAGAAGGTGGAGAAACTGGCAGATGCTTTGTGCCGGAAAATTCTGGAGGCAGATGAAATCTATACGATCTATGACAAGGCAACCGGCGAACCCCATCTGTTTTCCCAGACATACAGACAGGAGGATGGTTCCTATATGTGTAGCCATCCGGATATCATGCTGATCCCCAAGGCATATTATCAAACCTATGCGGCAACTTATCCTGCCAGTAAATTCGAGGTCAGAAAAATTGAAAACGGCGAGGAGAAAAACGGCATCCGGGATTTCCTTGGAGATGCATTTTACCTGAACGGAGCATGCGGTGCTTTGATCTGTTCCGAGCAGACTTCTGTAGATGCGGAAAAACTGGTCCTGAAGCCGGATTACGGTGATACACCGCAGGCTGATATTCCCGTGACCAATCCGGATCTGGTGCGGTGGATGTTGCTCATCGGGCAGATGGGACGGCCGGAGAGCCCGGATGCAGAGCTTGTATATCGATTATATTATCGTTTTATGGCAAAGGAACTGGTGAAAGCAAATTTTGTGATTCCTATGAAGACAGAAGGCGAGGCGCCTCAGCCGGATGAGAGCGGCAGGACTGTGCTGAAAAAGGATATGAAGATTGCGTTTCCCATGATGCCGGGGAAAAAAGACAGAGATGCAGTCCGGATGTATACGGACTGGAAACGGCTGCGCAAAGTATTCGATGAGGAGTGGAACGGTATGATCCAACCCATAGAGGGTATGATCGAGACCTTTGACTGCGCCATCAATGTGACGGAATATCCGGCGGCAGGGTGCTATATCGGTAAGGACATGTTTGAAGAGATACAGAAAATAGCGCAGAGCGCAAAATGATAAGGATTGAGAGAAGCGGAAGAAGCGATATGATAGGACTTGGTACAATCATTAACAGCGCCGCCATTGTAGCGGGTGGCGTGATCGGACATTTTACGGGAAAATTATTTAAAGAGGAGCAGCAGGATTCTCTGAACAAGGCGTGCGGTGTGAGTGTGCTTTTTATTGCAATCGCAGGCGCTATGGAGGGAATGCTGCAGATAGAGGGCGGGGCTTTGCACAGCGGGAAATCCATGCTGGTGGTCCTCTGTCTGGCAATCGGCACAATCATCGGGGAACTGATCGGAATTGAGAAGGGCTTCGAAGTGTTCGGCGAATGGCTGAAAAACAAGACCGGAAACAGCGGAGATGCAAAATTTGTCCACGCTTTCGTGACGGCATCGCTGACGGTGTGTATCGGCGCCATGGCGATCGTGGGAGCGATTCAGGACGGAATTTTAAGCGATTATTCTACTTTGGCGGTGAAGTCAGTGTTAGACTTTATCATTATTGCTGTGATGACCTCTTCCATGGGAAAAGGATGCGCATTTTCGGCGATTCCGGTCTTTTTATTCGAGGGGGCGATCACATTGCTTGCGCGGCTGATCGCACCTGTCATGACGGATCTGGCCATAGAGTATCTGGCGCTGATCGGGTCGGTGCTCATTTTTTGCGTGGGCGTGAATTTGGTGTGGGGCAAGAAACTGCGGGTGGCGAACATGTTGCCGGCAATGGTGTTTGCGGTGTTGGCAGCGTATCTGCCATGGGGATTTTAGATTTCAAAAAAGCATGGGCGAACAGTAAGGACAGAGGAGTAAACATATGCAGGACAATAACTCATTCACCAATATCAGATCTTTGCTTGGGGCATTGGCGAAAGCCATGAATCTGATCAACCCGGACATGGAGCATCATCACGAGCAGACAGCGTATCTGGCCTATCAGGTGGCGCGGGAGTGCGGGCTGGATGAGGAGGCACTGCACCTGACGATCTATGCAGCGCTATTGCATGATGTGGGGGCTGTGGTTTCGGAGAAAAAACAGTCTGTTCTGGAGATTGAAGAGGATGCTGCCAATGTGGCGATCACAGGAGCGCGGATGCTGCGGGATCTCAAACAGTTTGAAGAGATTGCGGATGTCATAGAGATCTGCCAGAACAGTTATGTGAAAAACCAAAAGCTTGCGGAAACAAAAGGCGGATCAAAAGAAAATGCCGCAAAAGCGTATTTATACATAGAGATCGCCAGCGCCATTCATCTGGCGGATGTCGTATCGCTCATGCTGCGGGAAGATGAACCTGTGCTGAATCAGGTGAAACGTATCTGTTCTGCAATCGAGTGCGGACATGGTACGGAATTCTCACCGACTATGGTGGATGCATTCCTGCGGGTGAGCAAGCGGGAGTTTATCTGGTTGGACGTGTTAAATAATCCGGCATTTTTGATGTTTTTTGCAGGGGAGATGCATCCGGTTACCCTTCAGCAAACGGTGGAGCTCACCGGTTTCATGTCCCGGATCATTGACTTTCGGAGTCCGTTTACCGCCATGCATTCCGCAGGGGTGGCCGCGTCGGCAAAGAAACTGGCAGAGCTTGCGGGAATGAGCGAGGAAGAATGTCTGATGATGGAGATTGCAGGAAATCTGCATGATATCGGGAAGCTTCGGGTGCCTCGGGCAATTCTGGAGAAACCGGGCAAGCTGGACGAGGAAGAATTTAACGTCGTTAAAGAACATACTTATTACACCAGACTCATTTTGATGGATGTGGAAGGTTTTGGCAAGATTGCGGATTGGGCGGGATTTCATCATGAGAAACTAAACGGCAGAGGGTATCCGTTTCATTTTGATGCGTCTATGCTGGATCTGGGGTCCAGGATCATGGCGGTGGCGGATATTTTCTCTGCAATCACGGAGGAGAGACCTTACCGCAAGGGCATGGACAAGGAAAACGCATTGAAGGTATTGCATGAAAATATAGAGAGCGGCGGTATCAGCGGGGAGATCGTGGAGCTTTTGGAGGCGCATTATGAGGAGGTGGATGCGGCCAGGGATGCACGGTCCAGGGAGGCCGGAAAGAGATATTTTGCGTCGCTGGAGCAGGAAGTATAGAGAAGCGTCAGAGATAAAATCTATTTTGGAGAGGGGAAAACTATGGCAGAATTTATTTTGAGAAACGAGAAATTGCAGCTTACCGTGGCAGAGCACGGTGCGGAGATCCGGTCTTTAGTGCGCAGTTCGGACGGCAGGGAGATGATGTGGCAGGCGGATCCTGTGTTCTGGGGACGGACTTCGCCGATCTTGTTTCCGTTAGTTGGAAATTATCGGGATAAAACGTCTTATTATGACGGGAAAGCCTATCAGATGTCGCAGCATGGATTTGCCAGAGATATGGATTTTGTGCCGGAGCAAGGCAGAGCGGCAGAAAACGAACTGTGGTTTGTGTTGACGGATGCAGAGGCAACACAGGAGAAGTATCCGTTTGCTTTTCGGCTGACAGTTGGTTATGAATTGCAGGGCGATACGGTGATTGTTCATTGGAAAGTAAAAAATACCGATGCGCGGAAGATGTATTTTTCCATTGGCGGGCATCCTGCGTTTGGCTGTGATCTGAACCGATCTTATCTGCTGTTTGAAAAGAACGGGCAGACTGTGACGGAGGCGCTTACCTGTAATGTGATCGAGGGAGACGGCAGCGGATGCCTCTCGGACAGACAAAAGAAACTTGATCTTTCGGCAGGCTGCCTTGCCATGTCGGATGCGTTGTTTGCGGAGGATGCACTGATCATAGAAGATCAGCAGGCAGATGCTGTAACTCTTTTGGATGCGGAGAAAAAACAGCTGTTGACAGTGAGTTTTGAAGCTCCCTTATTTGGCATCTGGTCGCCGGTTGGGAAGCATGCGCCTTTCGTGTGCATTGAACCCTGGTACGGACGCTGTGACAGAGTGGATTTTGGGCAGGCGCTGGAAGAAAGAGAATATGGGAATGTACTGGAGAGCGGAGAGGAGTTTTCCGTGTCTTATCAGATCAGGGTTTGGGGATGAAAGAGGCGGGAGGGAACAGATTTGAGTGAACTGACAGTACAGATCGCGGCGATTGTCCGCGAGGCAAGCAAATTGATGACAGATAAAAGCCTGAAAGATCGTATTGAGCAGAAAGGCAATAACTCCAACTATGTGACAGAAGCGGACAAGGCGGTACAGAATTTTCTTGCGGAAAGACTGCCGGCTCTTGTTCCGGAAAGTGAGATGCTGGGGGAAGAAGGGGAACACAGGCAATTGCATGCAGAGAATATCTGGGTGGTGGATCCCATTGACGGAACGTCCAATTTTATCCGGGATATCGGCTTCAGCGGGATATCCGTGGGGTTGGTGAGAAATGGGGAACCCTACGCCGGTGTGATCTATAATCCATACCGCGATGAAGTGTATCGCGCGGAGACAGGGAAAGGGGCTTTCCTGAATGAACAGCCGATCCGGGTTTCGGATCGGGATTTCAGTCATTCCCATCTGTGCTCTGCTATGTGTCTGTATGACAAGCGTTATGCGGAAGCCTGTTTCAATGTGATCAGAAGGGTATATCTGCAGTCGGATGATCTGCGGCGCATGGGTACAGCCTGTCTGGAGCTGGCGATGCTGGCGGCGGGCAGGGTGGAGCTTTATTTCGAGATGAGGCTGTTTCCCTGGGATGCGGCAGCAGCGTTTCCCATTATCAGGGAGGCGGGCGGCATTGCGGAATGCCTGTATTATGAGGAATTTCCGGTGGACAGGCCGTTCCCTGTGATTGCTGCCAATTCCAGGGAGAATTTTGAGAAGCTAAAAGAAATTGTATGTGAGGAAGTGCCGCGGGTGCCGTATGAAGACAGAATTTAGAAATTAAGAATGATTAATTTAGAATTATTTACAAAATTTTTCTTGTAATGAATTCCATTATGCTTTATCATAAAAGGGAAGTTTTTCTTGCTTCGTTTCGTCTTTTCTTTTGGTATTCCGAAAGCATATGCTTGAAATGTGCGTATCCCAATGTGGTAAATTGAATTGGCGGTTGATCAGGTGATAGAAGGAATCCGAAAAATAGAAAAGCAAATGAAAAAAAGCAGCAAGGAGGAGAGAAATGAAAAAGAGCGGAATTTATTATGGCGACTATGCGCAGCTTTGCAGGGAAGCAGATCAGATCAATCAGAGTCTTTTTGAACAATATGAAGTACAGCGAGGGCTGCGGGATAAAAACGGAAACGGTGTCCTGACAGGACTTACCAATATTTCACGGATAGAGTCTTTTAAAATGGTTGATGGTGTAAAGACGCCGTGCGAAGGAAAATTATGGTATCGAGGGTATGACTGTATTGAACTGGTCAAGGGGTTTTCCCAGAAAAGATATGGCTTTGAAGAGGTGGCATATCTTTTGCTGTTTGGAGAACTGCCCACTGAGGAAGAATTGAATACATTCCGGCATGTGCTGGCGGCAGAGCGGACATTGCCCACAAATTTTACAAGGGACGTGATTATGAAAGCGCCCACCAGCGATATCATGAATTCTATGACGCGGAGTGTGTTGACGCTGGCATCTTATGATAAAAACTGCAAGGACACCTCTGTGGAAAATGTGCTGCGTCAGTGTATGGGACTGATCAGTCTGTTTCCCGTACTGGCGGTATATGCTTATCATGCCTACAATCATTATGAGAATGATGAAAGTATGTATATTCATCGTCCCGGGAAAAAATTGTCTACAGCAGAGAATATTTTGATGATGCTGCGTCCGGACAAGAAATATACCGAGCTGGAGGCAAGGGTGTTGGATACGGCTCTGGTGCTGCATATGGAGCATGGCGGCGGCAATAATTCCACCTTTACGACCCGCGTGGTGACTTCCTCCGGGGCGGACACATACTCTGTGATCGCAGCGGCTTTGTCTTCCCTGAAAGGGCCCAAACATGGCGGCGCAAATATCAAGGTTGTGGAGATGATGCATGATCTGGAGAAGCATGTATCTGACTGGACCGATGAGGATGAGGTACGCGCTTATCTGCAGAAGATCTTGAATAAGGAGGCATTTGACCAGAAAGGGCTGATCTACGGTATGGGACATGCGGTGTATTCGCTGTCCGACCCGAGAGCGCAGGTGTTCAAGAGCTTTGTGGAGAAGCTGGCCAAAGAGAAGGGCAGAGATAAAGACTATGCGCTTTATTCTATGATTGAGCGTGTGGCACCGGAGCTGATAGGCAAAAAATCGCGTATTTACAAGGGAGTCAGTGCAAATGTGGACTTTTACAGCGGATTTGTTTACAGTATGTTGGAGATCCCGCTGGAACTGTACACGCCGATCTTTGCAATCGCCCGTATTGTGGGCTGGAGTGCGCATCGGATCGAAGAGCTTTTGAATATGGATAAGATCATTCGTCCGGCCTATAAGAGTGTGATGGAAGAGCGGATCTATATCCCGATGGATGAGCGATAAAATAGGTTACAAAATGAGGAAGAGGCTGTCATTTGGGCTGATTGTATTCGGCCGGATGACAGCTTCTTTTTGGCTTTCTGCAGCTATAGCTGTATATCATTCTGGTCAAAAGATATAATAATGGCAGAGTTTATATCGTTCATACTTGAAGTCTTGGAAGGATATGGTAAAATATGAAACTGTGGAGAAATTTTTTCCAAAACAGGACAGATACGGTGGAAACCTATTTAAAAACCTATGGGAAAATGCCTTTTGGAGCATACGCGTTTAATGATGTGGACAGCCTTTTGCTCTGTCAGCTGGCATATTTGAGGTTTGACGGCATGGTTCCCGGGCTGAAGGGAGATCATGCCTCTGTGACTCTAAAAAGTCTGAGACAGCATCCGCAGCGGGAAAGATTGTTTCATAAGATTATTTTTGCAAGAGAGAATCGGACATTGTTCGCATGGATGTCCGAGAGCAGGAGATTTGCGAATCTAAGATTAAATTGTTATGTGAATCTGGTGGAAAAGACACGGGAAGTGCAGTTCGCAGCGGTTACTTTTCTGCTGGAGGACGGGACGGTATATGTGGCATTCAGAGGAACGGATGAAACCTTTGTGGGATGGAAGGAAGACTTCAACATGGCGTTTCTTTGTCCGGTTCCGGGACAGACGATGGCAGTCAGATATCTGAATACGGTGGCCAGGCGTTTCTCGGGTCCGTTTTATGTGGGAGGACATTCCAAAGGCGGAAATTTTGCCGTGTATGGGGCGATGTATTGCGCATCTGAGGTGCGGCGCCGGATTTTGCGGATCTACAATATGGACGGACCGGGATTTCGGCCGGAGATATTCCGATCCATGCGCTATGCAGCGATCGCAGACAGGGTGGTAAAATATCTTCCGGCGTTTTCAATCGTTGGAATGTTGTTATCCGGGGATAACAGATACCGGGCAGTTGCGGCCAGAAGTTACGGACCGGTACAGCATGATCCGTTTCGGTGGAAGATCCGGAACGGGCGGTTTGTATTGCTGAAGGATATTTATCCGGCGGTACATCGCACGGACAATGCGCTCAACCAATGGATCTTTTCGATGAATGAGGAACAGCGGAAACTGATGGTGGATACAATGTATCAGATTGTGTCGGAAACCCAGACGGAGAGTGTGCTGGACTTTGCCGCTGACTGGAAAAGTAATGTGGGCAGACTTGTCCGGGCATTTCGAAAGGTGGATGGAAATACAATGGGAATCCTGCGCAGGAATGTGGATGCTTTTTGGGGGATCCTGCGGGCACAGGAGGATACGAAACCTATCAATGCCCTGCCTGTGCCAGGAAGAAAGAGAGGATCGGTGCCCCCGACAGCGTAGTCTGGACAGGGTCGAGACGTTCGGGATGCCATTGGACGCCGAGAAGGGGAAGCGTATTGTGAGTGATGGCTTCCGGACAATTATCCAGAGTACAGCGTTGTATGATCTGAAGATTTTTTCCAAGGCGATGCAGACACTGATGGTGGGCAGAGTTTACGCTGGTGTGTGCAATGCAGGGGCCATACAGTTTATGCAGAACGGAAGTTTGTTCGGTGTGGACCGGATGATACAGATCCTGTCCTGAATATAGATGCAGACTGCGGCAGGGCATATCCTGCAGAATGGTTCCGCCAAACGCCACGTTGATCAGCTGCATGCCTTTGCAGATGCCGAGGACGGGCTTGTGTTGCCTGATGCAGAGCTCCAGCGCCTGAAGCTGGAGAATATCCAGTTCTGTGTCAATATGATCGGAGCCATTATTTTTTTCTCCGAAGAATCCGGGCGTGATATCTCCGCCGCCGGGCAAAAGGAGTCCGGTACAGCAGCAGACATCTTCGGGCGTCAGCGTGGTGACAAATGAAAAACCGTTGCGCCGGAGAAAGTTTTCATAATTTTTTGTGTCTTTCCTGCGCCCCAGGATTGCAATGCAGGGATCTGGATGAGCAGGTTGTGAGGATGGTATTGGCGACATATGTGTGGGTCCTATCCGATCGATATAGAATAGTATATGCAGTGAGGTTGGTCATGGGTGACAGAAAGTCAGGATTAAAAAAAATGGGAATAGCGGCATTTTTTCTGCCGATATTTATCATGTTGGTCGTCTTTGCGGTAGACGGGATCTATCCGTTTGGGGACAGAAGTTTTTTGAGCACGGACATGTATCATCAGTATATGCCTTTTTTTTCGGAATTTATGCGTTCCGTGAAAAGCGGCAGGGGGATAGACTATACCTGGAATGTGGGGATCGGGTCAAATTTTCTGGCGTTGTATGTCTATTATCTGGCCAGTCCGTTTCATTGGCTGGGATTGTTGATCCCTGAGGCTCACTATATGGAGTTCCTGACTTACCTGGTGGTGGTCAAGATCGGGTTGTGCGGGTTGACTGCGTATGCGTATTTCTTCAAGAGAGGAGAGACGGGGCTCCAGGAGGGTGCGGAGAAGTCGGATACATGGCCTGGCCGTACATACAGGCAGGGAATGGCGCTGTTTTTCTCACTGGGATATGCATTGTCCGGTTTCCTGGCGGCATATAACTGGAACATTATGTGGCTGGACTGTGTGATCCTGCTGCCGTTTATCCTGATGGGACTGGAACGGCTGGTGTTTGAGCAGAAACCCTTCCTGTATTGTATTACACTGGCATTGTCCATTCTGACGAATTACTATATTTCCATCATGATCTGTATTTTTCTGGTGTTTTATTATATCTATTTAGTCTGCATGAAAAAGGGCTGGTGGGATAAATTTTATTCTCTCGGGGATTTTGCGGTTTTTTCGCTGCTTGCCGGCGGGATGGCGGCTGTCTTGCTGATTCCGGAGGTATGTGCGATCCTGGCCACTGACTTCGGAGATATTTCTTTTCCGCAAAAAGTGGAGAGTTATTTTTCTGTGATGGAGATGCTGGCCAGACATTGTGTGGCCGTATCTGTGGAAAAAGGATTGGATCATTGGCCCAATATTTATTGCGGCGTCAGTGCGTTTCTATGCGTGCCGCTTTATGTTTTGAATGAGAGGATACCGGCGCGCAGGCGCTTTGGCATGATGGCACTGGCGGGATTCATTTTACTGGGATTCAGCACAAATCTGCTGGATTTCATCTGGCATGGTCTGAATTATCCGGATTCTTTGCCGGGCAGACAATCATTTATTTATATTTTTTTGATTCTGGTGATGTGCTATGACGGGGTGGTTTCTTTGGACTTTGCCCGAAAGGAACAGAAGGAACGGGTGATACATGTCTATGTGGCGGTGGCAGTGATCATGGTGTTTGTGGAGCAGTTTGCGACCCATGAGGATATTCTGCCGGGGGTGGAGTGGCTGACCCTTTTGTTTGTGACGATTTATGCGGTGCTTCTGTATCTGGGATATCAGAAGCAGAGCGGGAGTACGCGCAGGGTCCTGGTTGGTCTTGCGGTGGCGGCAATGGTGTTGGAGACCTGTATCAACACCGGCGTGACCAGCGTGAGCAATGTGAGTCGGTCCGCTTATCTGGAGAATCTGGAGGATTATAAAGCGCTGTACGAACGCACGGCAGAGACAGAAGACAGTCTGTATCGAATCGAGAAATTTAAGCGAAAAACCAAAAATGACGGGACTCTGGTAGGGTATCCCACGGCTACGGTCTTTTCTTCCACCATGAACTCGGCGGTGATGGATCTCTACGAGCGGCTGGGAATGCGCTACAGTAAGGTTTTCTATGACTTTGACGGTGCAACGGCTTTCACATCGGCACTTTTAAACGTGAAATACATGTTTGGGGATTCGAGCGAATATGAGAATTCTTTGTATGTGCCAATGGGAGAAGAAAACGGGATCACACTTTATCAGATACAGGATACGCTGCCGTTCGGATATGTGGCGCCGACAGGATATGATCTTCCCGATGGCTATTCGGGCAGCGCGCTGAGGCTGCAGAATCAGATGGTGCATGACCTGGGAATAGATGAGAGGCTGTTTGAAATCTGCAGTAAGAAATCCAACGGTGATGATGTGGAATACAGGGTGGAGCAGGACGGAATCTATTACGGGATCATCACTGCGGCGGGTACACAGAAGGTCAAGACATATGGTACGACGCCGGATGGGATGGAATGGAACAACCTTAAGAAAGGGTCGATCCTGTATCTGGGATATTTGAAGGCGGGTGAATCCGTGCGCATCACCAATAATGATAAAGAGGATGATTCCCGGAAAATTTCTGCGGATATTTACCGCATGAACCGAAATGTGCTGATGAAGGTCATGGATGCTCTGGCGGAGGATCACCTGGAACAGGTGAGTTATGACAGTACCCATCTTCGGGGAAGCATAAAGCTGCAAAAGGAAGGCAGATTGATCCTGAGCGTTCCCTGTGAGAGAGGCTGGAAAGTGAAGTTGAACGGAGAGGTGAAGGAACCTGAGTTGTTTGGAGGGACATTGATGGCTTTTGATCTGCAGCCGGGAGACTATGTGCTGGAAATGGAGTATAAGCCTTTCGGGAAATGGCAGGGAGCAGTTGTTACACTGGTCAGTGTGATCGGGTTTGGCCTCAGCTGGTATGATTTCGAAAAGCGCAAAAAAAGACAAGGCATAGGAACTGTTCAAAAAAAGGAAAATATGGTAGAATAACATACAAAAGAGAAGCATTGCTTCATAATCGGGGGTGAAAACGATGAAGAACTCGAAATTGGCGCAATTTTTTTACCTGGTTGTTATTATCGTGTTGGGGGCTGTGCTGGTCATTTATCCGGGAGATACCCTGACGGTTGCTGTTAAGGTGCTGGGAGCCGGTCTGCTGATCAGCGCGATCGTCGCAATCGTGTCACTGCTGGTGCGCAAGGACAGTGTGGAGATGGCGGTGTTTCCGTGGGTGGGGGCAATTGTGACGGCAATTGCGGGATTGGTGATCCTGCTGAATCCGGAACTGATCATTTCGGTGTTTCCCATCATTGCCGGGGCTGGTATTATTTTGTACGGTGCCTTCGGGCTCATGCATGCAATCTCTTATAAAAAGAGCGGATTTACCGGTTGGCAGGTGTCGTTGGTATTCTCCCTGCTCACCGTCGGTTTCGGGATCCTGATCGTGGCGAATCCGTTTGGCACAGCGACGATCATTGTGCGGCTGATCGGAATCATACTTATCTACAACAGCGTCAGTGAGATATGGTTCCGTATTTTGAAAAAATAGCAGGCAAACGGATCAAGGTACTTTTTATGGACTGAAAATATGATACCTTCTTATCAGAACGTCAGAGACCAATGACATCGGATAAGGAGGTATTTTATTATGAAAAATTATTTGTATGGGATCGCAGTGCTTGTCTTAGTGGGAATGATCGGGTTTTGTGTCAAGGAAACGGTGCGCGGGCAGGAGCAGTTGGAATTGGCGGAGAAAGAGCAGTTTTACAGAGAGCAGGAAAAAGTGCTGTTAAAGGAAACCGAGGAGCAATTGACACAGATGGGATATGCACATTGCGGAATTACGCTGAACAGAGTGGTGGAGAAGAATACGGAGCGCATGTATACGTTTACGATTCATCACAGAAAGATCGATCGAATGGATCCTGCGGAGCGGGAGGCGTTGATGCAGGAGCTGAAAGCATTGGCGGAGAATTTTCCCTGCGCATCCCCGGAGGACAGCTGTAAATTTGAATACCAGTTTTTTACTTTATAAGAATAGGATTGCGGGAATGACAGATTTCGACAAAAGATTTGCATGACATTTGTATAAAATAGGGGTATACTCTTTATGAGTAAATCGTTATGGATCGTTTGAAAGACGGTTGCCGAAAGGAGTTTGCAAATGTCATTTATTCCCAGACCGCATGAAATCTATAAACATTTTAAGGGAAATCTATATCAGATCACGGCAATAGCACAGCATACGGAAACGGATGAGCAGCTGGTGGTATATCAGGCCCTGTATGGAGACTTTAAAACATATGCCAGACCTCTTGACATGTTTCTGAGTGAGGTGGACAGGCAGAAGTATCCTGACGCGGCACAGAAATATCGTTTTGAACTGCAGAGTGAAAATGAAGAGCGCAAGGCAGAGCGAGAGCGGGAACATGCCGTGGGAACTGCGCAGGGAACGGACGGGAAGATCCAGACGGAAAAGCCGCAAGGGGTTCCGGCAGAGGAGAATCATGCAGAGGAAAGCTTTCCGGAAGAAACAAGCGGTTTGGATCCGCAGCTCATGGAGTTTCTGGATGCCACATCCTATGAGGACAGACTGAATATTCTGGCCGGGCTGCATCACCGTATTACAGATGATATGATCACAACCATGGCAGTCGCCTGTGACATAGAGGTGCCGGACGGAGAGACCCAGGAGAGATATGCATCGTTACGATCCTGCCTGCTGACATTGGAAAAGTATGAGTGCAATCGTTTGCGCTGACGTCCGGATGCTGCTCTGATATGGATAGAGAAAGGAGCGGCGATATGGCAGACAAAATGGTGATCGGCATATCGGCCAGGGCATTATTTGACCTGACAAAAGAACATGCCATTTATGAGGCGCAGGGCGTTGCGGCTTATTGCAGCTATCAGATTGCGAATGAGCAGGTGCCGCTGAAACCGGGGCCGGGATTCGGATTGATCCGATCGTTTCTGGCGTTGAATCGGGAGGGGGAGGAGCCGCTGGTTGAGGTGATCATCATGTCCCACAACAGTCCGGATACTTCTCTGCGGGTATTTCATACGATACGGCATTATCATTTACCGATCACAAGGGCGGTTTTAGTGAGCGGAGCGTCCCTGGCGCCTTATCTGGAAGCATTTCACACCGACCTGTATCTCTCAGCTTGTGAAGAGGATGTGCAGTGTGCAATCGACAGTGGGATTGCCGCAGGGATCATCTGTACCGAGCAGGGCAGAACATTTACTTCCAACGCGGGATGGAACGGCAGGCCGTCACAGATCAGGATTGCCTTTGACGGGGATGCGGTCCTGTTTACGGATGAATCGGAGCGGATCTTTCAGACAAAGGGACTGCACGCTTTTGAGGAAAATGAGGAGCGCAATGCACGGACACCGTTGGCGGAGGGGCCGTTTGCACAGTTCCTGAAAAAATTGTCCGCATTGCAGGAAAGACTGGCAGCGGAGACGGGAGAATGTCCTATCCGCACGGCATTGGTCACAGCCCGGAGTGCTCCTGCCCATGAGCGGGTAATACGGACCCTGCGCGCATGGCAGGTCAGGGTGGACGAGGCCTTTTTCCTGGGTGGTCTGGAGAAAAAAGCTGTTTTGGCGGCTTTCGGTGCACAGATTTTTTTTGATGATCAGTCGGTGCACACGTTGAGTGCGGCGGAGGCAGTGCCGGCGGCGAGGGTGCCTTATCGGAAAAAGAAGGGAAGAGAGAGTTTGAGCGATGAAGTATCCATCCATCGCGCAGGCTGAATGGATTGAGAGGATCAATCGGTTTACAGCCTATGTGAAATTAAATGATAAAATTGAAAAAATACATGTAAAGAACACCGGAAGGTGCAGAGAACTGCTGGTGCCGGGAGCGCGGGTATGGCTGACGCACAGTGATAAGAAAGAGCGTGCCACCGCTTATGATCTTGTGACGGTGGAAAAGAACGGCAGACTGGTAAACGTGGATTCCCAGGCACCGAATCAGGTGGTAGGAGAATGGCTTCTCAAAAAGAAGCTGTTTCCAGATCTGGTATCGGTGCGGCCGGAAACCTGTTACGGAAACTCCAGGTTTGATTTTTATCTGGAGACGGAGGAACAAAAGATTTTTCTGGAGGTCAAGGGAGTCACCTTGGAAGAAAACGGCGTTGTGAGCTTTCCGGATGCACCGTCTGAACGGGCTGTGAAACATATGCGGGAGCTGATACAGGCGAGAAGAGAGGGCTTTGGAGCCTGCGTGATCTTTGTGATCCAGATGAAAGGTGCGGCGTATTTTCGACCGACCCGTGAAATTCAGCCCGCATTTGCAGAGGCGCTGACAGAGGCGGCAGCAGCTGGCGTGGAGATTTACGCATATGACTGTAATGTGTCAGAGGACAAAATAGAGATAGATGCCGAAGTGCCGGTCAGACTGGAAAACAGGGATCAGGTTTTGGCAAAGATACCTGCGCCGCTTCTTATGTGGTACGATGCAAATAAACGTATTTTGCCATGGCGGGATCAGCCGGATGCCTATCGCATATGGATTTCGGAAATCATGCTGCAGCAGACCCGGGTAGAGGCGGTAAAACCTTATTTTGAGCGTTTTATGAAGGCGCTTCCCAACGTGGAAATGTTGGCGGGGGCAGAGGAGGAGATGCTGTTAAAACTCTGGGAAGGTCTGGGATATTATAATCGGGTGCGCAATCTGCAGAAAGCGGCAGTGCAGATTATGGGTCAATTTGGCGGAAAGATACCTTCCAGCTATGCGGATCTGCTTACCTTATGCGGAATCGGCAGTTATACAGCCGGTGCGATCGCATCCATCGGGTTTGGCGAGGCAGTGCCGGCCGTGGACGGTAATGTGATGCGGGTGTTGGCGAGATTGTGCAAGGATGAGCGTCTGATATCCGATGCTCAGGTGAAACGACAGATGGAACAGGAAGTCGGGCAGATCATTCCGGGGGACAGACCGGGAGATTTTAATCAAGCCATGATGGAATTGGGGGCCTGTGTCTGTATTCCTAATGGGGCACCTTTGTGTGATAAGTGCCCGTTGGCGGGGCTTTGCCTGGCACATGGCGACGGAACGGAACTTGATTATCCGCGAAAAGCCCATGCAAAGGGCAGAAAGATAGAGCAAAAGACCGTTTTGCTCATCAGAGACGCAGAGCATACGGTCATTCGAAAACGACCTGAGAAGGGACTGCTGGCGGGAATGTATGAGTTTCCGTGGCTGGACGGATTCCGGACTGCAGAGGAAGTCATAGCTTATCTGGATAGAAACGGTGTGAAAACAATCCGGATCGTACCGTTAGAGGATGCAAAACATATTTTTACGCATAAGGAATGGCATATGAAGGGGTATATGGTGCAGACGGATGAATTGGAACAACGGAATCCCGGAACAGAGATCAAGGACTGGATCTATATCAGGCCGGAGGAGACAAAGGATCAATATCCTATGCCCTCCGCTTTTGGCGCCTACATGAAAAGATTACAAATGAAGCTTGATAGACCAAAACATACATGATTGCGGCCATGCCAAAGGCTGTCAGTACATCAAACATGGAATGCTGTTTGATGAAAACGGTAGAGAGAATGATGGAACAGCATAGGATGAGCGATCCGCGGCGAACCCATTTTTTCTCCGTAAGCCGGCTGCTGTGAAGCACCGCAAAGTGTGCACCGAGTGAGTTATAAACATGTATGCTGGGCCAGAGATTGTTCGGCGTGTCGGTGTTCCACAGGGAAGAAACGATATGAGTAAAAATGTTATCCCGGGGCATTGCGGCGAGCCGCAGTTGGTGTCCGTTTGGCCACAGCGTGGAGATGATCAGGAATATGGTCATTCCGGTGAACAGAAACAGGCAGGCGCGGTAATATTCTTTTTTGTCGGTAAAGAGCAGATAGAGTATGACGCCGGTTATGTAACCGAACCACATACAATAGGGAATTACAAACAGTTCACAGAAGGGAATATAGTCGTCTATACGCATGTGAATGATATATTGCGGATCGGTCACCTTTGCCTCCAAATGCCAAAACCAGATCCAATAAATGATGATATACAGGATCAAAGGCAGGGCATGATGGTATTTATTCCAAAGTATTTTGCATTTTTTCATAATAGCTCCTTCGTACTTATGGGACACCCGAAATCATGTGAAACAATTACAGTATAGTGAAAAGCGGGAAAAATGCAATTGTTTTTTGCAAATCTGCCAAATAAATTAAGAATTTTAATAAATTAGGGCTTCCTATTTAGATAAAATTATATTATAATATATGCACGTTCTATACCTGTCTTGTGAAAATCCCCAATGAAACGTGTGCAATGTGTGGAACATATGCAGCATGGTAACGTGTTGTGCGTGACATATAAGGAAAATACAGAAGGAAAAGTGATATATATCAGATGATGTGATTTGAGTATGCTTTAGGAGGATGATATGAGAGAAAAATATGAATCATTGGCATTGCTGCAATTGAAAGAGCTGGCAAAGGTGCGCGGATTGAAGGGAACTTCTACCATGAAGAAGTCAGAGCTTGTGGAAGCTATGCTGGCAGAGGATGAACGCCTGAAAAAGCTTGCCGAAGCGGAAGAAGCGTCGAAGAGCAGGGAGAGAGAGCCGGAAAAGACAGTGGAGCAGACGAGAAATCCAGAGAAGTCCAGGACTGTTATCGTCAGGAATGCACCGCGTCAGGCGGGAACTGTGGCATCGGGACAGGCAGTGGCAGCACCGCCCGTAAACGTGCAGGGAACAGCGGCAGGACAAACTGGAATACAGGCGGCAGATCAGATTCCGGGGACACAGTCTCCGGAGGAGGAAGCACAGGCACTGAAAGAGCTTGACAGCGGACAGGAGGCAAGCGGTATTCTGGAAGTTATGCCGGACGGCTATGGGTTTATTCGCTGCGAAAATTACCTGCCCGGAGAGAATGATGTGTATGTGGCGCCCAGTCAGATCCGCAGATTTATGCTGAAGACCGGAGATATCCTGTGCGGTAATAAACGGGTCAAAACCCAGCAGGAGAAATTCAGCGCATTGCTTTTTGTGAAGTCAATCAATGGATACACCCCGGAGGAATCTGCGAAGCGCAAGAATTTTGAGAATATGACGCCGATCTTCCCGGATGAGAGAATTAAGCTGGAGACGCCGGGATGCAACATTTCCATGCGGGTTATGGATCTGGTAAGTCCTGTGGGCAAGGGACAGCGTGGTATGATCGTGTCCCCGCCTAAAGCAGGTAAGACAACTTTGTTAAAAGAAGTGGCGAAGTCTATTCTTCGGTCAAATCCGCAGATGCATATGATCATTTTGCTGATCGATGAGCGCCCGGAGGAAGTAACGGATATAAAAGAGGCTATTGTGGGAGAAAATGTAGAAGTGATCTATTCTACCTTTGATGAACTCCCGGAGCATCATAAAAGAGTTTCGGAGATGGTGATTGAGCGTGCAAAACGTCTGGTGGAGCATCAGAAAGATGTGGTGATCCTCCTGGACAGTATCACGCGATTGACCAGAGCCTATAACCAGGTTGTCCCGCCCAGCGGCAGAACATTGTCCGGTGGTTTGGATCCGGCGGCATTACATATGCCGAAACGGTTCTTTGGTGCCGCGCGTAATATGAGAGGCGGCGGAAGCCTTACCATTCTCGCCACGGCACTGGTTGATACCGGAAGCAAGATGGACGACGTGGTTTACGAGGAATTTAAAGGTACCGGTAATATGGAGATGGTACTCGACAGAAAATTGTCCGAGAAACGCATTTTCCCGGCTATTGATCTGGCCAAGTCTAGTACCAGGCGGGAGGATCTGCTGTTGGATCAGGATGAACTGGAAGCAATCAATATTATGCGGAAGGCGTTAAACGGATTGAAACCGGATGAGGCCACGGATAAGATTTTGGACATGTTTGCCCGTACGCGGAACAATGTTGAATTTGTGAATTTAGTGAAGAAAAATAAATTCATTTAAATTTCTTTAAATTGGGTATTGCATCATGTCCCTCTCTGTGTTACAATAATACCGCTGTTTGTGGTTCCATAAGCAGTGCGGATGAGAACATAGAACTATTCTACAATTATTATAGAGAGGTGAAAAGCATGAAAGAAGGAATTCATCCTAAGTACTATCAAGCAACTGTTACCTGCAACTGCGGTAATACGTTTGTGACCGGTTCTACAAAGCCTGAGATCCACGTAGAGGTTTGCTCCAAGTGTCATTCATTCTACACAGGTCAGCAGAAAACTGCGAGAACTGATGGCCGTATTGATAAGTTCAACAGAAAATACGGTGTTCAATAGGAATGTATGCAAGGGGTTGAGGTATTTCTATCTCAACCCTTTTTGTGTTGGTGCGCCATATGGCGCATATTTTGTATTATGTGATCTGGTGATCGTTTAGGACGAAGGGACTTGGTGAATGTTCCTGAGCGGTTATGAATGAGGTTAAGTATGGAAAAGAGCATATCCAAGGACAGTTCCAAAAAGAAGTGTAACAGATACTCCGGGATCGGCGGACAGGCCGTTCTGGAGGGAATCATGATGAAAAACAAAGAAAAATATGCGGTCGCGGTCAGAAAACCGGACGGCGGCATTGCTGTGGATGTGGAAACCTTTCAGGGAACGCTTCATCAAAACAAGCTGAAGGAATTGCCGTTTATCAGAGGCGTATTTAATTTTGTGGATTCCATGATATTGGGAATCAAGGCACTCAACTATTCGGCGGCTTTTTACGATGAGGAAGAAAGCGGTGAGGTGAAAAAGGCCGACAGCGGCAGTGAGCAGCTGATGAGCGTGTTGGTGACGGTCTTTTCTATCTGCCTGGCGGTGGGGATATTTATCGTATTGCCGTACTTTTTATCCTTGTTTTTTCAGAAATATATCAGAAATGATTCCCTGATCGCGATCATCGAAGGGGTGATCAGACTTGTGGTGTTCCTGCTCTATGTGTGGGGCATCAGCGCCATGAAAGACATCAAGAGGCTTTACCAGTATCACGGTGCAGAGCATAAATGCATCAACTGTGTGGAAAAAGGCAGGCCGCTGACGGTACATGATGTCATGCATAGCTCCAGACAGCATAAGCGATGTGGCACCAGTTTTATTTTCTTTGTGATGATTGTGAGTATTATCTTGTTTTTCTTCATTCGGGTTGACAATGCGGTGGAGAAAGTGGTGCTGAGAGTTTTACTGATGCCTGTGGTGGCAGGAATCTCCTATGAGATCATCCGCCTGGCAGGAAGAAGTGACAATCTGTTTGTGAATATCCTGTCTGCGCCGGGGATGCTGATCCAACGGCTGACTACGAGGGAGCCGGATGAAGATATGGTCGAAGTGGCGATCGCAGCAGTGGAAGCGGTGTTTGATTGGAAAGCCTATCTGAAGGACAATTTCGGGTATGAGGTGGACGACAGCTGGCTGAAGGATACACCGCAGGAGGCTGAGGATGACGAGCGCATGGATGAAACGGTGCAAAAGGTATGAATTATCGGGAGTGTTATGAAAAGGGCAAAAATATGCTTTTGGAATCCGGAGTGCCGGAGCCGGAGCTGGATGCCCGATTTTTGCTGGAATTTATTTGCGGGACAGACCGCAATACATTGCTCGTGCATGGAGACAGAGAAGTGACAGAGCAGGAACAGTCGGCTTATGAGGCATTGTTGGAGAAGCGCTGTGCGAGAATTCCGCTGCAGCATCTGACCGGAATGCAGAATTTTATGGGACTGGATTTCCTGGTGAATGAGCATGTACTGATCCCCAGACAGGATACTGAAATTCTGGTGGAGGAAGTATTGAAAAATCTGCACGACGGAATGCGGGTGCTGGATCTGTGTACGGGGAGCGGCTGCATTTTGATCAGTCTGCTCCATTATACCAACGGATGCAGCGGCGTGGGGGCGGATATTTCCGGGGAGGCACTGGCGGTTGCTGGGAAGAATGCCGTGCGATTGCTGGGAGAGCAGCAGATCAACTTCGTACAGGGAGATCTGTTTGAAAATATTTCGGAACAATTCGAGATCATTGTTTCCAATCCACCCTATATTGAACGACAGGTGATCCCGGAACTGATGCCGGAGGTGCGGGAACATGAACCGCTTGCGGCGCTGGACGGCGGGGTGGACGGCTTGGATTTTTACAGAAAGATTGTTGCAGAGAGTCCCGGGTACCTGTGTGGAGGCGGAATGCTTTTCTTTGAGATTGGATATAATCAGGGAGAAGCGGTGAAGCAGCTCATGATGCGGACGGGTTTTCAGGAGGTCTGTGTCATACAGGATTATGCAGGACTCGATCGGGTGGTTTACGGAACCTGGTTTTGAGAGACGACTGTAAATTTGAGAAGATAGTGAGGTTGGGAAATGTTTGATAAGTTAGAAGATTTATTGATCCGTTATGAGGAGATCATGGGAGAGCTGCATGAGCCTACGGTCACAAATAATCAGGAGCGTTTCCGTAAGCTGATGAAGGAGCAGAGTGATCTGACGCCCCTTGTGGAAGCTTATACGGAATACAAGAAATGCAAGCAGGACATCGAGGATTCTCTGGCAATGCTGGACGAGGAGAATGATGATGAAATGCGGGAGATGATCAAGGAAACGCTGAATGACAGTAAGAAGCGTGCGGAAGAGCTGGAGCAGACGCTGAAGATTTTGCTTCTGCCCAAAGATCCCAACGATGACAAGAACGTGATCGTAGAGATCCGTGCAGGCGCCGGCGGTGATGAGGCGGCGCTGTTTGCAGCGGAAATCTATCGTATGTATGTACATTATGCGGAGGGGCGCCACTGGAGAGTGGAGACCATGAATGTGGATGAGATCGGAATCGGCGGCATGAAGGAAGTGCAGTTTACCATTACCGGGCAGGGCGCTTATTCCGTGATGAAATATGAGAGCGGTGTGCACCGCGTGCAGCGTGTGCCGGAGACGGAGAGCGGCGGGCGGATCCATACCTCTACCATCAGCGTGGCGGTCATGCCGGAGGTGGACGAGGACATTGACATCAAGATTGAAGACAAGGATATCCGAATCGATGTGATGCGTGCATCCGGAAACGGAGGACAGTGTGTCAACACCACGGACTCAGCGGTGCGTCTGACTCATTATCCCACGGGAATCGTGATCTATAGCCAGACGGAGAAATCCCAGATCCAGAATAAGGAGAAGGCATTCAATCTGCTCCGGGCGAAGCTGTATGATCTGGAACAGCAGCAGAGACATGATGCGGAGGCGGAGCTGCGGCGCAGTCAGATCGGTACGGGCGATCGTTCAGAGAAAATTCGTACCTATAATTTTCCGCAGGGGCGTGTGACGGATCATCGCATCGGTCTGACAATTTATAAGCTGGATAAGGTTATGAACGGGGATATTCAGGAGATCCTGGACGCGTGCATTGCGGCGGACCAGGCGGCCAAACTGGTCAAGATGAACGAGGGCGCATAAGAAAGTTCTGACAATTTATAAATGCATAATAGTTTGTTTATAAAATTTTATTAGCACTCACTATTGACGAGTGCTAATAAAAGTGCTATAACATAATTATCAGGAGGAAATAAAGGAATATTTCCTGAGAACAAAGCAAATAATTGATTCATATAAAAGGAGGTAGTTGTTATGTTATATGCACCGAGTATTTTCAGAGAGAATATGATGGACGATTGGTTTGATGGTTTTGACAGGCTCATGAGCCAGATGGACCGCGAGTGGAACCAGCCGGTTTATGGTAAGAAGAATCCTTTGTACGGGAAGAATGCTGACAGGTTGATGAAGACGGATGTCAGAGAACAGGATAACGGCTATGAAGTCGATATCGATCTGCCCGGGTTCAAGAAGGATGAGCTGAACCTTCAGTTGGAGAACGGGTATCTGACCATTCAGGCTTCCAAAGGACTGGATAAGGAGCAAAAGGATGAGCAGTCCGGTAAGATCATTCGTCAGGAGAGATATGCGGGAAGCATGTCCAGAACCTTCTATGTTGGCGATGAGATCACGGAGGAGGATATCAAAGCGAAATTTGAGGACGGTGTCTTGAGGCTGGAGATCCCCAAGAAAGATCCCAAGAAAGCGGTGGAGCAGAAAAAGACCATTGCGATTGAAGGGTAACATTCAAAAATAAAGCGATAGAGGAATAAATGAGAGAAGCGTGGGCAGTCGGAAGCGGCGGTTGCCTGCGCTTCTCTCGTTTATTCTGATATAATCTTTCGGAATATGTATTGCAGAAAATTTTTTATTATCGTGTACGATATTTTCCTCTCTGTTCGTGTTCTGTGTGAAAGGAGGTTTGGATACAGCAATGATACAGATGGATAATGAGCAGAGCTATATTTCAGTTGTGGAAGAATTCTCTAACCTTGTATACAGGATTGCTTACCAGAATCTGATGAATGTGGCTGACTCGGAAGACATTGTGCAGGAGGTTTTTATCAAACTACTGCGGCATGGTGAGAGCTTTGTGGACAAGGAGCATTTAAAAGCGTGGCTGTTGCGGGTTACGATCAACCAATGCCGGGATTTCCGGAAAATGGCTTTTCGGAAAAAAGAAAGCTCTTATGAGTCGCTGGAGCAGTTTGATCAAAGTTCCCAGGAGGCGGAAGAAAACTTTGTGTTATCCGAGCTGCAAAAGCTTCCTGAAATTGACCGGAATATCGTGTATCTACACTATTATGAGGGATATTCCCTCTGTGAGATTGCAGGTATGCTGGGTAAAAGTCCAAATGCTGTAAATGTGCGGCTTGTCAGGGCCAGGAAAAAATTAAAGACCATTTTGAGCGAGGAGGGATTGGAATGAGCAGGTATAAAAACACGATGGATCAGATCAGGTTGGATCAGAGCATGCAGGAAAAACTGAAAGGATTGTATCAGAACGAAGTGCAGGATGGAAATCTCAGAGCAGCGCAGAAAATCAGAAAGGACCGTGCGGTTACATTCAGACGTCTTGCGGTTACGGCGGCATCAGTGGCAGCCTGTGCAGCAGTTGCAGTGGCTGTTTATGCACAAAGTGCGAACAGAAGGATGGAAGATGCGGATCTTATAATGGAGGAGTATTCCCATAGCTTTACGCTGAAAGCATTGGCGTCTGACCGGGATGCAACGGGCGGGGTGGTCATGGAAAAAGGTAAGCCCGTGATAACTACGGGAGTTGGCGGTGGAGGAAATTGGGGGCAGAAAAGTGCAGGTTCGGATGAGTATGCCTACCGATCTGTTTTTTCCTTCCGGTGTGAGGGATCCCATATCGAAAAGATCACTTACAGTGTAAATAAAGGCTTTTTGCAGATCTGCGAGCCAAAGAACCAGGACAGTGTTGTGATCGAAGCGGAGCCGGCGCCCTATGAGGATTACGGAAAGAGCATCCATACAGATGACGAGAAACCACAATATGGGTGGGATGACCTGGATAATCAGATATATTATTCCTACACGGTAGCTTATGACAAGCAGACTGCTCCCTACACAGATTTCAGTGTATGCGGAGAAAAGAAGATGGAAGACTTAGATGTGGAAGGTTTACACAAAACGTATTTCCCAGATCAGGAGTTTGGAATAAGTGACAGACATGTGGATGCCATGACACAATTGCTGGGGGATGTAGTCATTACCTGTACGGCGCATTTTGATGACGGGACGACTGAGAGCGCGGATATCAAGGTTGTGCCAAAGGTTATGACGTTGCGGGAGGCCGGTTTTGGAGAGAGATATCCGGACATGAACGAGAAAGAGTTGGAGACAAAGCAATTTTTCATTGCATATGAGTTGCAATAAATAATGCATGATCCGGAAAAGAAGATTGCTTGGACGAAGGGGCGTAAATTGGAGACAATTTGCGCTCCTTTTCTGAAATGTGAGACAGGATCAAGGTGACAAGTCCCCACTATTTATGGTATAATGAAAACAAAGTTTATAGGGAAGAAAGAAAAGCAACAGAGGAATCAATATGCAAAGTACGGATAAAAAGTCAAAGGGTCCGGTCATCTCCATACTTACGGCGATTGCTGCGGTTATTTTGGTCTTGGCAGGCAAAGAAATACCGGATTTCATACAAGAACAGCCAACCGAAACTGCACCGGCAGCAGTAACGCAGACACAGCAGCTGGCGGAACCGGAGACAATCGCAGAGCCGCAACAGCCGTCGGAATCACAGCCGACGACAGAATCGCAGACATCAGAGACAGTCGAAACAACATACAAATTCCGCAGTAAAAAACTCCTGAATCAGCATTATGAAAAGCATGGTATCGAGATGGGATTTGCTTCGGCGGCGGACTATGAGACGGCGGCTTCTGCGGTCATCAATAATCCGGATGCGCTGTACAAGACCGAGAAAGAGGACGGGGACGGAGTTTATTATGTGGAGGCGACGAATGAATTCGTCATTCTCTCCACGGACGGTTATATCAGAACTTACTTCAATCCCAGCGGGGGAATCAGCTATTTCAACCGACAGTAAAATTGTTGCAAACCGAACAGGTATCGAGTAAGAAGGGCGTAAAGCAGGTCGCTGTCAGGCGGAAGGGAGCAGGCTTCTGGATGCTTGCAAATAAACAAATAATAATAAAACGCAAAAGAAAAGGAGATGCAACTATGGTACAGTATGAGTATTCTGCCCAGTATGCAAAAGAGAAACTGGTGGAAGGCAATAAGGCCTATGTGGCTTCCCGAAAAGCTTGCTGTGAGGCTTCCACAGAAACACTGCTCAGGTTGGTAAAGGAAGGGCAGCACCCCTATGCGATCATCGTGGCCTGCTCCGATTCCAGAGTGATCCCGGAGGTCATTTTCCAGGCTGGGCTGGGGGACCTTTTTGTGATCCGTGTGGCCGGCAATGTGATGGAGTCCCATCAGCTCGGCAGTATCGAGTATGCGGCGGAACACTTGGGAACCGGTCTGATCGTGGTGCTGGGGCATGACCATTGCGGGGCGGTGGATGCGGCGCTGAATCACCAGCCGGAGGGATATATCAAGTACATTACCGATGAGATCATCAAAGCGATCGGAGATGAGAAGGATGAAGTTGCGGCATGTTGCCTGAATGTGAAGCACAGCTGTGAGATCATAGAGCGCAGTCTTCAGATCCAGAAAGATGAGAAAGAGTACGGATTGCAGGTACTGGGTGCCATTTATCATTTGGAGGACGGCACAGTAGAGTTCCTGTAACGGCTTTGGCTTGTATCTTACAGAATTTATGATAAAATAGATATCAGAAAAACAGTAGAACGCAGGCGGCAGAGAAGATCGCCTTGATGATAAAACAAAAGCGAAACGGAGGAAGGACCATGAAACTGGCAGAAGCATTACAGGAGCGAGCGGATCTGAACAGAAATATTGAGCAGCTGAAAAGCCGCCTGAACAGCAATATGTTGGTGCAGGAGGGTGAGAAATCGGCGGAAAATCCGGAGAAACTGAAGAAAGAGCTGGATGTTGCAATCGCCAGATTGGCGGAATTGATCTCCAAGATCAATCTTACCAACTGCAGTACACTTGTGGACGGACAGACGATGACAGAATTGATCGCAAGAAAGGATGCGCTGACATTAAAAATTTCTATTTACAAGGATCTGGTGCGTACGGCAAGCCAGACAGCATATCGCGCAAGAGGTTCGGAAATCAAGGTGAAGTCCACTATTGAAGTCACAAAGTGGCAGTCCCAGATCGACAGAATGGCGAAGGAACTCCGGAAGTTGGATAACAAGCTGCAGGAGACCAACTGGAATACTGAACTGGTAGAGCTTGAATAATAGAGAATTATAGTCGGTAGCGGCAGCGGGGTGAATGTCAACGCAGGCGACAGCGCAAGTCGTCCCTCATGGTGCGCCAAAGGGCAGGCGTAGGGTTCGAATCCCCTTAGGATTGTTATGCCCCAAAAACGTATGATTGTATTGTGATCGTTATCTTTATTACCGGACATTAACTGCGGCTGCGAGGGTGGGAACGGGGATTTTGACGGAAATTTGGGAGGAGATTTATGTTTGGCTTACATTTGCCGGATATACGGAATGCCCATAAGAAAAATAAAGACCTGGAGGAACTTCTGGCAAAGATTACAGGGATTTACCCATAAGGATCAAAAGCCATACTGGCACTAGAAAACGCAGGAGCGTTATAGAAACAGAATAGACAGCAAAAGGCTGTGAAAGACAGCGAGGGAACGGACATGCGGATCAGAAAAGCGGGACATAATGACATGCAGGCAGTGAATAAACTGCTCAGTGAGGTGTTGGAAATTCATGCGGACATTCGTCCGGATATTTTCATTTCAGGGACAAAGAAATATACGGATGAAGAACTGGAAGTAATCTTTGTCAATCCGGATACGCCGGTATTTGTAGCGACGGACGAGAAGGATCAGGTGATGGGGTATTGTTTCTGTGAACTGCAGGAGCGTAAGGGACTGAACAATATTCATGATATGAAGACGCTTTATATAGATGATCTCTGCGTGGACGAGAAGGCCCGGGGTAAACATGTGGGCAGGGAGTTGTATGAGTATGTGACCGAGTTTGCAAGGAAGCAGGGATGTCATAATGTAACGCTCCATGTCTGGGAGGGAAATGACAGTGCCAGAGCTTTTTATGACCATATGGGTTTTGGTGTTCAAAAGACTTTGATGGAAAAAATTCTATGACATTATCGGGAGGATGGAACTGATCATGGCAGATTTGGATAAAGCGCCTGACGGAAGGTCCCGTTTGATCGTTACAGTTACCCTGAATCCTTCTTTGGATTATCTTGTTTCTGTGGAGAATTTTCGATTGGGGATGACCAACCGGACTTCCGCAGAGCGAATCATGCCCGGCGGCAAGGGAATCAATGTATCCATGGCCCTTAGGAATCTGGGGATTCCCAGCACGGCGATCGGGTTTAAAGCAGGATTCACCGGGGAGGAGATTGAGCGTCAGCTTGATACATTGGGGATCAAAACAGATCTGATCCCGGTGGAAAGCGGAATGAATCGCATCAATGTTAAGCTGACTTCCGTTGACGGAACGGAGATCAATGGAGCCGGTCCCATGATCCGGGCGGAACATATGGAAGCCCTGATGCGGAAACTGGGGGCTCTGCAGAGCGGAGATGTATTGTTTTTGTCGGGCAGTGTGCCCCCTTCGCTGAGTCCGGATGTCTACACGGATATTATGAGATATCTGGAGGGAAAAGGGGTTCTGATTGCGGTGGATGCCGCCGGGGATCTTTTGCTGCATGTATTGCCGCATCACCCGTTTCTGATCAAGCCCAATGGGCAGGAATTGAGTGAGATTTTTGGTGTGCGGCTTACGGGGCGGGAGACCACGATCCCTTATGGCAGGAAACTGCAGGAGATGGGTGCGCGAAATGTGTTGATCTCTCTGGGTGCAGAGGGCGCAGTACTGCTTACGGAAGACGGACAGACATTGTCACAGTCTGCTCCTGCGGGGCGGGTTGTAAACAGTGTCGGAGCGGGAGATTCCATGGTGGCCGGTTTTATGGCCGGATGGCTGGAGTCACAGGACTATGCCCGTGCGTTTCGCAAGGGAATCGCAGCGGGGAGTGCCAGTGCGTTTTCGGAGGGTTTTTGTACGAGGGAAGCAGTGGAAATGCTGGAAAGGTGTTGAGAACAGATGAGATTTCTCAAAAAGCTTTTTTATGGAATCATTGTTTTCATTATGCTGGCGTGTGCCGGCATTTTAGTGCTGGCCTTTTCTCCGGATATGACAAAGAGTCTGTCGGAAACGCTGTATGGAGAGCATGGGTTGCTTTCCGATCTGGGAAAGTCAAATGCGTCTGAAGAGGGAGGTGCAGGGGAAAGCACAGGACTTACAGGAAATCCGGAAGACAGCGCCTATCGGATTGCAGACGGAGTGCTGGCAGCAGATGAGATAGCCGGTTATGTGGCGCCGATCAGAGGTTCCCTGAATCTGCCGAGTCAGGTAAGCAGTAGAAACGGCTACCAGCCTGTGAACATGAGCGGAGAGGAGCTCGCGGAGGAACAGGCGGAGGAACTGGATGAACAGCTGGATACGGGGATCACCGGTGATGAGTACGTTTTTGACGCGGAATTTTATCCCTACTATCATATGCTGAATGCACAGATGCAGCATTTATACAGACAGATTTATGCCAATGCAGTGCAGCTGCAGGGCTCGTTTGCACCGGTGGAGCAAGTGAATACGGCACAGCTGAAAAATGTATTTGAGGCTGTGTACAATGATCACCCGGAACTTTTCTGGCTGGAGACCGGTTACAGTTGTAAGTATCGGCCCGGTGGGGAATGCGTAGAGATCACTTTGTCCTACAATCGCACCGCAAAGAAGCTGGATCAGGCAAAAAAAGAGTTTGAAGCTGCCGCACAGTCGATTGTAAGCGGAGCGTCCAACTATGGTACCGAAACGGCAAAAGAGATGTATGTTCACGACGAATTGATCAAGAAGGCGAGCTATTCGCTGTCTTCCGCAATGAATCAGAGTGCCTACAGCGCGCTGGTCAATGGGGATACCGTGTGCGCCGGCTATTCCAGAGCATTCCAATATATGATGCAGCAGTTGGGGATTCCCTGCTATTATTGCACGGGATATTCCGGAGAAGATCACGCATGGAATATTATCAGGATCGGGGATACCTATTACAATGTGGATGTGACATGGGATGATACGGATCCGTCCACCTATGACTATTTTAACAAGACGGATGCACAGTTTGTAGGCACACATGTGCGAACCGGGATGAGTGTCTATCTGCCGCCTTGCGGCAGCCTGGATGCGGAGACCGTGATCAGTGAGCCTGCGGGCGACAGCAATGTTGTGGCGGGGATTACGCTGAACCCGAACCCGCAGCAGCCGTTGACTTGGACGCCGAAGGAGCAGGAGAAGGAGAAAAACAGCGTAAGCTTTGTGTCCGGCGGCGATGTGTACAGTCTGGAAAAGGCCGGACTTTCGGAAGATGCGGTACAGACCACCCTGCAGGCGTACTATCAGAACTGTCTGAAGCAGATGACGGATCGGGGGGCAGGACAGCAGTCTTTCAGTAATGTAGTACCCAAATATGTGTTGGCAGAGATTGAAAAAGCATATGGGACAGGGGATTATGAAGCCGGATACGTAAAGGAAGGGCTTCAGAAACTGGAGCGGGATCATTTTGCAATCCAGATCCAGGTGCAGGAACTGGGAGGCAATTATTACAGACTTTACCACAATATTTATACCTGGTGATCTTATTCATAGAATTGATATTAGATAGGAAAAAACGAGGCAATCAAGAAACCCCGATATGTTTCTTGATTGCCTCAAAACTTTCTTTACTGATCACATGTTCCATGCGGCAGGCATCCTCGGTGGCGATTGTCTCGTCTACCCCTAATCGGATCAGCCATTCGGAGATCAGCTGATGCCGTTCATAGATCATTTCTGCAATTTCCCGTCCCGACTCTGTCAGATAGATAAATCCCTCTCGGGTTACGGTAATATGACCGGCTTCGCGCAGATTCTTCATGGCAACACTGACACTGGATTTCTTAAATCCCAGTTCGGTGGCGATATCTACGGAGCGGACAACCGGATTTTTGTGACTCAAGATCAATATGGTCTCTAAATAATTTTCTGCAGATTCATTCGTTTTCATGTCTGACCTCCCGGCATCTTGCTGGTTATGATGAAGGTATTTCTCTATATTGCAAGTATTATATCACATATCACTTTTTCAGGCAAATAAAATTGGTATAACTTTTCATTTCCCTCATATAAATGAAAAGAGGATGGGGGAGAGGGTATGCGGGAGAACAGTCTGCGAAGACTTTTTGGACAGGATGTGGCGAATTTTTGGAATTCGGTCATTGCGGAAGCCGAACACATCAGAGAGATCCGGATGCGGATCGGTCAGCCGATTTTGATCCGGCGAACGGGGAATGATGTTTTTTTGGACGAGCAGGGCTTTTTTACGGATCTGGCGGAGCGGGCACATAAGGTTACACAGCAGGAACTGGATGATTTTCTGATGCGTATCTGTCAGGGTTCCCCGTATGCGTTTGAAGATATGTTACGGCAGGGATTCCTTACGGTACCGGGAGGTCACCGGATCGGAATGACCGGTCAGACGGTGTGCGAGGAAAGCGGAAGAATCCGCACAATGAAGCATTTGTATTATCTCAACATCAGGATCTCGCATCAGATATTCGGCGTGGCGGATCGGATCCTGCCTGATCTGTACGAGGAAGGGGAGGTGCGCAATACACTGATCATTTCGCCGCCAGGGGCGGGCAAGACCACGCTGCTGCGGGAATTGATCCGTAAAGTGTCTGACGGGAATCCCTATGGCAGAGCGCGGAATGTGGGTGTGGTGGACGAGCGTTCGGAGTTGTCCGGCTCCTATCTGGGGTGTCCGCAAAATGATCTGGGATGCCGGACGGATGTGTTGACGGCCTGCCCGAAAGTGCAGGGAATGTTTCTGTTGCTGCGCTCTATGGCGCCTGAAGTGATGGCGGTGGACGAGTTGGGAGGCAGAGAGGACGTGGAGGCTTTGCGGGCGGCGGCTGTGTGTGGGTGTAAGGTTCTGGCCACAGTACACGGCAGGGATCCGGAGGATGCAAAGAAGCGTTTTCCGGAGTTGTTTGCGGACAATCTGTTTGAACGGTTTGTGGTTCCGAAAAGGAGGGCGGTGAACAATGCGAATTCTTGGGGGAATTCTGATCCTGAGCGGCAGTTTGGGACTTGGATCGTGGTATCGGAGGAGATTTATCAGCAGAGTAAAGGCGCTACGGACATTGGTCAAAATATTGGAATTGTTTCGGGGAGAAATACGGTACGGAAAAGCGGCTATGCCAGAATGCTGTAAAAACATGGCTATTCGTCTGGAGGAGCCCTATCGGGAGAGACTGCTAAATGGGTACCGAATATATAGTGAGTATCAGGCCTATGGGGGAGCCTGTGGGGAACGGTTCACATTTCAGGATGTATTTTGTGCGGAAATGGAACAGTGTTTTGCAGATCTGCCCCTGAAGCCGGAGGATAAAATGGCTTTTTTAGAGCCGTTTCAAGGAAGGGGATTTCAGGATGGAGAAATGCAAATGAAGTATCTGGAACAGGGAATCGAGCAGCTGCGGAACCTTATTGGAATTGCGGAGCGGGAGCTTCCTGGAAAATGCCGTCTTGCATTGAGCCTTGGCGGGATGTGCGGTTTGCTGATGGTAATTGTATTGCTTTGAGAAAAAAGACAGTATAGCGGATGGGGTGTGAGAAGATGGAAGTGAGTCTGATCTTTAAGATTGCTGCGGTGGGAATTTTGGTGACATTATTGGGACAGGTGTTAAAGCACAGTGGCAGGGAGGAACATGCTTTTTTGATCAGTCTTGCAGGGCTGGTGCTTGTACTGTCATGGATCGTACCGTATATATATGATCTGTTCCAGACAATTCAGGCGCTGTTTGTATTATAGGGCCATATGGAAGGGAGGGGACCGGGAATGACGGCGGTGATCAAAATAGGAGTATTGGCTGTCCTGGGGGTGCTTCTTGCCCTGCAGTTCAAGGTACAGAAGCCGGAGTACGGGATCCTGATTGGAATGGGGATCTGCATTCTGATCTTTGGGTTTGTACTGGGACAATTGGAACTGGTCCTGGATAAATTTGAATTGCTGAAAAGATATCTGGACGGTTCGGGGGAATATCTGACGGTTCTGTTCAAAGTCATCGGCATTGCTTATATCTGCGAATTCAGCGCCGGCCTCTGCAAAGATGCGGGATACGGAGCGGTATCGGAACAGATTGAAATATTGGGAAAGCTTTCTGTGATCTTTGCCGGATTGCCGATACTGTTTGCGGTGATCGAACAGATCCAAAGTCTGGCCTGAAAAAGTGACAGACGGGGGGAGTTACATACATGGATGTGGAAACGATTTGGGAGGAGTATGGGTTCGGGCAGCTACAGAATGAGATGGACAGGCTGTTTCCCGCATATGATATCTCCTTTTCCGAACTGATGCATCGTCTGCTCCAGGGGGATGTACTGGGCGTGTTATCGGACTATTTGCAGCTTGGAATCAGGGAGATGGCGGGGAGCACCGAAGGAATAAAAAATGTTTTTGTGTGGTTAGTGGTACTGGGGGTGATGTCAGCGCTGGTGGGACATTTTGTGGAAGTATTTGACAAGCATCAGGTGGCCGATCTGAGTTTTTATTTTATCTATCTATTGATGAGTACCGTGCTGTTGAAATGTTTTTCGCAGACGATGGATCAGACCGCGCATGTCATGGAAAATATTGTTCTGTTCAGCCGGCTTTTAATACCGGCATATCTGATGGCGGTGGGAGTTGCGGCGGGGGCTGTGACAGCGGGAAGCTATTATCAGTTTATGCTGATCCTGCTCTGCATCGTGCAGGAGATCTTGAGCGGCGTGATACTTCCCCTGATATACAGCTATTGCCTGCTGGCCGTTGTCAACGGTATCTGGATCGAGGAGAAGCTGACATTGTTTATGGAATTTCTTGAGAAGATCATCGGAGGCGTGCTAAAGGCTTCCGTCTGGATCGTGACGGGTCTCAGCGTTTTTCAGTCCGTGTTGACGCCGGTGCTGGATTCTTTTCAAAATACAATTGTACAAAAGACCATGGGAGCGCTGCCCGGAGTCGGAGATGCCGCGGAAGGAGTGATGAAGCTTACGGTGGGATCGGCTGTTGTGATCAAAAACAGTATGGGGCTGGGGCTTTTGATCCTCCTGTGCCTTTTATGCCTGACACCGTTGTTTCGAATAGGTCTGACTGCATTTATGCTGAAGGCTGCCGCGGCGCTTATGGGAATTGTCAGCAACAAGCGGATCACAACCTGCGCGGATCAGGTGGGAAACGGTGCATTTTTTCTGTTCCGGCTTGCAGGGACGGCGATGTTATTGTTTCTGATCTCCATTGCGATCATTGCAATCGCCACAAATAAAGGTTTATGAAGGGGGCGTAGATGCTATGACAAACTGGATGACGGCAGTCTGCAGGATCGGTGTTTTTGTGATCTGCGCGCAGACATTGATTCACTGCAGACCGAATGGCTCTTACGAGAAGTATCTGAAAATGCTGCTCAGCGCTATGATTCTGATTCAGCTTGTTTTGCCGATTGGCCATATTCTGACAGGAACAGGAGAGGAAAGCCTGGAGGAGCGGATAAAATGGTTTCAGGAGCAGCTGCAAGTGATCGGGACATCTGTGACGGAACAGGATGAGGCAGTGCCGAAGGAAGCGGCGTCTGCTGAGACCAGGCAGGGAAATCAGGACATAGAGGGAGTGGAAGTGGATAAGATTGACCGGGTGAAGATCGAGCCTGTCGTGTTGGGGGAGGAAGAAAATGAAAAAGATTGATTGGCTGAGCCTGTGGAAAAAGTGGTTTCAAAGAGAGAATCTGATCATTATGGTATTGGCCGGGATTTTATTGTTTGTGATAGCGCTCCCGGTAAAAAAGGAGGAGGGCTCATCGGGAGAGAGCAGTTCGAAGGAAAGCATTTCGGAAAAACGGGTGATACAGGAGGAGACCACGGAAAAGGACGGCAGTGGGTCCATGGATTACGAGACCGTTCAGGAGGAGAAGTTAAAAAGATTATTGTCCGCTATGGAAAATGTAGGAGAGGTTGAGGTGATGCTCACGTTTGTGTCTTCTGAAGAGCAGGTGGTTGAGAAGGATGAGCCGATCTCGCGTTCCAGTACCGTAGAGCAGGACAGCGAAGGAGGAACCCGGTCTGTCACACAGTATGAAAAAGGGGACAGTACCGTGTACCAGAACAAAGAGGGGGAGCCGTTTGTGACGAAGATTCTGTATCCCCGGGTGGAGGGCGTACTTGTGATCGCGGAAGGCGCGGGCGACGGAAAGGTGAACCGCAGTATCACGGAGGCAGCGCAGGCGCTTTTCGGCGTGGAGGCGCACAGAGTGAAAGTACTTCCGATGGGAAACAAGCATATATTGCAGACAGGTCTCATACAATGAAACAAAAGAAAGTGATAGACTTTCTAAAAATGAAAGAATAAGAGGGAGATTGCTGTGAAAAATTTAGTGAAAAAGAACCAACTGATGATCACCGCGCTGGCAGTTATGATCGCCATTGCAGGATATCTGCAATTTGCGGGCACCAACCTGGAAGAGGAGTATTTGACGGTGGAGGACGGAGAATTGTACAGCGCGGCGAATTCTTCGGGCGTGATCACGGAAAACTACACCTCCGAGCAGCTGAGTGACAGCGCGGAACTGAACGGGCTGTTGGATCTGTCGGAAACCGATCTGCTCTCAGCCGGCCTGACGGAGATTGAGAGTCTGGATACGGATGCGGATGTGATCATGGACGATTATCTGGACAGTGACATGCAGATCGCAGAGGTGACGCCGGAGGCCGGTGAGATCCCGGGGGAAGCGGTCTTCACATCGTCGGATGGCGTGGCGGTGCTGTCGGATGCAAAGCTTTTGAAAGAACAGACCAGGGCAAAAAACAAAGAGACGCTAATGCAGATCATAGGCAGTGACGGCTTGAGCGACGAGCAGAAGCAGGATGCGGTGGACAGCATGGTGGAGATGACTGTGACAGCGGAGAAGGAATCGGCTGCGGAGATCCTGTTGGAAGCGAAAGGCTTCTCGGACGTGGTGGTGAGTATTGCAGACGATATGGTGGATGTGGTGGTGAACGCGACTTCTCTGAATGAGGTACAGCGCGCCCAGATTGAGGATATTGTTAAGAGGAAAACAGGCATTCCCGCAGAAAATATTGTGATCAGTACTGTTGTGCAGTGAGATTTTGTGGTATGCTGAAATTACATAATGTCATGAGACTGACAGGAAGCAGAAATTTACGGGAAGGATAAACGGGGCAGACTATGAAGAGAGTGTTTTTGATCGTATTGGACAGTTTTGGTGTGGGGCAGATGGAGGATGCGGGTGATTACGGAGACTTCCATGTAAACACGATCGGAAGTGTTTCGAAAAGTCCGTACTTCGCACTGCCGAATCTACAGAAGATGGGGCTGTTTCAGATAGAGGGGGTACAGACGGCAAAGAAGGCGGACGGCACGGAGTGGACGGCGAAAGAGCCTCACACTGCCGTTGTCGCCCGTATGCGGGAGGCTTCCAGGGGAAAGGATACCACCATCGGGCATTGGGAGATTGCGGGAGTCTATTCAGGGAAGCCGCTGCCCACATATCCGGAAGGGTTCCCGGAGGAAGTGCTGGCTCCGTTTCGAGAGCAGACCGGGCGCGGAATCCTCTGCAATCGGCCGTATTCAGGAACACAGGTGATCGCGGACTACGGTGAGGAGCATCTGAAGACAGGGAAGCTGATCGTTTATACCTCCGCGGACAGCGTGTTTCAGATTGCTGCCCATGAGGAGCTTGTGCCGCCCAAGCAGCTGTATGAGTATTGCAGGATTGCCAGAAAGATACTGACCGGGGAACATGGTGTGGGGCGGGTGATCGCCAGACCTTTTGTGGGGGAGCCAGGAAATTTTACTCGCACCTTGCGCCGACATGATTTTTCGATGGAACCGCCTGCCGTGACGATGCTGGATCAGCTGAAGGCAGCCGGGAAAGATGTGATCGCCGTGGGCAAGATCAAGGACATTTTTGCCGGAAAGGGGATCACGGAAGCGGTGTATACTGCCGGCAATGAAGAGGGGATCGATCGCACACTGGAATATCTGGACAAAGAGTTTGAAGGGCTTTGTTTTGTGAATCTGGTGGACTATGATATGCTTTACGGACATCGCAGGGACGTGGACGGATACGCGAAGGCGCTGACTTATTTTGATGAAAAGCTGCCAAAGATCCTGAACCGGATGAAGCCGGAGGATGTATTGATGCTCACGGCGGATCACGGCTGTGATCCGGCTTATACAAAGACCACAGATCATACCAGAGAATACACTCCGTTTGTGATGTACGGGAGCCGGATTCCGCCCCAAAACCTGGGAACGAGAAAAACATTTGCCGATATAGGGGCAACTGTGTTACAATATTTTGGTATTGCGCCGGAATTTGCCGGCGACAGCATGCTGTGAGCATGTGAGGACAGGATCAGGAGGATATTGTTTTGGGTAACTATACAGAAGAAATCAATCGTCGCCGTACCTTTGCGATCATTTCCCATCCCGATGCGGGTAAGACCACGCTGACGGAGAAATTTCTGCTCTACGGAGGAGCCATTAATCTGGCGGGAAGCGTAAAGGGAAAGGCGACAGCGCGTCATGCGGTATCGGACTGGATGGAGATCGAGAAGGAGAGAGGTATCTCTGTGACCTCCTCCGTGCTGCAGTTTGAGTATGACGGATATTGTATCAATATTTTGGACACGCCGGGGCATCAGGATTTCTCGGAGGATACGTACCGAACACTGATGGCGGCGGACTCTGCGGTCATGGTGATCGACGCATCGAAGGGTGTGGAGGCCCAGACCAGAAAATTGTTCAAGGTCTGCGGTATGCGGGGAATCCCTATTTTTACGTTTATCAATAAGATGGACAGAGATGCCAGAGATACGTTTGAACTGCTGGATGATATCGAGAAAGAACTTGGTATTGCCACCTGTCCCGTGAACTGGCCCATCGGTTCCGGTAAGGCGTTCCAGGGCGTGTATGACAGGGAGAAAAAGTGTGTCATTGCTTATTCCGACACGGAGAAGGGGACCAAAGAGGGCAAGGCTACAGAGGTTGCAGTGGAGGATGAGACGCATTTGAGGAAATTGCTCGGTGATGAGGCGGCGGACAAGCTGTTAGCCGAGATTGAACTCCTGGACGGCGCCAGCGCGGAATTTGATCTGGATGCGGTGCGTGCCGGAAAACTGACACCGGTCTGTTTCGGTTCGGCTCTCACCAACTTCGGCGTGGAGATCTTTTTGAAGCATTTCCTGAATATGACCACAACCCCGCTTCCCAGAAAAGCGGATATCGGCATGATCGAGCCTGCAGAAAATGAATTTTCCGCCTTTGTATTCAAAATTCAGGCAAATATGAACAAGGCACACCGGGACAGAGTCGCGTTTATGCGTATCTGCTCCGGCCGTTTTGACGCCAATATGGAAGTGCGCCATGTGCAGGGAAATAAAGTGATGCGCCTGTCCCAGCCTCAGCAGATCATGGCGGATGAGCGCAAGATCCTGTCGGAGGCTTATGCGGGAGATATTATCGGTGTGTTTGATCCGGGCATTTTTTCCATCGGAGATACGATCTGTATGCCCAAGGACAAATTCCAGTACGAGGGGATTCCGACCTTTGCGCCGGAGCATTTTGCCAGGGTAAGGCAGATGGACACCATGAAGCGGAAGCAGTTTGTGAAGGGAATCGAGCAGATTGCCCAGGAGGGTGCCATCCAGATCT
>DFDT01000128.1:3050-3940 GCA_002368865.1 Lachnospiraceae bacterium UBA3821 | reverse complement strand
GTGCTGGTAAAGCGCAGGACGCGCATGGAGGAACTGAAGCGCCGCTATAATACGGTGGAGCAGGCAAAATTTTATGTGGAGCATCTGGGTGCGGATTTTTCAGACTACGAGGCGGAGCATGCCAACTATTATGAAGCGTTGGAAAGTTCCCGCGCGATTGCAGGGCGCTATGCCAGAGTGCAGGAGATTGACAGGGATTATGTTCCCAACATGATCTTCGGAGCGAAGGATATTGTGGTTGCCGTGGGACAGGACGGTCTGGTGGCGAACGTCATGAAGTATCTGGACGGGCAGCCTCTGGTGGGTGTCAATCCGGATGTAAAGCGGTGGGAGGGGCAGCTTCTTCCATTTGAGGCAGGGGACCTGGAGTCGCTTTTGCCTAAAGTGATCGCCGGAAGTCAGAACGAAAAGCGGGTGACCATGGGGAAAGCCGAGACAGCGGATGGGCAGGTGCTTTATGCGGTAAATGATTTTTTCATCGGGGTCAATAATCATACTTCCGCCAGGTACCATATGTGCTATAATGGTGTGGTGGAGCAGCAGTCGTCTTCCGGTGTGATCGTGTCCACGGGACTTGGCATGACCGGATGGCATGCGTCGGTGATGGCACAGTTTCGGGGGATGGCCAGAGCGTTTCATCTGAACGGAGCCTGGGAGCAGATGTCGTCGGACGGGGCACAAGGAGCAGGCACGGCGCATGGGATGGGCGCAGCGTGGGATGCGGGAAAGCTGATTTTCCAGGTGCGGGAGCCTTATCCCAGCAGATACACCCAGACGGAGCTTGTGTACGGACAGGTGACGGAGCGGGATCGCCTCTCATTTGTATCGGACATGGCGGAGAACGGTGTGGTCTTTTCAGACGGAATTTTAGATGATACAATAGAGTTTAA
>DFDT01000128.1:0-2922 GCA_002368865.1 Lachnospiraceae bacterium UBA3821 | reverse complement strand
GACATGAGAAAATCGGAGCGTAGTGAATTTATGGAACAATATGATGCCTCAAAATATGAAAAACCCTCGGTGGCGGTGGATCTGCTGGTATTTACCATAGAAGACCGAAGGCTGAAACTTCTGATGATTGAAAGAGAGGAAGAGCCTTTTTGCGGGATGCCTGCGCTGCCGGGGGTTTTTGTGCGCATGGACGAGACGCTGGATGAGACGGCGGAGCGGGGAATTGCGGAGGAGACCGGGCTTTCCGGGATTTATTTCGAGCAGCTTTACACCTTCGGAGACATTCACAGAGACCCGCGTATGCGTATCATTTCCGTGGCGTACATGGCGTTAGTTCCGGTGGAAAAGCTGGCCTACAAGGCAGGTGAACGTGTGCGGGCAGCGTATCTGGAGGATGTGGAGGAGCTGCTTGCCGGGGACAAAGAGATCGCATTCGACCATAGGAAAATCATTGAGTACGCCAGATGGCGGCTGGCAAACAAGGTGGAGTACACGGATATTGCGTTCCATCTGGTGGGAAAGCTGTTTACCCTGCCAGAGCTGCAGATCGTATATGAGGTTTTGCTGGGCAGGGAATTATACAAGGCGAATTTCCGCAAGAAGATGGCGGATCTGATCGAGGAGACGGAGTATATGACTTCCGGGGAGGCGCACCGGCCGAGCCGGCTGTACCGGAGGAAGGAAGCATGAACAGAGCCGCGAATCAATTTACCGTCCCGACCGCTGCAATTGTCAGTTTTGTGATTGGCGGGGTGAGCCTTTGTCTGTTTTTGATACAGGGATTTCGATTGCTGGCGCATCCGACGGTGGACTTATCCGGGCTTTCCGGTACAAATCTCCGCGCGGGGCAGTACGTGCAGGGGGAAATCACGGAAGTCTATAAGATCCAGGCACCCAACGGACACTGGTTTGGAAATGACGGCGAGTTTATGAAACTGCGCAGTTATTCGTTTTACACGGTCCGGATTGCGGAGGGGCGGTATATCCGGGTCTGGCTTTATGACAAGGATGCGATCGCGGCAATGGAGCAGCTTGTGCAGGGCGCAGAGGAAAAGATTGCGTTCGCCGGAGAGGTCAAGCGGCGAAACAGTCCGCTGAATGCTGCATGGTACAGTAAAAATCCTGAGTTTGACGAGAAGCTGTTTGTTGAAAATTATGAAATCTGGCAGCAGTCCCCCCCACGCGGGGCGGGATCTTCTGCTTGTTGGATTATACGGGATGATTATTGCCGGTGTCATCTATTATCGGAGCGGGGGCATCCACCGTGCGAAATCGGAGCCGGAAAGTATCTGGCCGGGCAGTCGGCAGGAGGAACGGCTGCCGCGTTATGCTGCGGATCTTGAGAGCGAGATGATTCATATCCGGAGGCGGCTGGAGACATATGGCAAGAAGGAAAAGGAATACCGGATCGAAGGCATTGTCGGCATTTTTCTTGTACTGACCGGAGGCTATATTGATTTTGGTCTGCATGCCATTGGATTGATCAATTGGGTGGGGCTGGCATTTTTGATATACGGTATCAAGCAAGTA
The DNA here is from genome assembly GCA_002368865.1 of Lachnospiraceae bacterium UBA3821. Lineage (GTDB taxonomy): Bacteria > Bacillota > Clostridia > Lachnospirales > Lachnospiraceae > Acetatifactor. The sequence goes on along the minus strand of DFDT01000128.1, from coordinate 1,392 downwards.
TGGACGTGGTTTCTTCATTCAAAAAATCGGATCGCGAGGAAAATTGCCGGAATGTTTAACTTCACAACTTTGCAGGATAAACGGGAGAGTGATGAACGGTTTCTGCGCAAATTGGAGCAGGCGGAGGAGGAAAGGCAACAGAAGTAGCTTTGAGGAAATGTCTGTGAAAAATTATATTTCTCCACGCATTGCGTAAAAGCGGCGGATGTGATATGCTATATAACGCAATGCGTGGAGGCGAGAAAGTATGGATATAGCAAACAGAATAATTGAATTAAGGGAAAGTGTTGGGGAAAACAGGAAAGAGTTTTCCTTGCATACAGGTATTCCTGTTCGCACATTAGAGGACTGGGAGGCAGGACGGAGGAATCCACCGGAGTATATCCCCCGGCTGATTGCATATCAGTTGGAATATGAAAAGCTGACAAAGAAGAAAAAGGGGTAGTTATGGAATAAATATTGTTTCAGAATACAAAGGGGTGGTAAAAGTGTGACGAGAAATGTAGAAATTACAACCAATGAGAAGGGCAAACAACTGGTTAAGATTAATAATATCCGTTTCAAGGGGAAACGCTCAGTCGATTGGAAGGATGTAAGAGAGTATCTGGAAGAATATGTAGGAGAGTTTTATAAGATCGTGTCTTCGGGGGATATAATTTATATAGACAGTAAGTTACCGGATGAATATACGGGGTCACGGTATACACATGGTCTGAAAGGAACAGCGGCAAAAGCGAAGGCAAACGTTGCACAAGGGATACCTGAACTTATAGAAGTCGCCTCAGACAAACATTTTAAAGAAAATCAAGGAGAAAAGCATCAGTGGAACGCAAGGTATGGATGGTACCGCTATAATTCAAGGTTTGCTTTACCTGTGTTTTCGGAAGACGGAAGTATAGATAGATACAATGTTTTTCATGCATCGCTACTGATCAGGCATGACAATAATGGGAAAATGTATCTCTATGATGTGATAGACATAAAAAAAGAAACGAGCAACCCTTTGGAGTCATAGACTTTACTTGGCAAAAACCCATTTCTCTTTAAAAGAGGATAGCACAGAAGAAACAGGTTTGTCAACAGTTTTTGCATAGTTCAGAGTACAGGAGATTTATATGCCAAATTTTGAATTTTATTTTGATACAGACGGGCAGGTAAAGCCGGAGCAATTGGCAAAGAACAGGTGGCTGGTTTATCTGACACAGACGGACAATGTGTATGTGAATGCGGAGCGTCTGGAGTGCATGCGGGATGTTTCCGGGCGGGAGACTGTGGAGTATGTGATGCGGACGCTGGATGTGCTGGACGAGGTTTGGTCGGATTTTTCTGTGGATGGAAAGCAGATTCTGTGGGAAGTGCTCTGCTGGTCGGAAGTGGCCAAAGGCGGTCTGC
>DFDT01000162.1 GCA_002368865.1 Lachnospiraceae bacterium UBA3821 | reverse complement strand
TGAACCATACGTTCTGGTGCATCAATGCAAATTCCGGCGATACCGGAGGCTTGTTGTTGGATGACTTTAAAACATGGGATGGGGAGAAGTATAATTTTGTGAAGGAAGTCCTATGGCAGGAAAACGGAAAGTTTGTCGGATTGGATCACGCGATTCCTTTGGGAAGTAACGGTATTTCTATTTCTGAGCTAAAGAAATAATGCAACAGGTTGGTTTGCTTCCCATAACACCGGAAGTGGAGCCGATACAGTTTTGATATTGTTTTTTGGGTTTATTTGAGGTAAAATAAACTTGTTGGTGAAAAGGGCTTTATGAGGTCTGGAGGTCAACCTTCAGACCTTTTTTGTGAATTGGAAAGCAATGAAAAATAGGTATAAAATTTATCGGAAGGAGGATCGTCCTGTAATATGAAGAGAAAAGCCGTTGCAAAAATATTGTGCTCCGCGTTGGCGCTCTGTATGTTGACAGGCTGTGCAAATCGGACGCCGGACAGTAAAAAAGGGTCACAGGCGGAGAGCCATTCGGGTGTCACAGACAATGCAACATGGACAAAGCCGGAAAAGATCACCATGATGGTGGACGGAACGCTTGTAACGCCGGATAAGGGACAGGAGGAGTTTAAAGCGCTTTGGGAGGAGAAGACGGGGATCACTTTGGAGATCATACAGCCGGAGCACGATGTCTATTATGATGAAGTCAAGGAGGCATTTGCATCCGGAAATCTTCCCGATGTGGTATTGCTCAGCTCCACTTATTACACAGAGTATGCGGCGGAGGACATGTTGGCGGATATTTCCGATTACTACCAGGGTTCGGAACTGGAGCGGAAAATACAGGATGCAGGCAATGCGGAACTGATCGAGGGCATCCGCATTCACGGTAAATTATATGGGATCACACCGGCCAGAGGAAACGGCTGTATCACTTATGTGAAGAAGGCGTGGCTGGACAATTGCGGATTGTCGGTTCCTGGTAATTATGAGGAATATCTGGCCATGTTAAAGGCATTTACAGAGCGGGATCCGGACGGCAACGGCAGAAACGGAGATACTTACGGTGTGTCGGCGGCGGGGCTGATCAACAGTGAAGCACCGTATACCAATTATCTGCCGGAATTTTATCAGGACGCATATCCTGCTTTTTATCAAAAAGAGGACGGAACCTGGGCGGACGGATTTACGGAGGATGCCATGAAGGATGCGCTGCGTCGCCTTCAGACCGCCTACAAGGCGGGATATATCGATCCGAAGATTGCGGAGAATTCTACAGGAAACTGCAGAGATAAATTTTATGCAAATGAATACGGTGCGTTTACTTACTGGGCGGGGACCTGGGGAAATACCCTTTCCAATAAACTGAAAGAATCCGGCGTCGATGATGAACTGGTGGCTATCGCGCCCATTGCGGAGACCGGAGCCTATCTGGAGAGAGTGGCGCCGGTGTGGTGCATTACCTCCGCGTGCAAGAATCCTGCGGGTGTGTACGAGTATTTCCTGGAGACTATGCTGGACGGTGGGGACATTGAAACGCTATGGACCTATTCGCCCACTTCGGAGACCTATGCGAAGAACCATATTGACCGTATGCTCGCCATTGTGCCTATCAAGAATGATCCGGGGGCGGGAAACGCAGGCACAAAGGCGGCTGTGGCGGCAGATGCCTTTAACAGCCACAGTAAACTGGCGGATCTGCCGTACAGTACCGAGGCCTACGCGCTATACAACAGTGATCTGATGGCATTAAAAACGGAACTGATCAACAAGGTGGTAGTGAATGGTCAGGATATCGAAGAAGCCTACGGTCAGTTCGCTGCACAGAACGGAAACTGGATGTCGCAGGCAATCGTAGATTCATTAAATGCGGAATAGGGGGACGAAATATGAGATTCAGTATACGCAGTAAAATTCTTTTGGGCAGCGTGCCGGTAAATATCCTGATCTGTCTGGTGATGGGAATTTTTATCTATAATCATGTGAGCAACAGCTTCGTGGAGAGTGCGGCGGCGGACACCCTGGCGCTGACGCAGGTATCCGCCAGAGAGATCAACGGGAATCTGTTATCTCTGTTGGAGACCGGTTCGGATGAAAGCTATGCAAATACGGTGACATTGGAGGCGCTGGAGAATATTCAGGCCAGCGGCAACATTCATTCCATTTATACCGTGGGAGAGAGGGACGGTCAGATGGTCTATCTTTCCGTGCCGGATGGCGAGACTGCCGTGGGGGAACCGGTTGAGGATTTCTATGTGGCGGAAATGAAGAATGCCATGAACAGTTCCGGTTATGTGACAAACAAGATCGAGAAGGCGGACGGTGCAAGCTATATCACGGCATATGCGCCGGTTTCGGATCGGAACGGTGCCGTGGTAGGTGTTCTTGGGATCGATTACCATGCGGAAAATATCGTGGAAACCTTACATAAGATTGTTATGGCGATTGTGACCATCGGTGTGCTGCTGGTGATCGTATCCGTTGTGATCTCCGTGATCATGGCGAGCCGTATCTCGGCAGGCCTGAAGACAGTCAATAACAAGGTGTCCGACCTGGTGAGCAACAACGGTGATCTGACCCAGAAGATCCAGGTAAACAGCAATGATGAGGTCGGCGATATCGCAGAAAACATCAATAATCTGCTGGAGTATATTCGTACGGTGGTGAGCAGCATTTCCGGCAACTCCAACCGCCTTTCCGGTTCTGTGGAGACAGCCCTCAACATGACGGTGCGCACCAACGATCAGCTGGTCGGCGTGTCTGCGACCATGGAGGAGATGAGCGCGGCCATGCAGGAAACTTCGGCGAGCTTGCAGCAGGTGCAGTTCTCCACGCAGCAGATTCAGTCGGATGTGGATGGACTGAATGTCAGCGTGCAGCGCGGTACCAGCTATGCGCAGGAGATGCAGGGCAGAGCACAGCAGATGTGTAAGAGCGCTGCAGAGGAGACCAAGATTGCGGAGACCGCAGCTGAAAATATGACAAAGAGCCTGGATGAAAAAATTGAGAAATCCAAGGATGTGGAAAATATAAGCAAATTGACGCAGACGATTCTGGAGATTGCGGATGAGACCAATCTGCTGTCCTTAAATGCCAGTATCGAGGCGGCGAGAGCGGGAGAGCAGGGCAGAGGCTTTGCAGTGGTTGCCAGCGAGATCAGTTCTCTGGCGACGCATTCTGCTGAGACTGCGAAACAGATCCAGATCATCAGCGAGGAAGTGATCGCAAACGTAAAGGGACTGGCAGAGGAGTCCACCAGGATGGTAGATTTTGTAAAAGTAAAGACGATCGGCGGCTACAGACAGTTGATGGATACGGGACTGCAGTATCAAAAAGATGCGGAACAGGTATCCGATATGCTCCGCAATGTGGAGGAGGCTTCCGAGAATATCGAGAGATCCATGGAGAGCGTGAACACCGCTATGGATGACGTGTCCAGAGCGGTGGAGGAAAGCGCCAGAGGCGTTTCAGACGTGGCTTCCTCTGTGGCGGAGATGTCCAGCAATATGAATCAGAACCGGGATGTGGTCAATGAGAATGCGTCCATTGCACAGCATCTGGACAGCGAAGTGAATAAGTTCAAATTCTAAAAAATGCTTGACATTTGCACTTTAGCGAAGTAATATAATAAAAAATAAACACGGATCAAACCAAGGAAGTGGAGATAAAAACAGCAGATGCGCGCACAGAGAGACCGGATGCTGAGAAAGGTTGGAGAGGCAGGCTGTTAAATGGACCACGGAGGGCGCAATGAACAAAACGAAAGTTTTCAGTATCCTGCGACGTAGGACCTGCGTAAAGGGTCAGGGATATAAATCAGTCATGTGATCGTATCCTGTAAGCGCACGATTTTCATCGTGAATCAAGGTGGCACCGCGGGTGTATCCGGAACGGATCAAGACTCGTCCTTGACAGAAGAGATTTCTGTCAAGGACGTTTTTTTGTGAACAATGAGGACAACAGTTATACAGAAGCGAGGAGGGATAGCATGAAAGTGGTACCTGGTCTGGAGGAATGCAGGAAATATAACGGGCAGGAGACATACGGTGTGATACCGGTGAGCTGTGAGCTTTTTGCGGATATGACCACACCCATCGAGGTGCTGCAGGTATTAAAAAAAGTAAGCAATCATGTCTATCTGCTGGAGAGTGCTGAGGCGGATAAACGCTGGGGCAGATATTCTTTTCTGGGATATGATCCCCTGCTGGAGATCAACTGTCATAACGGAACCACAACGATCAAGTCTCCCATGAGCAGCCGTACGACCACGGAAGATGTATGGGAACTGATCCGGAATGTATTGTCGGAAAATAAGAGTCCCGTCATAGAAGATCTGCCTCCGTTTACCGGCGGTTTGGTGGGATATTTTTCCTACGATTATATCAAGTATAGTGAACCGACACTGCGGTTGGATGCAAAGGATGAGGAGGGTTTTTCCGATGTCAATCTTATGCTGTTCCACAAGGTGGTGGTGTTTGACAATTACAGACAGAAGCTGATCCTGATCGTGAATGTGCGGACGGATGAGCTGGAAGTCAATTACAATAAGGCGGTTGTGGAACTGCAGAACTTAAAGCAGCTGCTTATGAAGGGGGAGAAAGCTCCCCATGTTTCGCTGAAGCTGACTTCCGGATTTGAGCCGCTGTTTGACGAGCAGGCTTATTGCGATATGGTGCGCAAGGGAAAACATTATATCAAAGAGGGAGATATCTTTCAGGTGGTGCTGTCCAATCGATTGGAAGCCAGGATGGAAGGAAGTCTGCTGGATGCGTACCGGGTGCTGCGCACCACCAATCCCTCGCCCTATATGTTCTATTTCTCCGGTTCGGACGGTGAGATTGCCGGAGCCAGCCCGGAAACGCTGGTAAAGCTGGAGGAGGGGAAATTATATACCTATCCCCTGGCAGGTACCAGAAGGCGCGGTGAGACCCCGGAGGAAGACGCAGAGTTGGAACGGGAGCTGTTAGCTGATGAAAAAGAGCGCGCGGAGCATAATATGCTGGTGGATCTGGGGCGCAACGATATCGGGAAGATCAGCCGGATCGGAACGGTCAAGGTGGAGAAATACATGCAGATCGAGCGGTATTCCCATGTGATGCATATCGGTTCCACGGTGAGCGGAATCATCAGAGCGGATAAGGACGCGGTGGACGGAGTGGATGCCATCCTTCCTGCGGGAACCCTTTCCGGTGCACCGAAGCTTCGGGCCTGTGAGATCATCAATGAGCTGGAGGATAATAAACGGGGAATTTACGGAGGGGCGATCGGGTATTTGTCCTTCACCGGGAATCTGGATACCTGTATCGGTATCCGGCTGGCATTTTCCAAAAACGGCAAGGTTTTCATCCGTTCCGGCGCCGGTATCGTAGCGGACAGTGTGCCGGAGAATGAGTATAGAGAATGTATCCAAAAGGCGGCTGCAGTCAGGGAAGCGATTGAACGGGCACAGAAAGGACTGGAATAATATGATACTTTTGATAGACAATTATGATAGTTTTTCCTATAATGTGTATCAGCTCATCGGATCGGTAAACGAAGATATCCGGGTGATCCGGAATGATGAGCTGACGGTTGCGGAAATAGAGGCGTTATCCCCCAGCCACATTATTCTATCTCCCGGACCGGGCAGACCGGAACAGGCAGGCGTCTGTGAAGAGGTGATCCGGACGCTGGCGGGCAAAATCCCTATTTTGGGAATCTGTCTGGGGCATCAGGCAATCTGCGAGGTATACGGTGCCACGATCACCTATGCGAGAGAACTGATGCACGGGAAGCAGTCTGTCGTACAGCTTGATACAAACAGTGCGTTGTTCCGGGGAATGAACGAAAACATGACTGTGGCGAGATACCATTCGCTGGCGGCAGATCCGGAAAGTATGCCGGATGTGCTGAAGGTGACGGCAGTCACACCGGACGGAGAGGTGATGGCGGTGGAACACAGCAGGCTGCCGGTGTACGGCGTGCAGTTTCACCCGGAGTCGGTGCTGACACCGGAGGGCAGGAAGATCATCGAGAATTTCCTGACGGAAAGGAGCTGACATGGCAGATACGATATTGGCGGAGATCGCAGCCAAAACAGCAGAGCGGATCGCGGAACAACGGCGCAGCCTCCCTCTGGCGGAACTGCAGGCGCAGGCGGAAGCGCTGCCCAGGCACCGGCTTACAGATAAGCCTTATCCCTTCGAGCAGGCGTTGTCGCAGGAGGGCATCCGTTTTATCTGTGAGGTGAAGAAAGCGTCGCCTTCCAAGGGTGTGATCGCGGAGAATTTTCCTTATGAGGAGATTGCTGTGGAATATGAACAGGCGGGAGCGGATGCCATCTCGATCCTGACGGAGCCGTTTTATTTTAAAGGCAGCGACAGGTATCTGGAAGCAATCCGAAAGCGGGTGCAGATCCCGCTTCTGCGGAAGGATTTTACCGTGGATGAATATATGATCTACCAGGCAAAGAAAATGGGAGCGGATGCGGTATTGTTGATCTGTGCCATCCTGTCTCCCGGACAGCTTCAGGAGTACGCACAGATTGCGGATAAATTGGGGCTTTCCGCGTTGGTGGAAGCGCATGACGAGCAGGAAGTGGAGATGGCGCTGGCGGCGAAAGCGCGCATCATCGGCGTGAACAACCGGAATCTTAAGGATTTCTCGGTGGATATCAACAATTCGGTGCGGCTGCGGCAGATGGTACCTCCTGATATTCTGTTTGTTTCGGAGAGCGGTATGAAGACCAGAGAGGATATCAGACGGCTGGAGGAAAACGGAACCGATGCGGTGCTGATCGGAGAGACTTTTATGAGAAGTCCGGATAAGGCAGGAATGCTAAAACTGCTTTCAGGCAGATGAGTATATGACAGAGTAAAACAGAGAGGAAGAGAGCAAGATGAGTAAAGGACGTTACGGTATTCACGGCGGACAATATATTTCAGAGACTTTGATGAATGAACTGATCCGTCTGGAAGAGGCATATGAGCACTATAAGAAAGACCCGGAATTTAACGCGGAGCTGCAGAAACTGCTGAATGAGTATGCGGGCAGACCGTCGCTTCTGTATTATGCGGAGAAGATGACAAAGGATCTAGGAGGCGCCAAAATCTATCTGAAGCGTGAAGACCTGAATCATACCGGTTCCCACAAGATCAACAATGTTTTGGGGCAGGCACTGCTTGCAAAACGAATGGGCAAGACCCGGCTGATCGCAGAGACCGGTGCGGGACAGCACGGCGTGGCAACCGCCACGGCGGCGGCGCTTCTGGGTATGGAGTGTGAGATCTTCATGGGCAAGGAGGATACCATTCGCCAGGCATTGAATGTGTACCGTATGGAGCTGTTGGGCGCAAAGGTCAATGCGGTGACCACCGGAACGCAGACGCTGAAAGATGCAGTGAATGACGCCATGAGAGAGTGGAGTAATCGGGTGGAGGATACCCATTATTGCCTTGGCTCTGTCATGGGGCCTCATCCGTTCCCGATGATCGTGCGGGATTTCCAGAGTGTGATCAGTAAAGAAGCCAGAGAGCAGATCTTAGAGGCAGAGGGAAAACTTCCGGCGGCTGTGGTGGCCTGCGTGGGCGGCGGCAGCAACGCCATGGGCGCATTTTACAACTTCATTGAGGACAAGGATGTGGAACTGATCGGCTGTGAGGCAGGCGGCAAGGGTGTGGACACACCGGAGACAGCGGCGACGATTTCCACCGGCACGCTGGGGATCTTTCACGGCATGAAGTCCTATTTTTGCCAGGATGAGTACGGACAGATCGCACCGGTGTATTCGATTTCCGCCGGATTGGATTATCCCGGCATCGGACCGGAACATGCGTATCTCCACGATATCGGCAGAGCACAGTACGTGCCCATTACAGATGAGGAAGCAGTGCAGGCCTTTGAATATCTCTCCAAGACGGAGGGCATCATTCCCGCCATCGAGAGTGCCCATGCAGTGGCACAGGTGATCAAGATTGCAAAGAATTACAGCCCGGATCAGAGCATTATTGTCTGCATTTCCGGACGCGGAGATAAAGATGTGGCAGCGATTGCCAGATACAGGGGGGTGGATCTTCATGACTAACGAGAAAATTGCAAAAGCATTTGATACACCGAATAAAAAGGCATTTATTGCGTTTATTACTGCGGGTGATCCCGATGCGGACAGCAGCGTGAAAAATATTCTGGAGATTGCCAGAGCCGGTGCAGATCTGATCGAGATCGGAATTCCGTTCTCAGATCCCACGGCAGAAGGCGTTGTGATCCAGGAGGCAAACATAAGGGCGTTGAAGGGCGGCATTACTACGGACGGCGTGTTTGAGATCGTGCGCAGGGTGCGGGAGCAGAGCGATGTGCCGCTTTGCTTTATGACTTATGCGAATCCGGTGTTCCATTATGGCTATGACCGTTTCTTTGCAAAGTGTGAGGAGCTTTCCGTGGCGGGTATTATCATTCCCGATATGCCTTATGAGGAAAAAGGCGAGATGGAGCCCATTGCCAATGTCCATGGCGTCAGCGTGATCTCCATGATCGCTCCTACTTCCGAGAGCCGGATCAAGAAAATTGCGGCGGAAGCAAACGGGTTTATCTATGTGGTGAGTTCCATGGGTGTCACTGGTGTGAGAAATGAGATCAGTACCGATCTGGACACGATCCTGGGACACATCCGTGAGGTGACGGATACGCCGACGGCCATTGGTTTCGGCATCAGTACCCCGGAGCAGGCGGCAAAGATGGCGGGCGTGTCGGACGGTGCCATCGTGGGCAGCGCCATCGTGCGGATCGTGGCAAAGTACGGCACGGAGGCGGCGCCCTATCTCTATGAGTATGTTAAGAGCATGAAAGAAGCGGTTGCAGGCGTGTGAACTCCTGTAGTATACTGATAAATACAGGAGGGAAAGCTATGGATATGAACGCAGCCATGCAGGTGCTTGCCGCATGGAATACATTTAAAAATAATCATCCCAAGTTTCCGGCTTTCTGTAAAGCCGTTGGCCAAAGGGGATTAAGAGAGAGCAGCGTGATTGAGGTGATCGTGACCACGCCGGAAGGGGAGCGAATTGAGACCAGCCTGAAGCTGCAGCCCGGAGATATGGACTTTTTGCAGGTTTTGGGAAAAATGGTATAAAAATTTAAAACAGTTGTTGACAAACTCTACCACAATATGTATAATGAATCAGTGTGCGAAAACACAACAGTTCGGCACACGACATACACGGGAGTTGCTATGTTAGTGAATTTATCGGATGTATTAACGACGGAAGGGAAGACTGAGACAGTGGAGATTGCTCTGGAGATGACAGAGTTTTCCAATGGATCGGATACCTATCGGGTCAAAGAGAAGTCCCCGGTGCATTTGACTTTTGCCAATATCGGCGAGGGGAAGGCGCACATTGAGGGCAGCGGCAGTCTGTTTTTTGCGGCGGTGTGCGACAGATGCCTCACGGAAGTGGATCTGCCGATCACGCTTTCATTTGATCGGGTGGTGTTTTCACCGGAAGCGGTTGCGGAAGATGAGGACGCGGAAGCGGATGACCAGTTGTTTATGGACGGTTATCAGTTGGATGTAGAGGCTTTTGTGCATGATGAGATCATTGTAAACTGGCCTGTGAAGATTCTGTGCAAGGAGGATTGCAAGGGTGTATGCCCGGTCTGCGGACAGAATCTGAACGAGAGGGAATGTGGATGCGACACCTTCGTACCCGACCCCCGCATGGCGGCAATCAAAGATATTTTTAATGCGAATAAGGAGGTGTAACGATGTCTATTTGTCCCAAGAATAAATCTTCTAAGGGTAGAAGAGATCAGAGAAGAGCAAACTGGAAGATGAGTGCTCCTACTTTGGTAAAGTGCAGCAAGTGCGGATCCCTGATGGTTCCTCACAGAGTATGCAAGAACTGTGGCTCTTATAACAAGAAGCAGGTCGTTAATGTTGATTGATCGACCGCAAATGCTGATCAAAAAGTGAGATAAGGTGGGAATCCGAATATTCGGATTCTCATTTTTTATTTGTTGACAGCGGATGCATGATTGTGATATAGTCAATTCGTTCGTTTTATCCATACAATATAAATGAGAAAAGGGAGAGAAATTATGATTTATGATGAGGAATTTTTAGCAGCTTTGGGTGCGCTGGTCTGCGTCGCATTGGCAATCGTGCTGATTTGGGCAATTATAGTGGTTATTGCCAGATGGAAGATTTTCACCAAGGCAGGAGAGCAGGGGTGGAAAGCACTCATTCCGTTTTACAATATGTACACACAGATTACAATCTGTGCGCCGGTCCTGATCTTCTGGATTTATCTCGGCGGTTACATTGCCAGTGCTGTTTTCAGCAGATTTGACAATTCGTTTTGTGCCATTCTTGCAGGGGTGGGTTCCCTTGTTGTCTTTGTAATGAATGTGTTTGCAAGCCTGAAGTTATCCAAGGCGTTCGGACACGGTGTGGGATTTGCAATCGGATTGATACTGCTCAATCCTGTATTTATGTTGATCCTGGGCTTTGGCAGTTCGGAGTATGATCCGTTGGTTGACAAGGAATCTTGGTATTGATCGTATGCTGACAGCAAAGCTGTCACATGGCTTTCCAAAGCCGTGTGGCAGCTTTTATATTTTATGCTTGATTTTTGCAGGGGGGTTTAGTATAGTAAATAGAGTGAAAAAGGTTTACCGGAGAGGAATTGTAAATGGCAGATAAAATTGCAAAAGACGCAATGGTAAATGTGGCTGTGGATGCTATGGGGGGAGACAATGCCCCCGGAGAAGTGGTCAAGGGTGCGGTAGATGCCATCCTGGCTGATAAGCGCATTAAGGTATTTTTGGTCGGCAGAGAACCTTTGATCGCGGAAGAACTGAAGAAATACAGTTATAATCCGGAACAGATTGAGGTTGTCCATGCGGAGGAGGTCATTGAGATGTCCGAGCCTCCGGTGAATGCCATACGGAAAAAGAAGGATTCTTCCATCGTCAAGGGAATGTATATGGTGAAGGACGGAACCTGTGATGCGTTCGTGTCTGCCGGGAGTACCGGTGCGGTGCTGGTGGGCGGACAGGTGATCGTGGGCCGGATCAAGGGGATCGAGAGACCGCCGTTGGCGCCGCTGATTCCTACCGCGAACGGTGTGGCTCTTCTGATCGACTGTGGGGCAAATGTGGATGCGAGAGCGTCTCATCTGGTGCAGTTTGCCAAGATGGGCAGTGTGTATATGGAACATGCGCTGGGCATCAGGAATCCCCGGGTCGGTATCGTCAATATCGGCGCAGAGGAGGAGAAGGGAAATGCATTGGTGAAGGAGACCTATCCGCTGTTAAAGAATTGTCCGGAGATCAATTTTATCGGAAGCGTTGAGGCGAGAGATATTCCGGCAGGGGCGGCGGACGTGGTTGTCTGCGAGGCGTTTGTGGGAAACGTGATTCTGAAGATGTATGAAGGCGTCGGAGGCGTGCTGATCCAAAAAGTGAAGGAAGGAATGATGACATCTCTGCGCAGCAAGGTCGGAGCCCTTCTGGTGAAACCGGCGCTGAAGAAGACACTCAAGAGTTTTGACACAGAGCAATACGGCGGAGCACCGCTTTTGGGGTTGAACGGCCTGGTGGTCAAGACCCACGGAAGCAGCAAGGCCATAGAGATCAAAAACTCGATCCTGCAGTGTCTCACATTTAAAGAGCAGGCTGTCAATGACAGGATCCGGGAAAAGGTTTTGTTAAGTGATCAGTAAAAATATACTTTATAAAGGAATAAATAAGAAAGAAGGATTGGAACATGGAATTTGAAAAGTTAAAACAAGTGATTGCTGAAGTATTAAATGTGGATCCGGAGGAGATCACACCGCAGACAACTTTTTTGGATGATCTTGGAGCAGACTCTTTGGACGTATTTCAGATCATTATGGGAATCGAGGAGGAGTTTGATATTGAGATTCCCGCGGAGAAAGCAGAGAAGATTACCACAGTTGAGGAAGCAGTTGAATTGATCAAAGGTGCTTTGAACTAAAGAGGTTGATTTTGAACAGTATTCCCAAGTCATGGTATTTGGGAATACTTTTTTTGGTGATGAGGTGAAATATGCGGGACGGGTATGATCTGGATATGCTGGAGAGGCGTATCGGATATTCTTTTCAGAATAAGAAGCTCTTAAAACAGGCACTCACGCACAGTTCTTTTATCAATGAGCAGAAGATCAATAAGACGGAGGATTATGAGCGGTTGGAATTCCTCGGAGATGCGGTGCTGGAGCTGGTGAGCAGTGATTTTTTGTTTCATGAGCACAGATCATTGCCGGAAGGGGAACTGACCAAGATGCGGGCATCCATGGTCTGTGAACCGGCGTTGGCATTTTGCGCCAGAGATCTTGAACTGGGAGAGTTTATGCTGTTGGGCAAGGGTGAGGAGCTCACCGGGGGCAGGAACAGAGAAAGTATTACCTCAGACGCTATGGAGGCCGTGATCGGAGCCATTTATCTGGACGGGGGAATGGAACCTGCGAAGGCATTTATCGATCGGTTCGTTCTGTCGGATCTGGAAAACAAGATTTTATTTTACGACAGTAAGAGTCATCTGCAGGAATTCGTGCAGGGAACATTGAAAAAAGAGATCCGTTATGAACTGTTGGAGGAGAGCGGGCCGGAGCACAATAAGACATTTGTGGTTGAAGTGATCATGGATGAGAAAAGCCTTGGAAAAGGTTTAGGAAGGACAAAAAAAGCGGCGGAACAGCAGGCTGCCTACGAGGCATTGCTTTTTTTGAAGGAACAGGGTTATGTATTTAAAAAGTATTGAGATACATGGTTTTAAATCATTTGCCAACAAAATTGTATTTCAGTTTCACAACGGCATTACCGGTATTGTCGGGCCCAACGGAAGCGGTAAGAGTAACGTGGCGGATGCGGTGCGCTGGGTGTTGGGAGAACAGCGTATCAAGCAGCTGCGCGGTGCCAGCATGCAGGATGTCATTTTCTCGGGAACAGAGACCAGAAAGCCTTTGAGCTATGCTTATGTTGCGATCACACTGGACAATTCCGACCATCAGCTCGCTATTGATTATGATGAAGTGACGGTGGCCAGAAGAATTTATCGTTCGGGAGAAAGCGAATATCTGATCAATGGGACCGTCTGTCGTCTGAAGGACGTGAACGAACTTTTTTATGATACCGGTATCGGAAAAGAAGGGTATTCCATCATCGGACAGGGACAGATCGACAAGATTCTGAGCGGAAAGCCGGAGGAGCGCAGGGAGCTTTTCGATGAGGCTGCCGGCATTGTGAAATTTAAGCGGCGCAAGGCGACGGCTCAGCAGAAGCTGGAGAGCGAGCAGCAGAATCTGGTCCGTGTTTCGGATATCCTGAAGGAACTGGAACATCAGGTGGGACCGCTGGAGCGGCAGTCCGAGAAGGCAAAGATCTATTTAAAGAAGAAAGAGGAATTAAAGACACTGGATGTCAATGTATTTTTGCTGGAGAATACCCAGTTAAAGGAACAGTTGACAGCCGTACAGGATAAATATGAACTCGCCAATGAAGAATTAAATGACACGACACAGAAATACGAGACCAGCAAGGCAGAGTATGAGCGGATCCAGAATGAGATAGAGGTGTTGGATGCGGCGATAGAGGCCAAGAGAGCCAGTCTGACGGATACGGGTGTGCTGCGCAGCAAATTGGAGGGCGAGATCAATGTCTTAAAGGAGCAGATCAATTCCGCCAAAGGCAGCGAGGAGCATCTG
Source organism: Lachnospiraceae bacterium UBA3821 (assembly GCA_002368865.1). Lineage (GTDB taxonomy): Bacteria > Bacillota > Clostridia > Lachnospirales > Lachnospiraceae > Acetatifactor. Next base: position 8,548 of record DFDT01000162.1, on the reverse strand, counting down.
AACAATCGGAAAAAGGCATTGGAGGAAGAAATCGCGGTTCATAAGCAGGAAAAGGACAAGATCCTGCTTGAGAAACAGGAGATTGATGCGAAAGTACAGGATATCACTGATGAGATGGGGGATGTGAAGTCTGCCCTGGAGCAGGTGCAGAAGGAAATCTCCGATCTGAACGATAAGATCGAGGACGGAAAGAACACGATCATTGACGAGTTGAATCAGCGCGCTACGATCAAGTCCAAGATGGGGCGTTTTGACACCATGATGGAGCAGATTAATATCCGCAAGGCGGAACTGAACTCCAGACTGCTGCGCGCAAAATCCGATGAGGCGGCCAGAGAAGAACAGATCAAACAGCTGGAAAGCGATTTTGCCCGCATCACCGAGGAATTAAAGCAGAAAAATATCGAAGAGGGAACCTTTAACCAGAAACTCGGAGAAATGCGGGAAAAGCTGACCAATCTGGATGCAAAGCTTAGGGAAAGCCAGGCGGCTTACCATATGGAGCAGTCCAAGCTGGAGGCGTTGACAAATCTGACGGAGCGCTATGAAGGGTACGGCGGCAGCGTCAAGAAGGTCATGGAGCAGAAGGAAAAGGAAAAAGGGATCATCGGTGTCGTTGCCGATATCATCAAGGTTGAGAAGAAGTATGAGACGGCCATTGAGACTGCTCTGGGCGGTAACATTCAGAATATTGTAACGGATGACGAGGAAACTGCCAAGAAGATGATCGGTTATCTGAAACAGAACCGGCTGGGCAGAGCCACCTTTTTGCCGTTGACCAGTATCACGCATCCTCAGGAGTTCAAGAATCCGGAGGCGTTAAAGGAAAAGGGCGTCATCGGTATGGCGGACGCGCTGGTGCATATTGAGGAGCGGTATCGCGATGTGGCGCGGTCTATGTTGGGACGCATTGTCGTGGTTGACAATGTGGATCATGCGGTGAATATTGCCAGAAAGTTTGACTACGGGATCCGGATGGTGACGCTGGAAGGGGAACTGCTGGTGCCCGGCGGTGCCATCAGTGGCGGTGCATTTAAGAATAACAGCAATCTCCTGGGAAGACGCCGTGAGATCGAGGAGCTGGAAAAGCATGTGAAGAAGCTTGCGGATGCCATCGATATCGCAAACCGGGATATTGCCGATACCAAATCGAACAGAAACAAGTTGCGTATGGATCTTGAGACGGTAAAGACGGAGATTCAAAAGAAGTCCATCGAACAGAACACCACCAGGCTGAGTTTGACCCAGGCCCGTGAGCGTATGGAGGAGGAGTCCGAAGGTACCGAGAGTCTGCGGGCGGAGGAAAAAGAGATTGAGTCTCAGATCCTGGAACTCAAAAACGACAAGGAATCCATCCAGAAGGAATTGGCGGAGAGCCAGAATGTGGAGAAGACGACACAGGAGGAAATCCTGAAATTACAGGCTCAGGTGGAGGAGAAACGCACCAAAGAGGCGGAGACCGCAGAGCAGGTGGCTCAGTGGGATCTGAAGGTGGAAAAATTACTCCAGACACAGAATTTCCAACAGTCCAATGTGGACCGTATCAACGGAGAACTGGACAGATATCAGTCGGAGCTGGACGAGATCCTGACAGCATTAGAAGATAACAAAAAGGCGGTTGAGGAGAGAAAAAATAATATCCAGGAGATTGAAAAGACCATCGCTGCATCCCATAACGCACAGACGGAAGCGGAAGAACAGCTGAAGGCGGATGTGGAAAAACGGGAAAAATTCTCTGCGGAACAAAAAGATTTCTTCCGGAACAGGGAGGAATTATCCGAACGCATGAGCGCACTGGATAAGGAGGTCTTCCGACTTGGCGCCCAGCGGGAGAAGCTGGAGGAGAATATCACCGGGCGGATCAATTATATGTGGAATGAATATGAGATCACGCTGACGGATGCGGCAGCGCTGCGGAACGAGGAACTCACCAATATTACGGTGATGAAGCGGGATGCAGCAGAGTTGAAAGACCAGATCAGGCGACTGGGAGACGTAAATGTAAATGCCATTGAGGACTATAAAAATCTCATGGAGCGCTTTACCTTCCTGAAGACGCAGCATGACGATCTGGTGGAGGCGGCCAAGACGCTGGAGGGGATCATTCAGGAGCTGGATACCTCCATGCGGAAACAGTTTACCGAGAAGTTTGCCGAGATCACCAAGGAGTTTGACAAGGTATTCAAAGAACTCTTTGGCGGCGGTAAGGGTACGCTGGAGCTGATGGAGGATGAGGATCTGCTGGAGGCAGGCATCCGCATTATTGCACAGCCCCCCGGCAAGAAACTGCAGAATATGATGCAGTTGTCCGGCGGCGAAAAGGCTTTGACGGCGATTGCGCTGCTGTTTGCGATCCAGAATCTGAAGCCGTCACCTTTCTGTCTGCTGGATGAGATCGAGGCGGCGTTGGATGATTCCAACGTGGGGCGCTATGCGAAGTATTTGCACAAGCTGACCAAATATACCCAGTTTATTGTGATCACGCACAGACGAGGAACAATGGAGCAGGTAGACAGACTTTACGGTATCACTATGCAGGAGAAGGGAGTATCCACACTGGTGAGTGTGAATCTGATCGACAAAGAGCTGGAGGATTAAGGTTGTAAGAAAAGCAGTAAGGAATAGAGGTGCGGAATGGGCGAAGAATGGAATCAGGAGACGGACGCGGAAGACAGGGAGCATAAAAGTTTTTTTGCCAGACTGAAAGAAGGACTGACAAAGACAAGAAATAACATTGTGCGGGGAATTGACAATGTCTTCAGCGGATTTTCCACCATCGATGAGGAGTTCTATGAGGAACTGGAAGAGATACTCGTCATGGGGGATATCGGTGTAAACGCGACGACACAGATCATTGACCGGCTGAAGACGCAGGTCAGAGAAAATCATATCAAACAACCTGCGGATTGCAAGGAATTTCTCATGCAGAGCATCAAAGAGCAGATGCAGGTTGGTGAGAATGCATATGATTTTGAACGGGAACAATCCATTGTCATGATCATCGGCGTCAACGGCGTGGGTAAGACAACTTCCGTCGGGAAGCTGGCCGGCAAATATAAAGCAGAGGGCCGTAAAGTGCTGATCGCGGCCGCGGATACGTTCCGTGCGGCGGCGGGAGATCAGCTGGCGGAATGGGCAAAGCGCGCGGACGTGCCAATGGTCGGCGGCAAGGAAGGAGCGGATCCGGCCAGTGTTGTGTATGATGCGGTCAATGCGGCAAAGGCGCGGGGCGTGGATATGCTGTTGATCGATACGGCGGGACGCCTGCACAACAAAAAGAACCTGATGGAAGAACTCCGCAAGATGGACCGTATCATCGACAGGGAGTTTCCCAATGCACATCGGGAGAACTTTATAGTTCTGGATGGCACCACAGGGCAGAATGCTCTGGTCCAGGCCAGGGAATTCGGAGATGTGGCGGAACTGACAGGCATCATCCTGACGAAGATGGACGGCACCGCAAAGGGCGGCATTGCCGTGGCAATACAGTCCGAATTGCAGGTCCCGGTGAAATATATCGGTGTGGGTGAAAAAATAGAAGATCTGCAGAGATTTGATCCCGGTGATTTTGTGGATGCGCTGTTTGACGTGGAACCGGAAGCGCAGGCGGAAACAGTGGCTGAATCTGTAGTTGAGAGGGAGACCGAGTCCGAACCGGATCCTGTTGAGGCATCATTTGATGAGGCAGTGTCCGAAGATTCCTCCGGAAGCGGATGGACAATGCCTGCATGGGCATTGGAGTCCATTGCCCAGGAGGAAGCGGCAAGGCAGGCAGACCCGGAGCGGGAGCAGGAAGATAGCGCAGGGGAAGAGAAAAAGGAAAAAGTAAGTTTCTGGAAGAAACTGTGGTCATAGAGACGGATGGGAGGAAAAAATGGAAGAAGAAATGTTGACATTAGAGAAATTTGAGGAAGCCAGTGAGGTTGTAAAGCGGGTTACGCTGGAGACGAAGCTGGTATTCAGTGATCACTTCAGCAAGCAGACGGGGAATAAGGTTTATTTGAAACCCGAGAATATGCAGTTTACGGGAGCTTATAAGCTGCGCGGTGCTTATTATAAGATGAGTACGCTGACCGATGAGGAACGTGGGAAGGGACTGATCACAGCCTCTGCCGGAAATCACGCCCAGGGTGTGGCTTATGCAGCGCAATGCTACGGCGCGAAGGCGACGATCGTGATGCCGACGACCACACCTTTGATCAAGGTCAATCGCACCAGGAGCTACGGTGCGGAAGTGGTTCTGCACGGGGATGTGTACGATGAGGCGTGCGCGAAGGCCTATGAACTGGCGGAGGAGTACGGATATACTTTCATCCATCCCTTTGATGATCTGACTGTAGCCACCGGACAGGGAACCATCGCCATGGAGATCTTTAAAGAACTTCCGCTGGTGGATTATATTCTGGTGCCCATCGGCGGAGGTGGACTTGCCACAGGCGTGTCGACATTGGCGAAACTGTTGAATCCTAAGATCAAAGTGATCGGTGTGGAGCCTGCCGGTGCGGCATGTATGCAGGCTTCCCTGAAAAACGGCAAAGTGACCACGCTTCCTACTGTGAATACAATCGCAGACGGTACTGCGGTGAAGACGCCCGGCACCAAGCTGTTCCCGTATCTGCAGAGCAATCTGGACGAGATCATCACGGTGGAAGACGAAGAACTGGTGGTGGCTTTCCTGGATATGGTAGAGAATCATAAGATGATCGTGGAGAACTCCGGATTATTGACGGTAGCTGCACTGAAACATCTGAATGTAAAGGATAAACGGATCGTATCTATCCTGAGCGGCGGCAATATGGATGTGATCACGATGTCCTCCGTGGTACAGCAGGGGCTGATCTTCCGCGACAGAATCTTTACGGTGTCCGTGCTGTTGCCTGACAAGCCGGGTGAGCTCAGCAGAGTATCCGGCATTATTGCGGATGTGAGCGGTAATGTGATCAAACTGGAGCACAATCAGTTTGTGTCTATCAACAGAAATGCGGCCGTGGAGCTCAGAATTACTCTGGAGGCCTTTGGCACGGATCACAAACAGCAGATCATCGCAGCGCTTGAGAAAGAAGGCTACAAGCCCAAGCTTGTGCGCACAAACATTTAAAGGATAAGAGTATAAAAATGTGGTAAAGCGTTCAAACTTTACAGTAGCAGGTGAAGCGAAAGGAAAGGGAGAAACGTGGAGCATTCCAAAAGTATCTTTCGAATATTTTGTATGACAGTTGCCCCTGCAATTTATGCTGCAGGGGTAAGTTTTTTTCTGGACCCTAATGCGCTGGCTCCGGGAGGGGTGACCGGAATTTCCGTGATCTTAAATCGACTTACGGGGATGCAGACGGGAACGTGGATATTGATTTTAAATTTGCCCATCCTTACGGTGGGAGCGTGGAAATTCGGGCTGCGGTTTATTATATCTACTGTTTACTGTACCTTTTTGACTTCTGTGTATACCAACTTTTTTCATTCTATGGGGGCATTGACCGGGGACAGTTTTTTGGCGGCTCTTGCGGGAGGGACTCTGACCGCGGTGGGAATGGGGCTGGTGTTTAAGGCCGGGGCCACCACCGGCGGGATGGATATCATCGTAAAATTACTGCGCACAAAGCTGCCATACCTGAGAACAGGCAGACTCTTTTTACTCATGGACATTGCGGTCGTGGGTGCTTCGGTGCTTGTTTTTCGAAATCTGGAGAAGGCGCTGTATGCGGGCATGTCGATCTTTGTCACTTCGCTGGTGCTGGATGCCGTTCTTTACGGGCGGGACGGAGCCAAGCTGATCTATATCATCAGTGACCGGCATGAAGCGATCACCGCACGGCTGTTGGGGGAACTGAATATCGGTGTCACTTATATGAGCGGAGCCGGTGCGTACAGCGGTCGAAAAAAGCATGTAATCCTGTGCGTGGTGCATAAAAACTTGTTTCCCAGGGTGGAGGAGATCGTGCGGCAGGAGGATGATATGGCATTTATGATCATCACAAGTGCTACGGAGATCTATGGGGAGGGCTATAAAAGTCTGTACGGTGAAAAATATTAAAATGGTTGTTTTTACTTGCCATAAAAATTTATGTATGGTATCATGAAAATAGGTTTTTATTATAAACTTTCATGTAACAGGAGGAAAAAACATGGGCGTAATGGCAGATGACAGAGTTTTTTACAAGATGGATGAGAGGCTTCGCGTGGTTTACGGTGACATCGGTAAGAAATATTATGCAGAGATCAAGAAGGCCGGCACTGTAAAGCAGTTGGATGAGGAATATCAGGGATATTTTGCTGAGATCGCCAAGATCGAGGGTGAGAAAGACAGGATGGAGGCAAAGCAGCTGGCAGCGCAGGGCAAGAGAAGATGTCCCGACTGCAGAAGCTTACTGCCGATTGAGAGCCGTTTCTGCAATATGTGTGGCGTGAAACTGACAGATCCCAATGAGGAGACCAAGGATGATGCGAATGGTGAGCCTGTAGAAGAGGCTTCGAAGGCAGAACCGAAGAAATGTATTTATTGCGGAACCGAAATGGAGAGCGACGCTGTATTTTGCCCGAACTGTGGACAGAAGAATGATTAGTCTATGAGTGCTACATATTTTTTCGAGGTCGGGTAACCGGCCTCGAAGTGCGTAAAGCATTAAACTATCGGATGGTCGGTAAAGAATGTAAAACGGACAAAAGGGGTGAATTATGAAAAAAAAGATATTGGCTGCAATGTTCATTTCGGTTGCCATACTGACCGGATGCAGGAATGAGGCAAGCTCTGATGTGATCATGACGATCGAACCGGAAAGTAGTGTACCGGTGGGAACAGAGATTCCAGCCACGCCTGAAGTCCCCGAAGAGAGTACACAACCGGTGGCGGATAATATGTGGAAGGGCGTGAAGATCATCAAGGATCGGAAAATTGTGGACGGGAAGATGCAGAGTTATCTGACGGGTGAATGGAAAGATGCATCTGTGGTGCAGAGAAGAAACTTTGCTGTGATGGTTCCGAACAATAAACCTGCGCTGCCGCAATACGGTATTTCCAAGGCGAGTATCTTTTATGAAGCTCCTATGGAGAGTGGGAGTTGTACCCGGCTGATGCCCATAGTGGAAGATTATGATGATCTGGATCACATCGGACCGGTAAGGAGCAGCAGAGAATATTTTTTGTATGAATCTCAGTCCTATGACTCCATTTATTGTAACTGGGGACTTGCGGTTCCCTATGTTGCACCTACCATAAACAGAGAGGATATCCATAATGTCAGCCAGGCTGTGACTGGTATTGATTCACCTTCGACGGAGGCTTTTGACCGTATCAGCAGACCCGGTTATTCACTTGAATTTACCGGATATATGTTTATCAGCGGTTATAAGAAAGCAATCGAAAGACATAAATATGATACCAATTACCGGGATACTTTTGAACAAGCCTTTATTTTTGCTGATGATGGTAATAAAGCGGAATATTCGGATTACCCGGATGCAACATTACTCAAACCTGGCGGAGATGCATCCAATTCAGGTGGATATAATCACGCCAACCCTTATTTTAAGTATAATCCGGAAGACGGGCTGTATTATCGTTATCAGTTAGGCAAGCCGCATACGGACGACATGAGTGGAGAACAGTTGGCGGTCAGCAATGTAATTTTCAAGGTTTGTCATGGAGAAATTTTGGATGACCATGGCTATCTGGGATTTGAGGTACATGCGATCGGCGGTGAGGCGTATATTTTTACGAACGGTAAGGTGATCAAGGGCAACTGGAATCATGTGGGAGATTTTGGGGCCAATCATTTTTATGATGACGAAGGTGACGAAGTTGTACTGAATCAGGGAAAGACATGGATCTGTTTGATCTGGGATAAGTATAAGGATTGCGTGTCGTATGAATAGATTTGTTGCAGTTCAGCCGCGCCGAACCGCAACAGTTCAGCCGCGCCATTCGCAAAACAACACTCTGCTGCGCAGAGCGCCGTTGCTTTGCAACGAGTTTTGCTCATTGAGTGGCGCTCAGCCCATGAATCTAAAATCACAAAAAAGCCTGCAAGCAGTCTTTTTGTGCGATTTCAGATTCATGGCTGAACTGTAAAGAAAAAATACTTGACACCCTGTTGCCTGTGTAGTATGATAGCAAAGGCAACAGGGTGAGTTTATGTGTTGCATCGGGTGGAAATATGGAAAAGATATATCAGCAAGCGCTTTTGTATGATTTTTATGGAGAATTGCTGACAGAGCATCAGAGGAATATCTATGAAGATGCGGTTTGCAATGATATGTCCCTGGGGGAGATTGCCGAGGAAAACGGGATCAGCAGGCAGGGAGTACATGATCTGATCCGTCGCTGTGACAAGATCCTGCTGGATTATGAAGCAAAACTTCATCTGGTGGAACGCTTTGCAAAAGCAAAGCTGCAGCTGGGAGAGATTGTGGAATTGGCACAGGCTGAGGGGACTTTAGATCAGGCGGAACGGACCGCACGTATCAGAGAGCTTGCGACGCAGTTGTTGGATGAACTGTAGGAGAGGTATATGGCATTTGAGAGTTTAACAGATAAACTGCAGAATATATTTAA
>DFDT01000163.1:846-8596 GCA_002368865.1 Lachnospiraceae bacterium UBA3821 | reverse complement strand
AGGAGGAATGCCGCAGTAACTACCCGTCTTTATTTCTCGATCCCCGGCACAACAATTTATGAGCGATGATCTCTTACCCAACTGAGCAGTTCCTCATATCCCATACTCCCATCTGCGACTGACAGCCCAGCTTCTACAAGTTCTTCATCGGTACACTCGATCCTGATTCCGTTCATTTCCAGAAACGCCATCATAATATACATTCCGATTCGCTTATTACCATCAACGAAGGCATGATTGGAAATCAGAGCAAAGCCAAGTCTCGCACCCTTTTCCTCTTTGCTGGGATAAAACTCTTTATCTCCATATCCTGCAAATGCGCTTTCCAGTGCAGAATCCAAAAGACCTTCGTCGCGTACCCCAATACTCCCACCAGTAGCCTCAGCCATCAGCTGATGAAGAAGCAATACCTTTTCTTTGCTGAATTTGATCATTTTGCCAATTCCTCAAATGCAGCTCTATGTTCACGCAATATCCTGGCTGCAACAAAGTCAATTTTTTCATCCTCCGTCATTTCGATCTGAGGCTCTGTATCAAGATCTATTACAAGAAGCTTTGGACGATTATTTTTAAACACCACAACACGGCCTTTCTTCTCCGCAAGTTTTGCAACTTTGGAGAAATTTTGATTAGCTTCTGTGGCAGTTACAATTGCATTTGTATCTATTGTCATGCTAATACCTCCAACTACAGAAAGTATATCATATATTAGGTGTTTTTCAACCTATTATTATTCGATATTAGATTCTGGTATCTGTCAAGTATCTTTTAAATGGACAGGAATGGACAGGGAATGTATAATTTATATATATGGTTGTTTTCACAAAGGAGGTCCAATATGAAAAAGAGATATTTGCCCGTTCTTGTTTTACTGATATGCGCTTTTCTGAGTCTGACAGCCTTTGCAAAATCCGGTTATTGGGTACTGTCGAATAACGGAAGATGGTGGTACCAGTATACGGATGGCGGCTATCCGGCTAATGGATGGGAGCTGATTGACAATCAGTACTACTATTTTGATGCAGAAGGATGGATGCTGGCAGATACGGTAACACCGGATGGATATTGGGTGGGACCTGACGGAGCGTGGATTCCTGACAGGGCAGCGGCAGCGGCTGCTTCTTCGGCTTCGACTTCAAACAGGTCAGGCACTTATGATTTTATATACAGCGATAATTATGTAATGAAGCTTAACGGCAATACATTGCAGGTCACAGGCAATTACAGAATCATTGACGATGCCTCCTGGGATACCGTAGCTACGGGATACATGAATGAAGCATTCCAGATCACGGATAATACAAGGTTTTATGAGGTTACGGAAGAATTATATGAGCTCAGTCAGTCAACAATAAGGCAAAACCTTGCAGATACGGGCACATTTATTCACTGCCGCCTGATCATAGTCAACGGCACAATAGTTGAAATGATTTTAAGTGCATAATGATACATGAAAAGGAATTCATAAGCCTGAAGGAAAATGACGCCGGGGACAGCTCCGGCGTTTTTTATACCTGTCCGAAGGAAAGAAAAAAACCGGGAACAGATAAAAGCTCCCGACTTTTTTATGTCGAGAGCTATGTAAGCATATTTCTTCAGAATCTCAGTCACGCCATTCATATGTAAAAGTCGTGGTGACCGGAAATAGATCTCCTCTGTGATACTTGCAGGAGAACTCCAAGGTTTCTCCTGGCTTTCCTTCCGGGAACTTCGCTTTGACCTTCCACTCAAAATCGCCATATTTGCAGTTGTAGCTGGACGGTTCTTCCTCTTTGACATTCTCCCAGGATTTGTTGTAGTCGCTTGGATAGTGACCTTTAACAAAATCGTACTGGATCTGGCTCATTTCGAGGAGACCCCATACATTAGATCGGTCGGTAAAATCGGTCGCATACGTTTTGAGATTCAAAGTTGCGTACTGATTGGGAAGCAGATACGAGGGAATGTCCGTACATTCTCCGATCGCTACATAATGTACATAATCTTTATCGAATGAAAACGTATAGTCGATAGTATAGCGTCCGCCGTTTTCGATATCCTTATAGTCATATTTCCATGTTCTGTTGTTCCCCTGCTCGTTCTTCTTTACATCGTGTGTCGTGTTGACCAGAACCCAGCAGTGCCCCGGAATCTCTTCATCCGGAACGTTGCCGATATAGAATGCATTTTCATTCTTGTCCCATTTTGTGTCCTGCCCGAGTGTTTTCATCAGTGATTCGGCAGGGAGATATACTGTTCCGTCCTTGATGATCGGCTTCAGGGTGCTTCCCTTGTCATCCGTCAGGGGTATCTTCTTTCCGTTGTAATACACACTGAGGTCGGACACCGGGAATCCGTCACCGCCGGAGGAAGAACTGTCCGGCGCCGGGTCCAGACCGTATAATTCAAACATTCCGCAGTTCCCGGAGGTTTCATTCCAGCTCCAGCTTTTATGATCAGAGACTTTCACAGTGTATGTATGATCCGGATAGAGAACGACATTGGTCTTCGCATCCCAGTGTACATTATTAACACCGCTGCCGGATCTCCCTGTTGCTTTCCAGGAACCTATTTGTTTGTTCCCTTCATAAAGATAGATCGTCCCGGGTTCTGCACCTCTGCCACTGTTCCAGTGGTAAGTTGAAATCCTGGTCAAAAGAATTGCGTTCTCCCTGAGAGTAAGCTCTTTTTCTTTAGGCGGATTGTTCTGCACAGCCCCGGTATTCATGTTTGACCAAAGCATTTCTTCAGAGCCTTGGTCCGCGAAGACAGTGTTTGCGGGAAATATAATTAATGAAAACATTATTGCTGCAAAAACAGCCAAAAGTGAAATTACTTTTTTCATAGCTCACTCCTTTGAAAATGCTGTACATCTGATTTTGTAGTTATTCCTCTTTAACTCCCAACATAACGGAGTCATCATCATTACCGCCAACAATTATCACTTTAAACTTAATCTGTTCATTTTTATGATCACCGCGCCGCGCCAGCAAAACGGTTCCTTCGCACGGTCCATGCTGTGCCGATGATGATAATCGTAAGATACAGGATCGGGTAGAGAACGTCCTTTATGACCCCAGGGTAGCTCAGTGCCCGAAGCGGCAGCACCAAAAGACGGACCGCAGAGAAAACCGCCGCGTAGAGCATGAATCTGGAGCCCGGTTCCGCCTGGAGCTTTCTGCAGATCAGCAGAACCAAAAGAAGGCCGATTGCTGCGCCCGCAAGTTCATAAAGCTGTGTCGGATGTACGGGCCGGTTGTTCAAAAAGGACAGCATGCCGGAAAATGACTGTTCGCCCGCATTGTAATCAGGGAAGAGGACACCGAACGAACTGTTCGTTGCCTTCCCACCGCAGCATCCGTTCAGAAAGCATCCGATTCTTGCAAAACAGAAAGCAACACTTCCGGGGACAACCATAGCGTCCAGGATGGGAAAAATGCGGAGTCTGCATACTTTCACAAACAAGATCAATGCGGTAACTGCACCAATCAAGCCTCCGTAGAGGGACAAGCCCGCCAACTTCAGCGTATACCACTTGAACTCCCCTATGTAATTCACCGGATTCACTGCAACGTTCCATAGCCGTGCGCCGACAAGAAAGCAGATGCACATCAGGATCAGCACGCCCCATCGTTGCATCGCCGACATCCCGGCACGCTTCAGTCCGGGCATGGCCAGAATGCACGCACTCCCTGCACCTAGCCATGTAAACAGCGCGTATGCGTATATTTCCAGCCCGCCCAGCAGGAATACCGGATGCATTACTACTCCGTGGTCAACGGCTTAGAGCCCTGGATCTGAAGCGTCAAACTGCATTCTTCGCCGAAGGTTAGATCCGTATGCATATCGCCTGAGATCTCCACGCCGGTCTTGTCGGCGTTGTATTTTGCTCTTAACGCACCGTCTAAACTGGTTCCATCTTCTTCATAATGCACGGAAAGAATGCCACTGGCCGGATCATAAGTAAGCGCGAACCCGTCCTCATCGCCTTCATCAGCGTCTGCGGGCTGGAGGATACCAGTGTTTTCACCAACCTTCGTGATTATGAAGGGGAACTCTTGGGGAACACCCTTTTGCTCCTCAATAGCGGGTATTATCTGGCTGAAATCACAGCCCAGCTCATTATCCTTTGCGGACGAGTTCGCTAAAGATGCCCTCAGCGCGTCTGACATATAGAAATCTGTAATAGTGAGCGTTCCATCTTCGTAATAACCGAGCAATTCATCAAATGTCGGCGCTGCGCTCACGTTGATGTTTATAGACGGGACGGAGATCTTAAACGGCACCGTGAACTCCGGCTTTGCGGAATCCGGATCATCTCCGGGCTTAAAGAACTCCACAGTGTGCGGATAACCGGACGTCATGAAACCGATCAGCGTTGAGGTATCAGTGACTTTTCCGGACTCCGGCCAGGTGCCGGTCCAGTTTCTCTTCACCGCCGTCTCGTTCAGAGGGGCAAAACGAAACTTGTAACCGGCCAGCGCGGACTTTGCGTCCTTAGGCAGATCCTCCTGCATCGTGATCGTGATCTTCGTATTGTAATAATCTTTAATCTCGTTAATAGCTGCCATCTGCACCTCTTCAGTTTTGCGGATCATATAATTTTCTGCGCTCTGCAGAACTGCAGGCATGGTAGCGTCCTTCAGATGGGCTACATACTCATCGATCAGCTGGTTTTTCTCTTCCTCCGTAAAGGCCGGGATGTTCTTTACTGTAACATTCGGGACATCCGATGCGACTTCATACATCTGGTCCGCGGTGAGGTCAAAGAATTCAGAGGCGTATTTTCTGAATCCTGCCTCCAGAGCAGCGATGGCAATCTCAGGATCTTTCGGATTATTCTCCAGAACCTGAATAACCTTCTCACGCCAGTCTTTCGGCTTCATCAGCTTATGAGCCCACGAGGCAGAGGAAAACCCCTCGTTGTAATGATGGTAGATATAGCTGATGTCCTCCATTTTAGTGGAGTGCGCTTCCTCTGCGAAGGTGGTCAGCATCTTATCGATGATCAGAACCCCGCCCATGCCAACGGAAAGAGCACCGCTGCCGACAGTCGTGAATGCGTCGGCCCAGTATGTCGTAACTTTGCTTCCGACATCGCGGATCAGGTTCAATACCTCACCCTTGGATGCGCCGCCCCTTATCTCTTCTTTTGCGACCTTCAGCAGGTTCGTCGTAGTAGCAATATAGCCGAGCGCGGAAAACAGTGTCAGGTTTGTATCAGGGATCGATGTGTCGAGCCATTCCGGCACATCGCCCAGCGTTGTAATGTTGATGGCGTTGTCCAGGCGGTCGGCATAGTCGAAGAACATGCCCGAGGCCTCGTCGACATATTCCGCAAGATCTTTCTTGACCGATGCGTCGCCCTCTGCGATACGTCTTGCGAAATCCATGGTCGTCGTCTTATCCATGGACAGCGGGGAGTTAAGCACGTCCGTCACCAGCGCGTTCCGCCGGCCCTCGTCCTCGACGTACAGCGCGCCGTAATACGAGAGGTGATCCGTATAGATGACGAGCTCCTGTTTTTCGGCGTCCACCTCAAACAGGACGTCCTCCCACTCGCCGGTCTCTTCGTTTTTATACTTCGCGCCGACGCATTTGGCCGGATCCTGGCCCTCTTTGCAGTAGCTCGTGTCATAGGGGATACGGATCGTGATGTAATCGCCCAGCTCGTGCATGTCCCCGAGCCTGATGTCGTACACGTCGATCTTGTAACCGTCTTCCGAATGATCCTCGCTCTGTCCCTTGGCGACGGAGAGCTCGGCCTCTCCTTCCAGCACAAAGTCTCCCACGTCTACCGTAACGCCATTGGAAACAGCACTAGTGTTTTCCGGAGACAAGACTACACTTTTCGCCTGGTTATTGTCACCACCGCCGCTTTCCTGTGACGGAATTGAACTATTTCCTGTGTCACTGCCTCCTACTGCACCGCTGCAAGCTGAAAGCAGCATAGAGAGCACCAACAGAAGCAATATAGCTTTCGATTGTTTCTTTTTCATAGCTTTTCCCCCTGATACAGTCGATGTTTTTTCAAAACGGATCTCCTGGAAAGTTTCATCAACAGCAACTTCCAGTTTTAAAAAGCTGTATAAATAGAATATGCCAGGGCCAATCAAGGAACAATAGTGGACAACTTTCTTTCATTGAATTTTTGTTGTCCATATGCTATGCTGTACTCATCTCATGATACAGGGGAAGATTACCACATCATGCTTTCAGAAAGAATTAACGCATTATTCACACTGCTTGGATGTAATAATACCGACATTGCCCGTTACGCCGGCTGCTCATCCGGCAACATCTCCAAGCTAAAGACCGGAAATCGGGAGCCGAAACCCACAAGCCGCTCGATTGCGTCTTTTGTGAACGGCGTTTACGGATACGCGGACTACGAAAACATGCTGCCTACGCTGCAGGAGCTTTGCCGAAGTCCGGATACCACCCGGGATGCGCTGCTTCCCGCGCTGATTTCATGGCTCTACGAAATAGATGAGATCGTGTTGCCTGCGCATGCATCCACGCCAAAGAGCAAGAGGCTGCTGCCCCTGCGGCGGCAGACCTTCGGAGAGCGTCTGGACCGCGCCGTAATCCTGCTTGGCCTTTCCAACAGACAGCTCTCCGGGATTCTGAATATCGACGTCTCCCTGATCAGTCGGTACCGCAGCGGCATATATTCCCCCCATGGAAACAACAGGCTTGCTGAAAAGCTGTCCGACGCTCTGGTATCCCGTGCGGAAAGGATCGGCAAAACGCCGGATCTTGCCGCCCTTTGCGGGTCGGAAGCAGAACAACTTAGTGCAGATACGGTATCTTCATGGCTCTATGATTTCACTCCAGAGGAGGACAACGCAGCGATCGCGCAGGTGCTCCTGCATTCGCTTGACGAGTTTACCCCTCACAAGAGTCTGCCAGGAACTGTCCCGAAGGTGCCCGAGACGACGGACGTGACCCTCTATTACGGGATGGAGGGGCTTCGCAGCGCCGTGATACGCTTTCTGACCGATGCCGCCCAAGAGAACGAGGAACTGCTATTATACTCCGACGAGCCCATGGATTGGATGACCGGTGATCGAGCTTATTTTGCGCTGTGGGCATCTCTGATGGCAAAGTGCGTCAGCAGCGGCGTGCGGATCAAGATTATTCACAACGTAGAGCGTGTGGGCATAGAGATGATCAATGCCATTCGAGGATGGCTACCGCTCTATATTTCCGGCAGGATCGAGCCTTTCGTGTTCCGAAGCGTCAGAAACAATCGGTTTTACCATACAGTTTTTCTGCGCTCCGGCGGCGCGTGCATTCACGGCTTTTTCCCTGCGCAAGGGGGTGACAGCCGCTGGTATGAGTATATTACGGATAAAAAACGCTTGGACTTGTTGGAGCGGGAGTATAACTCCATGCTCTCCGACGCCTCGCCGTTTTTGAAGGTGTTTAGCGGCGCGGACGGTGAGGGGTATCGTTCTTACTGCATAGAACAACAGGGGACGAGGACATTCCTGCTTTCCGAGTTTCCCGTGTTCACCATGCCGGAGGAACTGCTCACGCGGATCCTCGACCGTGTTCAGATGGCAGAACCCCTCAAAGGCACTGTGCTTGACCTGTATAAGGGGATGCACAGCCGGTTCCGGGACTTGCTGCGGCAGGGTGCAGTCAACCTGATACTCTGTCCTGCAGGAGCTGGTATCGAGAAGAGCAGGCGACTCAATTTCGCGTTGGACTTGGTGAATCTTTCGATTGACTATACGAATGACGAATACGCTCAGCATATTTCTGC
>DFDT01000163.1:0-722 GCA_002368865.1 Lachnospiraceae bacterium UBA3821 | reverse complement strand
GGAAATCCAGATTGCCATGCCTGGGGACGCGGTATCCGTGCTTCGCTGTAAAGAACCGTACACTGCATTTGTGTTCTTAAATTCAACGCTGACTAAATCGGTTTCCGATTACCTTTCCGAGTTGATCGGGAACTATGCCGCTGACAGACACTCGACATTGGAGGCATTGGACAAGCTGCGACACCTGAGTGGAAGATGATTTCTCTCAATGAGCGCCGCAAATAGGTGCCTGTCACTGTGAACTTTTGTTCACAGTGACAGGCACCTATGGGTGGAAACAAAAGAGTAGTAATAAATTCTACCCTTTGTCTCCGTTATTTTTATGAGGCTATTCTTCTTAGATACCACTACTTATGCTTCCAATACAGATTTCGAACATTCATCCTCAATTGCGGTTCTTACAAAATCGTTCAGTGATATATTCCTCTTTCTTGCATATATTACTGCCATTTTATGGAGCTTTGAGGGTATTCTCACATTAAACTGCCCTTTATATTCTTTTTCAGGCTCTTTTCCAAACTCCCTGCACATCTCCAGATAATTGTCTACAGACTGATGAAACATTTTCTCAAGTTCTTCTACGGATGATCCGTGAAATGCCAGTGTATCATTAAGTCCGATGACTTCACCGATAAATAGTTTATCTTCATCAGAATATTTTATATCTGCATGGTATCCATTATATTCCATCATCTCATCAGTCCTCCTTATACTCTCCGATT
>DFDT01000116.1 GCA_002368865.1 Lachnospiraceae bacterium UBA3821 | reverse complement strand
GCGATAAATGAAGAAAAGTGGTATGATAGGAAAAAGAGTCTGACAATGCATGTCACAAGGGGCACCTCTGCCCGATTAAATCCTACAGTAAGTTTACGCTGCCCTTTCGAAAAAGAAACTTGACAGTCAGTAGTGTGCATGGTAGAATTACCATGGTTAAGGGAGTAGCTCGCACAGTTTTTTGTGCGATATATTTCGTCAGTACGGGATAGGTTCCCCGGAATATGTCATAAGTAGCGAGACTTTACCATAGCTTTTTGCTGTGGTGAGGTCTTGTTTTTTATGCATTAGATAACAGGAGGGTGAGAAGTTGATTATTTTAAACAGTTTGATTCTACTTGTTGGATTTGTGGTATTGATCAAAGGGGCTGATTGGTTTGTTGACGGAAGCTCTGCGATGGCAAAAATGTTTCATGTCCCGGGGGTTATCATTGGGCTCACAATTGTTGCCCTTGGAACGAGTGCTCCGGAGTTAGCGGTAAGTACTCTTGCAGCTGTACAAGGATCAAACGAAATAGCGATCAGTAATGTGGTGGGCTCAAATATTTTTAACTTGCTTTGCGTGTTGGGAGTGTGTGCACTCATACATCCGGTGCCTGTTGATCCGGGGATTACAAAGAGGGATTTCCCAATAACGATAGGGATTACCGCGCTGGTGCTTATAGGAACATCTTTTAAGACTCTTTTGTCCGGCACATGGGTGCGCGCTGCCATGGATGAGAGTGTGGGTGTTGTGGGCAGACCGATTTCTTTCGTACTTCTAATTCTTTTCATTTTTTATATTGTTTATCTGATTGTTGATGCGAAAAAACATCCTGCGGAGGAAGATGATATATTAGCACAGCCTTTATGGAAAAGTGTGCTAATGATCATTGTTGGAATTACATTTATTGTAGCAGGGGGACAGGCTGTTGTTTATGCCGCAAAGGAAATTGCAAGAACTTTTGGCATGACAGAGACACTCATCGGTTTGACCATTGTTGCGGTTGGAACTTCACTTCCGGAATTGGTAACATCTATAGTTGCAGCGAAAAAAGGTGAGACAGGAATGGCGGTTGGGAATGTTGTAGGTTCCAATATATTCAATATGATGTTCATCCTTGGTGTGTCCTCAATGATTCATCCGGTTGCTGTAAATGCAGCATCGCTTTGGGATATGTTGATTTTGACTGTAATCAGTATCATTGTTTATGTTTTTTCACTCACAAGAAGAACAATTGATCGAAAAGAAGGTCTTGTGATGCTTTCTATCTATATTGGGGACATGGTATTCGCAATCCTGCGATAAGAGAGGAGATGTTGGATGAGTTTATATAATTATATTTCTGTTATTGGTGGTTTGGCATTCTTTCTGTTTGGAATGACGATATTATCATCCGGGTTAAGAAAGATCGCAGGTGACAGGCTTGAAAATGTGCTGCAGAAGATGACGGATCATCCTCTGAAAGGGTTGATCTTTGGGGCGATGATCACAATCGCGATGCAGTCATCCTCTGCACTAACGGTTATGCTGGTTGGATTGGTGAATTCCGGAATCATGACATTGGCTCAGACGGTTGGCATCATCATGGGATCCAATATCGGAACGACATTAACAGCCTGGATACTTAGCTTAAGTGGAGTCAAAACGGATAATGTTCTGCTGCTGATGTTGAAACCGGAGTACTTCGCACCGGTGCTGGCTCTTGTCGGGGTTGTGTTCATCATGGGGGGAAAGGAGCAGAAACGGAAGAATCTGGGGTATGTTCTGGTAGGTTTTGCCATTCTCATGCATGGAATGGAAATGATGTCGGATTCCCTGTCGCCGCTTGCAGAAATGCCCGAATTTACAAGCATATTGACAGCATTTAAAAATCCGCTTTTGGGTGTTCTTATAGGAATGGCTTTTACAGGCATAATCCAGTCTTCAGCAGCCTCCGTAGGAGTGTTGCAGGCGTTGAGTATAACAGGTCATATTTCTTATGGGGTAGCAATTCCGATCATTATGGGGCAGAATATCGGGACCTGTGTCACGGCACTGATTTCATCGGTTGGAGTGAGCAAAAATGCCAAGAGAGTATCTGTGATCCATGTTAGCTTTAATGTGATCGGGACGATGATCGGACTGATAGTTTATTTGATTTGTGAACGGGTAGTTCAGCTTTCGGCTCTTGATGAGATCATAACACCGTTTGCAATAGCCGGGTTTCATTCTGTATTTAATGTGGTCACAACATTGGTATTGTTGCCGTTTACAAAACAACTGGTATATCTGGCAGAACACTTGATCAAAGAGGATGATACAGAAACGGCGTTTTTGGATAAACGTTTGTTGATCTCTCCCGCGATTGCAGCTACGGAATGCCGAAAAAAGACGGGGATTGTAATGAGAAAGGCTTCCGAAGGCGTGTTAAAGGCAATGCACCTGTTGGAAATATATGATAAAACGTCCAGAGATGAAATCCGCGAACTGGAAAACAATGTGGATGATATGGTAGAAGCGTGTAACCAGTTTTTGATACAGCTATCCGCTGGAGAGGTTTCAAAGAAAGAAAGCGTTATGATAGCCAATATGCTTCATGTTTTGGGAGATATGGAACGGATCAGCGATTATTCCTTAAATTTATCTGCAGCTACCAAAAAAATAAATCGAGATGGATTTGATAATAAATCAGAGGTGAGCAGTCTCTTATCTCCGATCAATAAGGAACTCGAAAAAATATTAAAATTGACGGTGAACGCATATGAAAATAGTGATACAAGGATTGCGAGGGACATTATTGAAAAGGCGGATGAACTGGTACAACGGATCAAGAAAATAAAAAAATTGGATTTAAAATCTTTACGGAACGGAGATGGTTCAGCAGAATCCAGCGTTTATATTTCAGATTATCTTTCTGTATGCAGGCGAATTGCTGAACATAGCCAGAATATCGCAGAGTCACTTATTTGACAAAAATGTTTGGATTACGGATAACAATAATTTAGATGGCATTACGCCGAAAGGAATTGTTTATGGAAAATAAGAAACTGTTGGATGATGCGAGACGTTTTCCTTTATTTTTCAAGGTAAGACACGACCATGATATCAGTGTATATATTAATGAGCAGAACAAGTCCATGCATGCGCTGGGATATACCGAGCACAACTTTGCTCATATAGGGATTGTTGCCGCTCGCACCGGCTATATTCTCGATACACTGGGAACGGACGATCATACCATTGATCTTGCCTTGACAGCAGCCTGGATGCATGACCTGGGAAATATCATAAACCGGGTGGATCACAGCCAATCAGGGGCGTTGATGGCATTCTACCTCTTAAACAAGATGGGAGTATCCGCCGAAGATATAGCACCCATTATACGTGCAATTGGTAATCATGACGAGGGAAACGGGGTGCCTGTAAGTGTCATTGCGGCTGCCCTTATTCTTGCTGATAAGTCAGATGTCAGAAGGAGCCGCGTCCAGGATGAAGATAGTAAGAACTTTGACATTCATGACAGGGTCAACTATTCGGTTACATCTTCATCCCTTACGATAAATCAGGACCATACTGAAATTATGCTGAACCTTGAAATTGATACAAGATATGGTGAAATCGGTGAGTATTTCGAAATTTTCATGGAGCGGATGTTACTTTGTCGTAAAGCGGCGGAGGTTCTTGATCTGGAGTTTCGTTTAATTATCAATGAGCAAACGCTGATGTAAACAAAAGAATTGGGGGAACGGTAAATATGAAATCCAATAAATTTAGTGAAAGAAATGGTATCCTTATGCATGGATTGTTTTCGGCGCGGTTGTCTTGTATGTGGTATTGACAAATATCAGTACAGTTTGGGCAACGGTTGTAGCTTTTTGTGGTCACTTTAGTGCAGTTGCATTGGGGTGTGTGCTGGCTTATCTGATTAATCCGTTGGCAAGGCTGTATCAGAGGAAATTGTTTGGGAAAAGCCGCAAGGCTGACAGTGGTTGGACGGTTTCGGTGGCGCTTGCTGTTATCTCTGTGCTATTACTGGTTATTTTTTTGTTAGGTACGCTTGTTCCGCAGTTGATCAAAAGCATCCAGATGTTTATGGGCAATCTGGATGGGTATATGATCTCGCTTCAGACATTGGAAGAAAAATGGGGATTGTCCCGATATGTTGATTTGGACAGTATCGTGGATTCTTCAAAAAATATCATGGATATGATATCCTCATTCCTGACAAACCATCTTGACAAGATTGTAGATGTTTCTGCTGTAGCCGGAAAAACACTTTTTAACGGGGGAATTGCTTTCATTTTGTCTATTTATCTGCTCTCTGAAAAGGATCCTCTCAAGAGCGGCACCATTCGTCTGATGAAGGCATTGCTGAAGGAAGATAAGTATGCAAAAACGATTGTGTTCTTGACTCGCTGTGACACGATCCTGATACGGTACATTGTCTTCAGCCTGTTGGACGCAGCCATTATTGGGGTTGCAAATGCAGTGTTCATGAGCATTATGGGAATGCAGTACATAGGGCTTGTCTCTGTGGTAGTTGCTTTGACGAATCTGATCCGACCTTTGGACCTGTTATCGGTGGGGTTATCGGAGGGTTTGTGCTGTTGATGGTGGAGCCATGGCATGCGCTTGCATTTCTGGTCTTTACTTTGTTGCTCCAATTGTGTGATGGATATGTCATCAAGCCAAAACTTTTTGGTAATTCGTTGGGTGTTTCCGGTCTGCTGATTTTGATCTGGATCATTGTAGGGGGCAGTATGTTTGGCGTGATCGGAATTTTGCTCGCAATTCCGTTTGCTGCGATCCTGGACTTTGTGTACAGGGATTATTTTCTTCCCATGTTGGAGGGCAGGAACATAAGATTTATGACAAGTTGGGGTATCAGGTGGTTCGGATCAATCATTTGGGTGATTGGGGGACGCAGTTCGGCAAACTGATCGTTGCGTATAAGAAATGGAGCAGTAGGGAGCGGGTGGAAGAAAAGGGAATTGATGAGTTGCTTGCCATTTACATTAAGTTTAATACGGAGGCGGAAGATGATCCGGAGCTGATGGATGAAGCTCGGGCTTGGTTTGTAAAAATGGAGCAGGATGACAAGGAAACATTGGAGATATGGAATTGGTTCAAAGAAATCAGTATGGTTGAATTTGAGCGGGTTTACCGGATGCTTGATATTTCCTTTGATTCCTATTTGGGAGAAAGCTTTTACAGGAGTCGGGTTCCTGCTTTGGTGGAAAAGCTGAAGGAAAAGAATTTGCTCACAGAGAGTCAGGGAGCAAACATTGTAGATCTGTCGGAATATGATATGCCGCCTTGTCTGATCACCAAAAAGGATGGGGGATCCATTTATCACTCTAGGGATATTGCAGCCATATTGTATCGGAAAGAGCAATATGATTTTGAGAAGTGTCTCTATGTGACGGGATTGGAGCAAAGTCTGCATTTTAAGCAGGTATTTAAGACGATAGAGCTGATGGGGTATGAGTGGTATGATGGGCTGGTGCACATCCCCTATGGATTGGTCAGTTTGGCTGGAGCAAAACTGTCCACTCGAAACGGGAACATTATCTATGTGGAGGATATCTTAAATGAGGCGGTAAAACGGGCTGCGGAATTGATACATGAAAAGAATCCAGCCTTGCCAAATCAGGAGGAGGTGGCGCAAAAAGTAGGAGTGGGGGCAGTCATTTTCCATGATCTGTTCCATCAGCGGATGAAGAACGTGGATTTTAAGTGGAAAGATGTTTTGAGTTTTGATGGAACAACCGGACCTTATGTGCAATATACGTATGCCCGGGCAAAGAGTATTTTGCGGAAAAGTCAATTTGTCACAGACATAAATGATATGGGGCAAGTAGATTATGAAACGCTTACGGATGACATTACATTTGGACTGATCAAAACGTTATCCGGATACTCAGATGCAGTAATGCGAGCTGCAGAGCAATATGAGCCATCTGTCATTGCACGGTATATCATCAGCGTGGCAGCGGCATTTAATCAGTTTTATCAGGAGTGTCCAATTCTGCGGGAAGAGAAAGAGAGTGTGCGGAACGCAAGGTTGTTTGTGGTTGATATGGTACAGCGTGTCCTAAAGGATGCCTGTGGGTTGTTGGGTGTCAAATGCCCGGAGGAAATGTAGAAAGAATCACTGACAGACATAAGTGACAAATTATTTACAAATCCATTCCCCCATGCTATAATTGAATAAATATTCAATGAATAATGATTCAAAAATGTGAGGAACCCCAATGGAAACACGAAAAGAGCAGAAGGAGCGCAGGCGGCAGGAGATCCTATATGCAGCCCTGGAGTTATTTGTCAGCAAAGGCTACGCCGCTACGAAAATTACGGATATCGCGAAAAGAGCCGGGATGAGTACGGGGCTGATGTTTCATTACTTTGAGTCAAAGGAGAAACTGTACGAAGCGTTAATTCAGATGGGACTGGAGGGAACGGCCTATCCGGGCGCGCAGAATTGCGATCATGCCATTGATTTTTTCGTGAATTTCACGGAGGCACTGTTTGGGTATATGAAGGAACAGCCTGTCATGGCGAAATTTTTCGTGCTGATGGCGGAAGCGCAGCGGAGTGAAGCGACACCGGAACCTATCAGGGAAATAGCCATGCGGGTAAATGTGATAGAGCAGTTTGTGCCGATCATTGAATGGGGGCAGCGGGAAGGCACCATCAAAGAAGGTTCCCCGATCATGCTGTCAAATGCATTCTGGTGTAGTGTGCAGGGAATTGCCGAACGGTATGCGACGAATCAGGAGATCGATCTGCCCAAGGCGGAGTGGATCGTGGACATTGTGAGAAGAAAGCAGGGAGACGGCTTATGAAAAAGGTTGTGATCATTGGCGGCGGCATCGCGGGAATGACGGCGGGCGTGTTATTGCAGAAAGCCGGTTTTAAAACGGAAATTTATGAAAAAAATGCTCTGCCGGGCGGGCAGTGCACCGGCTGGAAGCGCGAGGGATATTTTATTGATAACTGCATTCATTGGTTGACCGGAACAAGACCGGGGAGTGCCCTGCATGAATTGTGGAAAGAGATCGGTGCGTTGGGGGACGGCGTGGAATTGTATGAGAAAGAGATGTTTTTTTCTTCCGGGCTGGACGCTCAGACACTGACCTTTTGGAGGGACAAGGAGAGAACCCGCAGGGAGATGCTGGAACTTTCGCCGGAGGATGCAGAGGAGATCAATAAGCTGATCGATCATGTGTCCCTGGCGGAGACGATGACCGTGCCGGTTGAAAAGCCGTTTGATGCAATGAATCCGATTGATTTTATCAAGATGGGTATGTCCATGAAAGCAATGGGAAAGGTGATGAAAGCGTACGGAAATATGGACATCCATGAATTGGCAGGGCGCTTTCATCATCCGTTGATCCGGCGCGCAATTGTGGACTATATGCCGGACGACTATCAGGCCTATGCCTTTCTTGTCTCCTACGGCACGGTAACGGGAGGGAACGGCGACATCCCAAAAGGCGGCTCTCTGGCAATGTCCCTTCGGATCGCGGAAACCTATAAAGAGCATGGCGGCGTCCTGCATACCAATGCAGGCGTCAAAACGGTTCTGTTGAATGGCAAAAAGGCGGAAGGCGTCCTGTTGGAGAACGGGGAGCGGGTGGAAGCGGACTATGTGATCTGCGCCTGCGATACCGATTTCACATTCCGCAGATTATTGCCGGAAAAGTATATGCCGGCGGGACTTCGGAAGCTGTATGCCGATCGGGAGAAATATCCGGTCAGCAGCGGATTTCAGATGGCCTTCGCCGTGGACGGCGTATTCCCGGAACTGACGGGGACGCGTGTATTTTCCTGCGAAGAGATCACTGTAGGAAGCCGGACGGTGAAGCGTATGAGCGTGCAGTCCTATGATTATGAGCCCGGTTTTGCGCCGGAGGGCAAAATGATCCTGCAGACCAATTTTTCGCAGACGGAGTCCGATTATGAATACTGGCAGTCGTTTTATTCCGACAAGGAGCGCTATGCACAAAAGAAAGCGGAAATTGCAGAGCAGGTACTGCAAAGGATGGAAAAAGAGTATCCGTTTTTGGCAGGGAAGATCCATGTGATCGACATTTGGTCGCCGATGACGTACACGAGATATTGTAATGCTTACCACGGCGCCTATATGAGCTTTGTGACCACAAAGCAGGCAAAGAGCATTACCGTGCCGGGAGTTGTAAAGGGCATCGACAATGTATTTCTGGCAAGCCAGTGGCTGATGGGGCCGGGAGGTCTTCCGACTGCCGCGGCGATGGGAAAATTTGCGACATGGCGGATCATGCGGGCGGGTTCCCGGGGCTGATGCCATGCTTTACAACTAACTATTCCCCCGCATACAGGGTCAGCCCGTGGTTTCCGTCGCATAGCCCGAGGAACACCGCTTTCGCATCCTGGTAGCCCTGTGTCTTCACCTGTTCCTCCAGCCACGCGGCATCCAGTCCCAGCTTTTTCAGATTCCCTTCCAGAATCCGACCGTCCATGATGACTTCGGTCAGGATGGATTCCTGGGCGGGATTCAGATTCATATCTGCCGGTGTGGCGGGGCGCTTGCCGCTGACGGGAAGCACGGACAGTCTGCCGTTGTACTCAAACACCGCCGTCTGTATATCACTCAGGTTAAAATATCCGGCCTGTCTGCACATGAGCAGGAATTCGCTCAGGTCCAGATTGGCCTTTTTCATATTGTCCCGGAAAAGCCTGCCGCTGTCCAGGATGATCGTTGGGGTGCCGTTGATATATTTTCCGGTGCGGAAGATCTTCTTGGTTATAAGGCTCAATCCCCATGTGATCAGTCCATAGATGATCATCGCGGTCAGCGGTTTCCACGGCTCCTCCAGTTCGGTGGCCAGTTCCGCCCCGATGGAGCCGATGGTGATCCCGGTGATGTAGTCATAAATATCAAGCTCCGCGACCTGTTTGTGCCCCATGATCTTAGTCAGGAAAAACAGGGCGATCGCGGAGAGAACAGTGGTCAGGATGATGTTCAGAATGTCCATGCTAAAAGTTGCTCCTTTGTTTTTTCATAGCATTGCCTGTTTTGGGCAGGATATTCATAAAAGGTCGGATAAGCGGTTGCAGTAATGTTTTGGGGCGTGTTATAATGTTCTATAAAATGTTCTATGGGAATGCCGGTGATCTGTGCGGAATCGGCATGGCAGAGACAGAGGTAGGATGAGTTGAAGACATATATAAAAGGCAGATGGAACGCCAGAGCCGCCTGCGGATTGTGGAGTCCGGGCATGTCGGCAGCATTGGCGATCAGTTTTATGATAATGTTTTTTGCGCCGATGGAGATTTATCTGAATAACCAGGGGGAATTCTGGTATGATGCGTGGTTTCTGCTTCCATGGTGTCTGCTGTATTTCGGTGCTGCGTTTATCGGTATGGCGCTGTTGTTTGGTCTGTTATGGTTTCTGGGCGACCGCGTCTATGATTTGGGACTGGCGGCAGCGTTTCTGGCGTTGACCGGTTGTTATGTACAGGGAAATTTTCAGGTGAAAAATCTACCGGCATTGGATGGCTCGGAATTTGTTCTCGCAGATTATAAGAGCGAGCTGATCGCTTCCTGCATCATCTGGGGTGTGCTGGCGCTGCTTGCGGTGGGACTTTGTATTTTTCTGAAAAAGAAAGCATTTCGCAAGATCGTGGGAGGAGTCAGCCTTTTCCTTTTCCTGCTCTTGGCGGTCACGGTACTGACGCTGTTTTTTACCGCAGAGGGATATCAGAAGAAGGACGCGCTCACCTGTGTGAAGGATGATCAGTTCGAAATGTCGGTCGACACCAATTTTATTATTTTCCTGCTGGATGCTGTGGATGCGGGGAAGTTCGAAGAAGCCATGGAGCGGCATCCGGAGTACAGGGAGAATATGAAGGATTTCACATATTATTCGAATGTCATGGGAGGGTATCCGTGCACGGATTGCGCGGTGCCGTTGCTTTTGTCGGGAGAATGGTATGAGAATGAGGAAGCGTTTGAGGACTATGTTCATCATGTATACGGGGAAGGGGAATTTTTTGATGAACTGGAGCAGCTGGGCTATGGAATGAGTATTTATGAGGAAGATCTGCAGCTCTCCGAGAGTGTGATCGGCGACCGCTATCAGAACCTGGTGCATACCAAATTAAAATTGTCGGATCCCATTCTTTTTGTCAAAAGGCAGGTGAAGATGGTGGGATTTAAATATATGCCGTGGGTATGCAAGCAATATTGCTGGTTTGATGCGCATCAGCTGTGGAATCAGCGGGCGGTGGAGGTGGACCGGGAGATATTCACCTGGCAGGACTTTGTTTTTTATGCGGATCTGAAGGCACAGCCCGTTACCTATACGGATCAGAAGCAGTTTAAACTGATTCATCTGGAGGGGGCACACGCGCCGTTCCGGTATAATGCTGCAGTGGAGCGGGTACATGGTTCGGATTATATATCCTGCATAGAAGCGTCATTCACGGTGTTCCAGGCATATCTGGAGAAGCTGCGGGAGAGCGGCGCGTATGACAATACCGTGATCCTGTTGATGTCGGATCATGGTTTAGGAGCGGATGAAAGAGTGATGACGGGACGGCAGCATCCGGTCCTGATGATAAAAGGCCTGGGTGAGGAACACGATTC
>DFDT01000118.1 GCA_002368865.1 Lachnospiraceae bacterium UBA3821 | reverse complement strand
ATCCTACAGTAAGTTTACGCTGCCCCTGAAGACAAAATCTATTGATTTTAGCTGTTTATGAGATTATAATCACCTAGAGGAGAAAAGTGTCCGTGGCGGAATGGCACTCAAATAACGTGTAAAGGGCATTTGATCATGGGCAGCCGCAGAACACTAAGGCAGTATCCAATAGAGGGG
This sequence comes from Lachnospiraceae bacterium UBA3821, assembly GCA_002368865.1. Lineage (GTDB taxonomy): Bacteria > Bacillota > Clostridia > Lachnospirales > Lachnospiraceae > Acetatifactor. Next base: position 12,350 of record DFDT01000118.1, on the reverse strand, counting down.
GATAAAATGGAAAACAGTATAGTTGTGGAGTATAGTGAATTTATGCGGGAAAACCGGATCAAGGTAAACCGGTATCTGAACACGGTTTTGTGGTTTTTCGTGATAACCGGTCCGGCAATAGCAGCCGGGATCAGAGGAGGCATTTTTCACAATATTAATTACGGAACCTGCGTCAGTATATCTGTGTTGGTCATTATTCTGGCGGCAATTCATCTCGGATTGCTTAAGAAGATGCCGAGCTCAACAGTGACCTGCCTTTTCGCGCTTACTGCGCTGGATCTGCTGATCGTGTATATGTCGTATTCTCATGTAAGTATATATCTTACCTGGTTTTTGGTACCGCTTTTAAGTATGCTTTTTTGTGATAAACTTATCTATTTATAGGCGATCCTCTTGAATTACGTCATGATGGCGATCACAACATGGGCGACTGCGCCGTATTATGTGGAGTTGAGGAATGACTATGGGAGCGCGACCGCCTGCTTTTTTGACCGCATGAGCGGGTTCACGATAGAAACCGTCATTATGTTTGCATCAGGAAGTATTATAGTAAAGCTGACAGCAGATTATTTTGAGAAACTTTTTGCGCAATATAAAATGATCAGGGAGCAGGAAGCAAGTATGAAGGAGAAAGTTGATATACTTGATTCCATGGCGGAGATTTATGACAATGTCAACCTGATCGATTTTGTCCAGAATACAGAGATGTCACTGCGGGACGCGGAGCATAAAAAACATGGTATAGACATGAAGGCGCAGACGCACACCCTTATGAACCAGCGGATCAAAAATCAGGTAATGCCGGATCAGATGGATGCATTTCTGGCCTTTACCAATATCAAGACCGTAAGGGCAAGACTTTCCCATAAGAAACTGATCAGTGCCGACTTTATCGATGTTGTTTCGGGATGGTTCCGAGCTCAGTACATAACGGTGGATTCTACTTTGGACGGTATCCCCAATATGGTTATTTACACAGTTCGAAATGTAGATGAGGAAAAGCGCAGGGAAGAGCAGTTGATCCGGATTTCTATGACGGATGAAATGACAAGACTTTTTAACCGGAGGTGTTATGACGAGGATCTCAGAACATTCCGCAATGGTGAGCTTCCGGAGAATTTTGTCTTGTTTTCCATTGATGTGAACGGATTAAAAACGGTGAACGATACCAAGGGACACGCTGCCGGTGATGAGTTGATCAAAGGCGCTGCGGATTGCCTTGCAATCTCTGTCGGAAACAAAGGAAAAGTATACCGGACCGGTGGGGATGAATTTATGGCGATCGTGTATACGAACAATCCGGAGGACATATGCAAGGCAATTAAAGATAAAACAAACGAGTGGCATGGCGTGTACGTAGATAAACTCGCCTTATCCGTGGGTTATGCTACAGGCAAAGACCGGCCGGGGGTATCGATAGATGAGCTTGAGCATATTGCGGATGCTGCCATGTACGCTGCAAAAGAAAGGTATTACAGAGAAAACGGGATAGACAGAAGAAAGCGCTGAGACAGGAAATGTTTTACGCGAACGTCTTTTTGTGTTAGAATAGACTAATGATAACGAGTGTCGATATCATTAGTCTATTTGCATTAAGAGGAGGACGCTTGCCATGACACTGAGAGAGCTGGGAGTGGGCGAAAGCGCAAGAGTTACAAAGGTAGGTGGTGAGGGCGCGCTGCGTCAGCACTTTTTGGATATGGGTGTGATCCCGGGGGTGGAGGTCACTGTGGTGAAGCTGGCTCCCATGGGCGATCCTATGGAGCTAAGGCTTCATGATTACGAACTGACGCTCAGACTGGCGGAGGCTGAGCAGATTGGGATTGAGGAGATCGGGGCGGCATCGGCGGAGGAGAATCTTACAAAAGGGAACCCGGCGAAGGAAGGACAAGCAAAGGAAGGACAAGCAAAAGGAAAGCGAGTGGCAGAAGACGCTACCGGCCCATTCAGAGAAAAAACAGATGGGGCAGGTGGGAGTGTTTCAGCACAGAAAAATATGAATTCCCGTACCCGCAGGGAAACCGCCCATCCCGGACTGGGCGAGACCGGCAAGTTTCACCCCAAGGGAAGCGGCAATCCCCTGCCGGCGGGGACGGTACTGACCTTTGCACTGGTGGGAAATCAGAACTGTGGCAAGACGACGCTGTTTAACCAGCTCACCGGTTCCAAACAGCATGTGGGAAATTTTCCCGGTGTGACTATCGACCGCAAGGACGGTGTGATCCGGGGATACAGCAATACCCTCATCACAGATCTGCCGGGGATTTATTCCATGTCCCCTTATTCCAGCGAGGAGCTGGTGTCCAGAGATCATGTGCTGCGGGAGAAGCCCACGGCTATCATCAATATTGTAGACGCCACGAATATAGAGCGTAATCTTTATCTGACCATGCAGCTCTTGGAGATGGATGTGCCCATGGTGGTGGCATTGAATATGATGGATGAACTCACGGGGAACGGCGGCTCTGTGGATATCAACGCCATGGAGAAGTTGTTGGGGGTGCCGGTGGTGCCCATTTCCGCCGCAAAAAATGCGGGCGTGGACGAGTTGATCGATCATGCGCTCCACATAGCGGAATATCAGGAGAAACCGCTGGAGCAGGATTTTTGTTCCAAATCCGATCACGGCGGGGCAGTGCACCAATGTCTGCATGCGGTGATGCATCTGAGCGAGGATCATGCCGCAAGGGCAGGGCTGCCGCTTCGGTTTGCTGCGTCCAAGATCATTGAGGGGGATCAGCAGATCCTGGAGAAAATGGAGTTTGATCAGAACGAAAAAGAGATGCTGGAGCACATTGTCCTCCAGATGGAAAAAGAGCGCGGACTGGACCGCAGCGCGGCCATCGCCGACATGCGGTTTGCTTTTATCGAAAAGGTGTGCGCGCAATGTGTGATCAAGCCGAAAGAGAGCAAGGAGCATATCCGCAGCAGGCAGATGGATCGCATCCTCACCGGGCGGTATACGGCGATTCCCGTCTTTATCGGGATCATGGCGGCGGTGTTTTTCCTGACCTTCAATGTGATCGGCGCGTGGCTGCAGGAATTGCTGGAGCTGGGGATTGGCTGGCTGACGGAGCTGGTGGACCGGGGACTGACAGCTGCCAATGTCAATGAAGTGCTTCACGGGCTGATCGTGGACGGAATCTTTGAGGGAGTCGGAAGTGTACTGAGCTTTCTGCCCATTATCGTGACGCTGTTTTTCTTTTTGTCGCTGCTGGAGGACAGCGGTTATATCGCCAGGGTGGCGTTTGTGATGGACAAGCTTTTGCGGAAGCTGGGGCTTTCAGGGCGCAGCATCGTGCCGATGCTGATCGGGTTCGGATGTACTGTTCCGGCGGTGATGTCCACGCGCACGCTGCCCAGTGACCGGGACCGGAAGATGACGATCCTGTTGACGCCGTTCATGAGCTGCACGGCGAAACTGCCGATCTATGCCTTTTTCGTCAATGCTTTTTTTCCGAAGCAGGGCGGTTTCATCATGACGGGACTTTACGTGCTGGGCATTTGTGTGGGTATTTTGGCGGCGCTTATGGCAAAGAAAACAGTGTTTAAGGGGGAGGCGGTGCCTTTCGTCATGGAGCTGCCCAACTATCGGTTTCCCAGCCCTCGCAGTGTGGCGCAGCTTCTCTGGGAGAAATCGAAGGACTTTCTTCAGCGGGCATTTTCTGTTATACTGTTGGCAACCATCGTGGTGTGGTTTTTGAAGAGTTTTGACCTGCATCTTGGATTGGTGGAGGATTCGAGAAACAGCATTCTGGCTTTTGTGTCGGGGATTCTAGTGCCGTTGTTCCAACCCCTGGGACTGGGCGACTGGCGAATCTGCACTTCGCTGATCAGCGGCTTTATTGCGAAGGAGAGTGTGGTGTCCGTGATGGAGGTGCTGTACGCCGGGGACGGAGTGAACGCGGTGATGACTTCCCTGAGTGCGGCGAGTATGCTGGTGTTCAGCCTGCTCTATACGCCCTGCGTGGCGGCAATCGCGGCAATCAGACGGGAGCTTGGCGGCAAGTGGGCGTTGGGCGTGGTGCTCTGGCAGTGCGGTATTGCCTGGGTGGCAGCGCTTGTCGTGCGGTTGATCGGGTTGGCGATGGGGATGATATAATATCTGCGGAGCAGAACGGGAGGCTGAGAGGATGCGCATGGTAAATATATGGGATATTGTTATAGGCGTAATAGTGGCGGTTGTCATCTTGGCAGCAGTGCTTCTCTGTATCAGAAACAGGCGGCGGGGAGGCTGTTCCTGTGGCTGTGGGAAGTGTTCCTGTGCTGCAGGGTGTTCGTCATCAAAAGAAAAGTGAGATGAGGGATTTTGCAATTGCCCATTGAAAATTTAGATTGAAAGGCAGGGAAAAATTTATGACAGAGAAGGCAGTGAAAGCAGAAAAGGCTTATAAATTCTATGGCTGGGAGCAGGCAACTGTTCCTGCGGTCGCCGGAGAATATCCGGGTATCCACACGCCGCAGGATCTGTATGATGCACTTTCTGAAATCTGGTGTGCGGACACCTGCGCGCCGCGCATGCGGGCAGATTGGAGCGCGGAGAATAAGACGTTAGGGCAGTGTTCAATCACGGCTTTTCTGGCGCAGGATATCTTTGGCGGCAAGGTGTACGGTATTCTCAGACCCGGTGGAAACTATCATTGCTACAATGTGGTAGGAGACTGTATCTTCGACCTCACCAGTGAGCAGTTTGGGGAGGAAGTGTTAAACTATGAGGACAATCCGGAGCAGTTCAGGGAAGTGCATTTTGCGAAGAAGGAAAAACGGCTGCGGTATGAGAAACTGAAGGAAGAGTTGAAGAAATGGCGGCATCAAGTTTACGATTGAAATCAAGATGCTGAATAAATTACATTTTTTAGAACTTTTTGTAGCGAATATTTGAAAAATGCGCACATTTTTTTCAATGAATTGACAAAGCTGTCGTAGCTGGGTTGCATTATAGGCAAATCTGTTTTATCAGTTCACACCATTCTTGAGGGTATACGCCGAGAAACTCTTCATGGCGCATATCCTGTTCGTGTATGATCGGATTTTTAAAATGTTTTTGATACCGGAGCAGGTATTTTGCCCCCATTTTTTTCGCGTAGAATATATGGATCTCGGTCTCGCCATTGTCAATCTGCAGAGGCAGCGGCGTGATCAGGTCGGACGCGAACTGATTTTTGATACTCTCCTTGGAGATAAAGCTCATATCATATTTATCCCTGCCGGTGATTCCCACGAAGGCTCTGTTGTACGGATCGGGATCTGCCATCTGTTGTTCATAGCGTTTCTGCATAAATTCCGAGGTGTAATAACCGTTGTGGATAAAGGGATAGATGACTTTCCCCATGATTGCTGCCATGAGGTTTGCTTTGAATGTGCCGGCTTGATCCAGGTCTGAACTGCCCAGGATGCCGTACTGCATATGGATGTTGTGGCGTGCCGCAAGTAGCCCGACGAGACTGCCGCCCAGAGAGCAGCCGTACGCCGCGCGGATGGAACCGCCGTAATGCTGTATGACATATGCTTCAATCTGTTCCACTTCCTCTGTGACGGTGCGGAAATCTTCCGTGTCGTTTTCGTCAAAACCGGTGTATGCCACCACGTTCACCAGAAAGTCCTGAGCGAGGGTTTCTATGACCTGTCCGAAATTTCCTTTCCAAAAGCAGCTGGTGCCGGGGAGCAGCAGGATGACAGGATTTTGTGCGTTGCCGAATTCATGTATGTGCATTGTATAATACCTCTTTGATCATTTTTTTGCAGACCGTAGGCCGTGTGATTTGTTCGTATGTCTATTTACAAATCTTAGTATAGTATATGAAAAAGCAAATGCAATCTTTTGATTTTTGAGGCATTTGCGATTTTTTCTCAATAACGCAAGAATGTAAGCTGAAACGATAGCGTGGCAAAAATGGATCAAAGAATTTAGCGATCCTATAATGGTTCGTGCTTGTTATGCACGTGAGGATATGGTACGATAAAGCAAAGATGAAAGCAAGATAAAGCAAAGGTCAGACAAGGATAAGGTCCTGGAGGTGTGAAGCTTGCCGGAACGAATTGTTGCACTGCATCATTATGAGGATGGGGATTAAAAATGGACCGGCAGACGGGAGATGTGTATGAGCAGGGAAATATTGTCACAATATTTGGAGAACTCAAAATATATTGATTTTGACAATGGAGAAATGAGACGGAAGGCCCGGGAACTGCGAAACGTTTCCAGTACGGAGATCGAGCTGATCCAAAGTACCTATTATTTTGTGCGGGATGAGATCAAACATTCCTGGGATGTGCAGGATAAGCGGGTGACGGTCTCGGCCAGTGATGTGCTCAGGGAGGGTGTGGGCATCTGTTGGGCGAAGTCCAATCTCTTCGCAGCGTTGCTTCGGGCGAACGGGGTTCCCTGTGGCTTCAGCCACCAGCGGTTGACCTTGGGCGACACGCCGGATACGGGGTATTGTATTCATTCGCTGAATACAGTGTATGTGTCTGCATTGGACAAATGGATCCGGCTGGATGCCAGGGGAAACACGGACAAGATCCATGCGGAGTTTTCACTGGAGGAAGAGGTGTTGGCGTTTCATGTGATCCCGGAGAATGATGAATATGATTACCATGATAATCTCTCAAGACCGGTGGCAGCGTTAATGCAGGTGCTGGAGGAGAATACGGATGCGCTGTACATGTATCAGTATTGCTTGCCGGGGCGGCTTTGAAATTGGGAAAATGTAAAATGGGCAGTTTTCAAAACAATAAACCAAAAAATTGGAATGGAGGAAGCAGCATGAAGGTATTTAAGGGGTTTCAAAAGGGGGTCAATTTAGGGGGCTGGATCTCTCAGTTTGACAAGTATGATGAGGCGCATTTTGCCAGCTATATCACAAAGGAGGACATTGCGCAGATTGCGAAGCAGGGCTATGATCATGTGCGTGTGCCGGTGGATTACAATGTGCTGCAGGATGATGACGGAAACTGGAAGGAAACCGGATTTCAGCATCTGTTTGACTGCCGCGAGTGGTGTGAGGAGTACGGGCTGAACATGCTGATCGATCTGCACGAGTGCTATGGTTATTCCTTTGATCCGCTGAAAAAGGACATGGACAGGAAGAAGTTTTTCTATGATGAGCCGCTGCAGGCGCGGTTTCTGGATCTGTGGAAGGAGATCGCAGAGCGGTTTGCGGAGTATCCGGAGCAGGTGGCGTTTGAGCCTTTGAATGAAGTGGTGTTGGCGGAGGTTGCGGATGCGTGGAATAAGGTGCTGGAGAAGTATATCAGGATGATGCGGAGCATTGCACCGGCCAGTTATATCGTGGTGGGCGGTGTGTGCTACAACAATGTGTTGAGCGTGCCGCTTTTGGAGGTGCCTGTGGACGACAGGATCGTCTACAATTTCCATTGCTATGAGCCCATGATCTTCACCCATCAGGGTGCGTACTGGGTGGAGGGCATGCCCTCGGATTTCCGGATCAGCTATCCCAAGACATTAAAGGAGTACCGGGAGGCTGGCGAGAGCCTGACGGCGGATCTGGCAGGAGCGGTGTACAAAGAGGGGATCCGGGAGATCGGTGAGGGATTCTTTGAGGATATTTTTGCACCCGCCATTGAGAAGGCCGAGAAGGATCAGGTGGCGCTTTACTGCGGGGAGTACGGTGTGATCGATCTGGCGGATGTGGAGGACAAGAAGCGTTGGCTGGCTGACATCCGGGCGGTGTTCGCGAAGCACGGAATCGGCTGTGCACTCTGGAATTACAAGGGCAAGGACTTTGAGATGAAAGATATGCCGGTATAGATAGGGCAGACAGATGAGGAGGACGGACAGATGCGAAATGTAAGGAAGGTCATGAAGGGAAAGCTGGCGTTCAAGGAGGAGATCGACAGGCGGCTGTCCGCGGAGGACAGTGAAAAGGTATGGAAGCAGGCGCATAAGCGTCTGGCAAAAATGTATCGGGATTACAGTAATCTGCCCAAAGGTGTGAGCAATCACACGGATTCCTTTATTTTCCCAGCAGCGGCAATCTATCTGTCCATCAGGAAGGTGGCGCCGGAGGAAGCCTTTGATATTATGAAAGTGGTTATGAAAGCCCGGACAGAAAAGATGGGGCAGACAATCGCGAAGATGACGGGGATTCCCGGATTTAAGAGCTTTTTCCTGAAAATGTGGGGGGTAATGAGTCACAAGATGTTTGGCCCCACGGCCGGATTTCAGAATGTGTTTTACCCAAAGGCAAAAGGGGAATTCCGCATGGACATCACTGCGTGCCCGTATCACAAGTATCTGACGGAGCTGGGGTGTCCCGAGATCAATATTCTGTTTTGTGACAATGACGTTTATACATACGGGAACCTGCCGGGGCTGAAATTCATTCGGACGAAGACCATCGGCGCGGGAAACGAGTTGTGTGACTTTAAGATGGTGATAGAGAAAAGCTGAGCACCGCAATGATGAAAGCGGAACGAAACGCCATGGAAAGGGATCAAACAGACCCGGGATCGGAGAAAATGCGCTAAGGGAAGGGGACGAACCTGCCGATATAAAAGATAGTTGGAAACGGTTCTGTCAGGCTAAGGAGGGCGCGTATGAAGGTAAATCATAATACGACGATTTTTATGGGAAATGAGCCGCGAGAACGCAGCGCCAAGTCGGTGGATGCCAGCGGTCTGAAGGCGGCCTTCGATCCCGTGGCACAGAAGAAAGCGCAGGCGCAGAAGCAGGCGTTGAAGCTGGTGGGGGACGTGTTTGCAAACGACAGAAAGATGGATCAGGATCTGGAGGGCAGGCGCGAGAGAATCCGACAGTTACAGCAGGAGAACGGCGAGTACAGGCGCTCCATACAGGATATCGAAAACAACCGCGAGGAATTCCGCAAGAACAGCGGCGTTGCAGCGGACAGCGACGAGGAGAGGGAATTGCAGCTTCTGGCGAAAGAGAAAGAGGCAAGTTTTGCAGGTTCTTCCGTGCGTCTCTCTGATGAGGAGCGCGAGGAGATCGCGCGGATCAAAGAAAAGGGACTGACGCAGTACCAGCAGGATTCCCTTGCCATGAAGGAAGATGAGCGGTATTTTGCGGAGGCGATTCATAAGGGAGAGCAGGAAATCGAGACAGAGAATGCGATCATCACCGGAACCAAGATAGAGCGGCTGAAAACGCATGCCATGACGGATGCACAGAAAGAGGCGGAGCAGATCATGCAGAAAGCCTCCGAGGATATCGTGAACCTGCTTGTGGGCGAGGCGAAGGATCATATCGAGGAGGAAATGGAAGAGAAGAAGGAAGCCGCCAAAGAGGAGGCCGAGAAACGGGAGGAACTCCAGGAGAAGGTCGATGCTGCGAAGGAACGGAAGAAAGAGCAGGAGGAATTCACGGAGGAAATTCTGGAGGCAACCCGGGGACAGGGAACCGGTGCAACCGGCATGAATGAAGCGCAGCAGGAAATTAAAGATATGATGAACAAGATGAAACTCATCGAGGAGGATATCAAGGGCGCTGCGGTGGATCAGAATGTGTAAAATTTTTTGCCTAAATAAAAACAGGGAGATTGGAAAATGTTCCGGTCTCTCTGTTTTTTCTGGTATGATTATTGGACATTTCACTGTGTAAGATGAGTACATAGGGAAAACGATGGGGATATAGTTGTTGTATGGCTGTGGGGGAGATGATATAATTATCAATAGCGGTGATCGTAAACGAAATAAGCTGGGAGGAGCAGGTAAATGGATCCAATAGATATGGTGCGTGACAAGTTTTTACAGGATTGCACAGTTGAGACTGGGAGACATCTCCTCATGGCACATTATGACATGACTGAGGAAGAGGCTCAGGCAAAAATTGATGAGTATTTTGACATCATAGATATAATTTCGTAAATCTTTAAATTTAGATCGCGTATGGGAGGTAATGTTTTGAAACTGCTTTTTGCATCAGATTCCTTCAAAGGCTCCTTGACAAGCCGACAGACTGCCGAAATTTTGGAAAAAGCGGCGACCGAAGTGTTTGGCAGCGTAGAATGCATTAGTCTGCCTGTTGCTGACGGCGGGGAAGGGACACTGGATGCGTTGCTCTATGCCACCCATGCAAAGAAGATCTATGTGGATGCATATGATCCCCTGATGCGACCTATCAGGGTGCCCTTTGCGGATCTGGGAGGAAACAGTGCAGTCATAGAGATGGCACAGGTATCAGGGCTTCCCCTTGTGCCTGTCGGAGAAAGGAATCCCCTGCATACGACAAGCTATGGCACAGGCGAAGTGCTCCGGCATGCCCTGGATATGGGATTCAGGGATATCACACTGGCCATAGGGGGCAGCGCTACTAATGACGGCGGAATGGGTTTCGCCTCGGCACTGGGAATAAAATTCATGGATGATACGGGGGTGGTGTTGGACGGAAAGGGCGAGGATCTTGAAAAAGTGAGCAAGATCGATCTTTCCGGTCTGGACTCGCGCATAAAAGAAACAAAACTCACGGTCATGTGCGATGTATCCAATCCTTTGTGTGGTGCGGAAGGTGCGGCCTATACTTACGGGGCGCAGAAGGGTGCGGACACAGCAGCGTTGGAAAAACTGGAAAAGGGCATGTGCAATTATCGGGATGTGATAAAGGAGATTTTTTCCGTTGATCCCGATACAATTTCTGGCAGCGGAGCCGCAGGAGGACTGGGGGCAGCACTTGCCATTTTCCTTGGAGCCGGGATGAAGTCAGGAATAGAGGCAGTCCTTGACCTTGCAGGATTTGACGGAATGCTGGAAGGTGTAGATCTTGTAGTGACCGGTGAGGGAAGGGCAGACTGGCAGAGTTGCTATGGGAAAGTGATGCATGGCGTCGGCAGGCGGGCAAAGGCTAAGGATATACCGGTAGTCGGTCTGTGCGGTTCACTGGGAGAAGGGGCGTTTCAGTTGATGGATCAAGGTATATCGTCGCTCATGGTGACCGTTGACGGACCCATGGGGCTTTCCGAGGCAATGGAAAAGGCTGAAGATCTGTATTACAAGAGTGCATTGCGGATGTTCCGGTTCATTCGGACAGGGATGGAGATGGGGCGCAGGAATACCTGTTCTGGACAGTCAGGAGTTTGATGGCTTCGCTTGTTTTATTTTTTCACGTATAGTACAATATTACAAACAATATTGTGTGGAGAGAATAGGTGACAGGCTATGTTCGTGAATACAACACTGTGCTATCTGATGAAAGGCGATAACTATCTCATGCTGCACCGCACGAAGAAAGAGCACGACATCAACAAGGACAAGTGGATCGGTGTGGGCGGCAAGGCGGAGGCGGGCGAGAGCCCGGAGGATTGTGTGCGCAGAGAGGTATGGGAGGAGACCGGATACCGTATGGGTCAGTGTGACTTTCGCGGGATCGTGACTTTTGTGTACCGGGATATCACAGAATATATGTATCTGTTCACTTCGAAGGAGTTTTCCGGGGAAGAGCGGGAGTGCGCGGAGGGAGATCTGGTCTGGGTTCCGCAGAAGGAAGTGTATGATCTGCCAATCTGGGAGGGGGATAAGATCTTCTTTCGGTTGTTGGAGGAGAGAAGTGCTTTTTTCTCCCTGAAGTTGGTTTATGATGCGAACGAAACGCTGGTGCATGCGATGTTGGACGGTGAAGAGATAGAATGCGAGGAGCAAAATGGATAAGAAACAGGGATATGGCGCGGGAACAATCCTGGTCAGCGTTCTATTTGTGATGTGGTTTGTTGCGTCTCTGGCAGGCATGATCTATTGTTCCAAGACGGGAAGGGGATTGTTGGTGCCGGCGCTTTTAGGCCAATATTTTTGGGTTTTTGGCATGCTTGGAATTGTCTCAACCGTTAAGAGTGAGACCTTTCAGCCGTTTCTATTGATTTTTCCCATATTGGGAATCCTGTTGATTGCGATTCCAATCTGGCTCTATTTTGGCGGGGAGGAAGCCGGCGCGATGCTGGATGTCGTTTTGCCATATGTGGCGGTAGTGACGATTCTGATTGGTTCTGTTTTCGTTTTGGTGGTATCACAGATTGTTACAAGTCGAAAGAAAAAGCAATGTACGTTGGCTGTGAATGCGACGTGCGTGGCGCTGGATACACATCATCACAAAGGCACACGGACCGTATGCCCAACGTATGAGTTCTATTATGCGGGAGAGAACCGCAGAGTCTGCGATTACAAATATACAAGTCAGACCATATCCGAGGGAGAGATCTGTACGCTTCTGATCGATCCGGAGAAGCCGGATGTGTTTTATGATGAAAAGCGCGAGGCGCTCAGTCGTATTGGGAATACGATCGTGGGAGTAGGCGGGATAGTCTGCGGAGCACTGGCGCTGTACATGATGTTATTTGGAAATCGGTAAAGTCCGTAACCGGATAGAAAGAGGGGCAAAATGC
>DFDT01000151.1 GCA_002368865.1 Lachnospiraceae bacterium UBA3821 | reverse complement strand
GACTATTACATCTGGCGGGATACGCCGAATAACTGGGACTCTCTGTTTGAGGGGAAAGCATGGGAGTATGACGAGACCCGAGGACAGTATTATCTGCATCTTTTTGCGAAGAAGCAGCCCGATCTGAATATGGACAATCCCAAGGTGCGGGAGGAAGTGAAGGGAATCCTTCGCTTCTGGCTGGATATGGGTGTGGACGGATTCAGAGAAGATGTGATCAATTTTATCTCCAAAAAAGAAGGCCTGCCGGACGGATTGCCGTTTTTGCCCGCAATCAACGGAATGCCTTATTACAAAGACGGCCCTCATATCCATGAATATATGGCGGAATTCCGCAAAGTCTGTAAGGAATACGACTGTTTTCAGCTGGGCGAGGGACCGCTCACCACAGTGCAGTCGGCGTTAAAGTATCTGACCGGTCCTGAGCGGTCTCTGGATATGATGTTCTCCTTCGACCATATGATGGCGGATTGCTTTTATACCGAATATATCCACAGACCGTTCAGCCTTCCTAAACTGAAGAAGGCCTTTACCAAATGGCAGAATGCGTTGAATGGAAAAGCCTGGAATGCGCTTTATCTGGAGAATCACGATCATCCGCGGGTGATCAGCAGATACGGCAGTGAGCGGTTCTGGCGGGAGAGCGGCACCATGCTGGCCGCAAGTTATCTGTTCCAGCAGGGGACGCCGTTTATCTATCAGGGGCAGGAAATCGGTATGACCAATATCCGGTTGAAATCCATAGAGCAGTATGTGGATGTTTCGAGTCATACCAATTTTCATCGATATCATCTGAAGGATTCCCTGGAAAAACGTATGGAGCGGATCCATCATTCCAGCAGGGATTCTTCCCGAACCCCCATGCAGTGGGATCAAACGGAGCATGCCGGATTTTCGGAGGCGGAGCCCTGGTTTTATGTGAACCCGAATTATGAGAGAGTGAATGTGGAAGAGGAGGAAAAGGATCCCTGGAGCATTCTGAATTTCTATCGGAGCTGTCTGGCGCTGCGGAAGAAGAGTAAGACGCTGTTGTGGGGAAGCTACAGGGAATTTTTCCCGGGTGACAGGCAGATCTACATGTATGAGCGCGCTTATGGGAAGACGCGATATCTGATCGTCTGCTCCTTTGCGGATAAGCCGGTGCGGGTACGGATGCCCAAAGAGTATGTGGACCGGAAGGGAAAACTTGTACTGTGCAATTATCCCCGGGGGGAGCGGGAGGAACTCTACCGCGCCATCAAGCGTCCGGACGGAGAGCAGGGATGGTTTCTGCCGTATGAAGCGAGAGTATACCGGGTAAGTGCATCAACATAAATTAGGCATAAAAAAGGACCGCTCTTTTCATAAGTGAAGAGAACGGTCCTGCTGTATTTTCTTGATCAATATCTTTCGTCGCCCATAAAGGAGAGCACGACCAGACTTGCGCCTGTGTGAGTGCCGATCATGGGTCCCACATTACTCATCAGGAAATTCTGATATCCGAATTTTTCTTCCAAAAGCTGTTTTACGTACGCTGCATCCTCCGGTACATTTCCGTGGCAGATCATGATCATGTCACGGTTGCCTTCATAATCCTGCCCTTTGTGTTCTTCCAGATTTTCCACCAGATAAGCAAGGGATTTCTTTCGACCGCGCAGCTTCTTGGGAACAGCGAGTTTCCCTTCTTTGTCTACGATCAGGAAAGGCTTTACGCTGGCAAGTGTGCCGACGATCGCGCTTGTGCGGGATACGCGGCCGCCGCGCCACAGATCGAAGAGATTATCCACGGTGAATGCCAGCAGAAAATGCTGTACATTGTCATTCAGCCACTTGGCCGTCTCCTCCAGACTTTTGCCTTCGTTACGCATCTTCACGGCATACCAGACCACCAGACCTTCGCCCAGGGAAGCAGTCAGGGAATCTACCACCTCAATCTTTTTGCCGGGATGGGATTCCAAAACCTCAGCTACGCCGGTGCGGACGCTTCCGACCGTGCCGGAAAGACCGGTGGAAATCCCTATGTACAGGAACTCATCCGAATCATTGATATGCGCATCAAAGTATTCCTTTGCCTGTTCCGGATTGATCTGGGATGTGGAAGGCTTTGCGCCCTCGGAAAGCATCTTATAAAAATCTGCGGCAGAAAGGTCTTTGTCCTTTCCCGCGATGACCTCTCCATCCAGGATTGTGCTCAGATAGATGCAATCTACATCGTTCTCAACGAGCCAGTCCTTTGGCAGATCGGCACCGTTATCAGTGATAATTTTAAACATTTTAGCAGTCTCCCCTCTTCATGCAACATTGTTTCTACTTGACATAGTTTTCAAAACTACATATATCTTAGCAGAATATATCCTATCTGTCTATCTTTTTTTACAAGTTTTTTGGAATTTGAATTTTGCCCAGAAAACGCAAAAATGTTCCTGACCATCCGTGGCAGGAACACTTTTAAAAGGAGAGGTGTTTATTCATTCATCTTATGATTTTATTTTATAATAAATTTGAGCAATGTCAATTGGTGAATTTTGGTGCGTTTTTGGTGCGTTGTCGGATGAAATCTGTTATAATGGGAGCAGATTGACTGTAGGAGGAAAAGATATGTCTGTACAGGGTGCGGTGAATCTGACGCTGGATGCGGCGATGATCCTGATGATCACGGCGATTTATCTCCCTGAGATCGGTAATCTCAGAAGTGTAAATTATTATTTTTATATGGTTATGGCTGGACTGCTCCATGTCTTTGCCATGCTGTTTGACTGCCTGACCATCTATTTTGAATTGTTGGGCGATCTGCAGAGGGGATATTATGGAGCGAGTTTGCTGGCGGAGATTTTATTTGCCGGATGCTCTGCATGGATGCTGTATAAGGCGGTCTATTCGGATGCAAAAGGATATTTTCAGTCATCCAAGGAGAGGGAGACGCCGGTCTCTTTTGCTTTGGTGCTCAAGGTTTTTGTGCCGCTGTTCTTTGGACTGGTGATCCAATATATGATGAAAGGATTTTATGTTCTCAGCTTTTCCTATGGATTCTCTATTCTGCTTGTGACGGCGCATTTTAGATATTCTGTGGAGGACGAATTGATCCGCAGAGAGAAGCAGAACGATCTGAACCGCTCCAAATTGCTGTTGGAACAGATGCAGCCTCATTTTATATTTAATTCGTTGATGAGTATCCAGGATCTGTGCTATGCGGACGGGGAAAAGGCGGCAAAGTATATCGAAGATTTTTCCGGATATCTGCGCGGTAATATTGATGCGCTCACTTCCGCAGCATCGGTTCCTTTCGAAACAGAACTGGCGCATATCAAGGAATATATTTCTCTGGAGCGGGCGGGAACAGATGTGGAATTCGATGTGATCTATGAGCTTGGATCGAGAAATTTTCTCATACCGGCGCTCACGGTTCAGCCTATTGTGGAGAACGCCATAAAATACGGTGCGTTAAGCCATCGGGACGGGACGGGATATGTCAGACTGCGGACGGAAAAAAAGGGAAATTTTATCAGTATTATGGTGGAGGATAACGGGTTGTCGGAGGCGGTCCTTACGGAAAAGCAGAAGAACCGTAAGA
>DFDT01000139.1:858-4899 GCA_002368865.1 Lachnospiraceae bacterium UBA3821 | reverse complement strand
TGCTCTACCAACTGAGCTAATGACGCATTTATTGATTTTACTGTGTTTGTTCCCAAGCACAAAAAAAATTATAATATATAGTTTTCCCAAATGCAAGCTTTTTTTTCATTTTTTTAATACTTTTTTATTATTTGTCACAAAAGCCTCAATTATTCAGCGGAAACAACGTTTTTTCGGCATTTATCACAATAACCGTAGAGCTCTACCTTATGTCCCACCACGGTAAAACCGCTTAACTCATCCTCTTCCGCATCACCATGCTCTCCGTGACGGTGTCCGAAGTGTCCGAAATTAAAAGGGCAGCTGTGCAGCGGAATCCTTTTGTGACATTCCAGGCAGACCGCATAATGCGTGTGTCCGCCCCGCTCCAGTTCATAGACCACTGTATCCTCTCCCATCCAGGTCGTACCGCTGACCAGATGATTCTCCTCAAACGTCGCAAGGATCCGATAGATTGTGGAAAGCGCAAAATTCTCCTGCCCCGCCTGCTCCATGACCTGCAGATAAATCTGCTGGGCGGACAGAGGTTCACTCGCCCGCTCCAACACCTGATAAACGTATTTTCGCTGTTTTGTCCACTTGATTCCCTTTGGGTAATCCGGCTCGGCGCACTCCGCTCCGTACCACTCCGGCTTCCATTTTTCCGATTCCATATCTATACGTCACTCCCGCGCTTATTATACCAAATACTCTATCACAATTCCCGCGAAAACGCCAACACAATATAAAATCCCCATAATTTTCAGATTTTCTGTGGTGTGACGGTTTACGCGGAACAGCACAAGCAAGCCCACACCGGCACCTACTAAAAGCCCGGCCAGCATGCTGCCCAGTCCCAACATACCGCCGAGATACAGCTCTGTGATCGCCACCGAAGCCGCACAATTTGGGATCAGTCCCACAATACCCGCGATCACAGGACCGGCGATGGGTCTGTCCAAAAGCAGTGCCGACAGCACATCTTCCCCCACGATCTCCAGCAAAAAATTCAGTGCAAACGTGATCAGCAACAGAAAGATCCCCACCTGAACCGTATGCTTCAGTGCAGAGTGAAAAATCCCTTTTTCGCAATCGCAATGTTCCTGCTCGCACAACTCGTGGATATGTGAGTGATCCTCGTGATCTTCATTCTCTCTATGAGTTTCATGCCCTTTGTGAGTTTCATGCCCCTTATGCGCTCCGTGTTTTCGGCCGAATGCCAGATCCACCAGGAATCCTGCGGCGATACCTACCGCTACCTTTATTACAAGGATCTCCAGGATCAATGAAACCGGCGCCTTCGCCGAAATCATCACCGGCAGCATCTCATCCGAAGTGGACAGATAGATCGCGATCAGCGTTCCCATGGTGATCACTCTGCCGGCATAGAGATTGGATGCCGCCGCGGAGAAGCCGCATTGCGGCACAACACCCACTGCTGCGCCGATCACCGGCCCCAATCTGCCCGCCTTCTCCACCATCTGCTGCAGTTTGTCACCCGCGCGATGCTCCAGATATTCCATGGCAAGATACGTCAAAAACAGGATCAGGATCACCAGAATACTGTCTTCCAATGTATGCTCGATTGCATGCGTTGCCGCATGGATCAGTTCAGACGATGTCATAATTGCCTTTCCTCTCAAAAGTTCTAAAAAAATAGTTCTAAACGCAAATGCAACTCATTCGCATTTAGAACTATATCATATTTTGCCGTTTTGTCAAGTACCTATTTTACAATACGATGCATTCCTGCAACAGACAATTGTCCGATGCGTTTCCCACAGACACAACATATTCGCCAGGCTCCGTTACAAAGGCTTTGCGTTCTACATCATAATAGACAAATCCCCGCTCCGTTAGAGGAATCGTCACCTGCTTTTCCTCCCCGGGCTGCAGGAACACCTTCTGATAAGCATTTAACTCCTTCACCGGACGCTCCACACTGCAGACAGGATCCGACACATAACACTGAATCACCTCCGCACCTGCCCGGTCTCCGGTGTTTTTGACCTGAACCGTGAGCTTCAGGGAATGATCCGGAGCCTGCAGCACCTTGAGATCCTTCAAGGAAAACTGTGTATAAGAAAGTCCGTATCCGAACGAGAATGCAGGCTTTATCCCCTCTTTTTCATAATAGCGGTATCCCACAAAAATACCTTCCTTGTATTCCACGCGCCCCTCTTTACCGAATTCCCCGTTTTTGCAGGTAACGGTATCGCTGTATTTCACCGGGAAAGTCTCCGGCAGCTTCGCAGAAGGATTCACCTTTCCCAGTAACACATCAGCCAGCGCACTCCCGGTTTCCATCCCGGAAAAATAGCACCATACCAATGCTTTTGCCCGATCCAGCCACGGCATCTCCACCGGAGAACCTGCATGCATAACGACAATAGTGTCAGGATTAATATCCAGCAATGCCCGGATCAGTTCATCCTGCCCGTAGGGCAGCTTCATATCTGCTCGATCCCTGCCTTCGGTATCATAATCATGATTTAATCCTCCCACAAAGATCACGATATCCGCCGTCTTTGCCAACGCACAGGCTTCCTGTAACAGCTTCGCCCGGTTTTCCTCTATCTCTTTGCGAAGAGCCTTCTGCTCCTCGCTGTCCGGATCCTTCTCGCCCATAACGCGACGCTCCAGACTCGCCTCCTGCCAATTGACCTCATTGACATCCTTCTTACCCGGTATGTAATAACCCTGAGCATGCACGATCTCTACATTTCCGCCCAAAGCCTTCTTCATGCCCAGCAGCGGTGAGATCTCATATAAAGCCTTGATCTCCGCACTTCCGCCGCCTCCTGCATGATGATATACCGCATTGTGTCCGATCATGACGATCCTGCGTTTTCGGGCGGAAATGACTTTGCCCGCCGCATCACTCACAGGCTGCATGGCGAGATCTGCCGGGGAAAGCGGCAGCACTCTGCGCCTTTCTCCCTCTCTCTCCTCATTCTTCAGCAAAATGATTGCTTCTTTCGCCGCCTCATAAGCTTTCTGCCTGTGCTCAGATGTATCATAAACACCCTGCTTTCTCTCGCACGCCTGCCCGCCCAGCATTTTCAGGCGAAACATCATACGCAGGATATTTCTTACCTTGGCATCCACACACGCCTCGTCCACTTCACCTTTGCGAACTGCTTCCAAAAGAGGCCGCGCCAGATAATAATCCTCAAAATCAGTGGTGACACTCATCTCCATATCCATGGAAGATTCCGCCACCCCTTTGGTAGAATGGGTGGATCCCCAGTCACTTATGACAACACCGTCATATCCCCACTCCTCCCGCAGAATGTCATCCAAAAGCTCCTTACTTTCACTGCAAAAATGACCTCTGAATTGATTGTAGGCATTCATAATGGAGTAACTGCAGCCCTCCTGCACCGCGGCTTTGAAAGCAGGCAGATAAATCTCTCTTAACGCCCGCTCATCCACATAAGTATCCACTGCCATGCGGTCGGTCTCCTGATTATTCACGGCAAAATGCTTGACACAGGCCGCTACATCATTCTCCTGGATCCCCCGGATCAACGGCAGCGCCATAGTCTCCGTCAGATACGGATCCTCGCTCATGTATTCAAAATTGCGCCCGCACAACGGGTCTCTCTTGATATTGATCCCCGGTGCCAGGATCACATCCTTACCCCGTCCGCGCGCTTCCTCGCCCAGCACCTTACCGCTCTCATAGGCAAGCTCCGGGTTCCAGGTCGCCGCCAGCGCGGAATTGCTGGGATTATATGTGACATAATCGTCAGTTTTGCCCACCGGAATCCAGCTGTCATCCGGGAACTGCATCCGGACGCCCATCGGACCGTCCGAAGTCACCACCCCCGGGATCCCCAGCCGCTCCACACCTTTGGTACGGAAAAATCCGCAGCCGTGGATCATATCGATTTTTTCCTCTAAGGTGAGCTGCCCCAGCAGCTCCTCAATCTGTAATTTGTAATTCATATTGTTCCCCCCGGTTCTGGTAAGCATGTCACCTTGGCGCATTGCTCGTGGGAAAAATTATACTCATGCATTATTGGACTGTCAACAATATTTTTGCATTTCAAAGCTACA
>DFDT01000139.1:0-808 GCA_002368865.1 Lachnospiraceae bacterium UBA3821 | reverse complement strand
CATTTCAAAGCTACAGCATTTTAAAGCCACGCAAAGTTTGCAAAGTTTGCGGATTCCCCTGTCCTCTTCTCTACGTAGTCAATTTTTTATTTGCTGAAATATCCTGACCGAATGGTCTGATCATCAGACAGTTATTCACTGTTAGATCTTTTGTATTTATAACGTTTTCGCATTTTGTATACTGCTTACGTTATTCCTCTTTTGTTTCGTCATTGGTCGCATCACATGTCTCATAGATGGCAGCGATCTTATCTACATCTTCATTCAGAAATTCCGCGATTTCAGACACAGTACGACCCTTGGCTTTATTTTGGCAAACCACCGCCGCTATATGGTCAGCTCTGCCCTTTGCCTTGCCGGCCTTATACTCATCCCGCATCATCTCTTCAAACAACATGTATCTGCTCCTCATCTCGCGGTCAGACTTGATCTTGTGGATCGATCTCTGAAATTGCCTCACCAGATCACTGTCATAATCCGCCTCACTCGCCTCCAGGCTCGCACCCGCAAACTTCAAGAATGCCGCCAAGTCAAAAATGCCTTGCTGTTATCCCCCTCGCCGCGGCAAAAAGGAAGTTATCCTTAATCGTCTGTTCCTGTAATGTTTTCTTTGCCATACATCGTTCCTCCTCTACAGAGGAATCCGCAATACAATTATATGGCAATGCATGATAACAAGTCAATGGTAAATATAGACAAATACCCTCACTATGCATACTAAATCTTCGTTTTATCTGAGCGAACCAGAAAAAGGCACCTGCCAAAATAATCAGGTGCCTAACATTATGAATTCATTTATCTTAGTCGC
>DFDT01000168.1 GCA_002368865.1 Lachnospiraceae bacterium UBA3821 | reverse complement strand
ATAAGATTTCATTTCAGGAAGGAGCTACAGTAGTAGGTTATGCAGAGGTTTTAGATGTGATTAATGACATTTTAAAAGCATAGCTGATAGAACGTTATTTTGGAAGTTATTGAACATGAAGATATTACGGGATAACTTAGAATGTGTGAGGAAAAAGGATGGTAATAGACAACGGATTTGAGCACGAATCAAAGATCATGAGCAAAAACTTAGATTGCCCTACATTATCCGGCTTTAACCACATTGCCATATACTTGAGATGGGCATATGAAAAAGGCTTGGTATCGGGTACATTGTTAAAAACTGAGCCCCGCATTAAAGAAACTATTGAAGGTGATGGCGACCTTCGTCAGGTTATTGCCGAAAGTAAAGTCATGAAAGGAAGGATCAGATCTGCGGATTTTACTACTGAAGGCGAGACGTTTACTAAATTCTTCTATGCTTTTGGAGGAAGGGATAAATATCCCCACTACGTGGACAAGGTAGCTGAAAGCTATTTTGGGGCCGGAACAAATTCCGAACAATTCAAGAACGAGGAGTACCTCTTTGTCCCCTATGATGAGGATTACTATAATAATCTGTGCAAATACATAGACGAAGCATGGGAGAAGAGAGACACTATAGATGATGACAAAGCAGCTAAGAAAGAGACTCTTATAAAATGGCTTAACTCTGTAGCTAAAACTGAGATACGCGTAAGCTATACCCATGCAGATTCATCCACAGCTCTTACCGCAAGCAGGATTGGTGGAAGGCCTGCCGTTCCCGAGGGCTTTGTGTGGCCTTACTTTGAAGGTGTGGGATTTGGTGATTCCAATCCGAAAAACAGACCACTTTCATTCATGGCTCAGATTAATCTTAAAGATATTACACCAATGGATAAAGAAGGACTCCTTCCCGACACCGGAATTCTAGCCTTCTTTTATGAAATGAATACCCAGACATGGGGATTTGATCCCAAGGATAACGAATCTGCAAAGGTTTACTATTTTCCTGACGAAACCGATCTTCACCTTGAGGAAATCCCGGATGATATGGAAGATGATTTCAGATTTCCGGAATTTGCTCTGTCCTTTGAAGAGAAGATAAGTCTTCCGGATATGAGTGAATTCAGAAGTGATCTATCTCTGGATTGGGAGGACAATATAGATTGCGTCACTAAGGCTGGATATGATCTCGACGAGTGGGGAGAGCATACCAAGTTGTTAGGTTACCCCGATACCATACAGAATCCCATGTATGAAGAATGCGAGGCAGTAACAAGAGGCTGGCGCAGAGGATGTCCTGAGGACTTTGCCAAGATTCCCGAAGAAGAAAAAGCAGATATCAAGGAAAAGTCTTCGGAGTGGATGCTCTTGTTCCAGATGGGAACAGTTGAAACTAATGATTTTGAGATGATGTTCGGAGACTGCGGGCATATCTACTTCTGGATCAGAAAAAGTGACTTGGCCGCAAGGAATTTTAATAAAGTGTGGCTCATTTTACAGTGCAGTTAAGTTGACAGGCGATAGAACATTATCTTTGAAGTTAATCGCACAAATTCCAGTTTGTAGAGAAAACACTTATATCCTCCTTTCCTTGTTTGACCGGATAAATTCTGAGGAATCACGGGTTGGAGGTTGGAAAGGAATTTTAATGCAGGAAAGACAATTTAACGACGTGAGGACCGTCTTGTATAATTAAGAGACAAAATTTATTCATATGAAAAAATGGCTAAAGCGCCAGTAAATCATATGAAAAATGTAACAGACTTGGTTCGGCTTTTATACGCGTGAACGCACTTAACTGCCGTTTTAAATTTAAGCATTCCTTGCGTTCATTCGTTATACGATACATGTTATGGCAGCTATTTACGTTACTGGGTTCAAACTGTCTATGCGGAATGTTGGAGATAATAGGGAAGGGGATACATGGATTTACAGTATACCTTTATATGAATTGTGGCGTTTAGAGGAGTATTTATAGAAAATAGGGGGACTATCATCACATGGCATTTGTACATCTGCATGTTCACACAGAGTTTTCACTGTTGGACGGTTCCAATAAGATAAAAGAATATGTGCACCGGGTGAAGGAGCTGGGGATGAACGCCGCGGCCATCACGGATCACGGTGTGATGTACGGGGTGATCGATTTTTACCGTGCAGCGAAGGCGGAAGGGATCAAGCCGATCATCGGCTGTGAGGTGTATGTAGCGCCGGGGTCACGTTTTGACAAGGAGCTGTCCCATGGAGAGGACCGGTATCATCATCTGATCCTTTTGGCGGAGAATAATACCGGATATTCCAATCTGATGAAGATCGTGAGTCGGGGGTTCACAGAGGGGTATTATTACAAGCCTCGTGTGGATATGGAGGTTTTGCGGAAATATCATGAGGGCATCATCTGTACCTCGGCGTGTCTGGCGGGAGAAGTGCAGCGGTATATTGCGGCCGGGCTTTTGGACGAAGCGAGGAAGGCGGCCCGCAAATATGAGGAGTGCTTCGGCAAGGGAAATTATTTTCTGGAGATGCAGGATCACGGGATCCCGGAGCAGAAGACGGTGAATATGGAGCTCATGCGCATGAGCAAAGAGCTGGATATCCCGCTGATCGTGACGAATGATGTGCATTATACCTATGCGGAGGATGCGGCGCCGCATGATATTTTGTTATGCCTGCAGACGGGCAAGAAGCTGGCGGACGAGGATCGCATGCGCTATGAGGGCGGGCAGTTCTTCGTCAAGAGCGAGGAAGAGATGAAGGGGCTGTTTCCGTATGCATGGGAAGCAGTGGAGAACACCCAGCGGATCGCGGATCGCTGCAATGTGGAGATCGAGTTTGGAAAGAGTAAGCTGCCACACTTTGAAGTGCCGGCCGGGTATGATTCCTGGACATATCTGAATAAATTGTGCAATGACGGGCTGGTGGAGCGGTACAGGGACCGGCTGACAGGCGGTATGCAGACACAGCAGGCGGATGACACAGCAGACGGGAATGTGAGTGAGGCTGACAGATCAGATGTGGCACAAGGGACAGCTACAGCGAGAGAGGCAGATACCACAGATGTGTGGACGGAGGATGCGTTGCTTGCCGCGGTGGGTGCATTGCCGGCGGGAGACACCGGGCAAACCTTCAGAGAGCGCCTGGACTACGAGTTGGGCGTCATCAAAAACATGGGGTTTGTGGACTACTTCCTGATCGTGTGGGATTTCATCAACTATGCCAAGTCCAACGACATTCCCGTGGGCCCGGGGCGTGGTTCCGCGGCGGGAAGCATTGTGGCGTATTGCCTGAAGATTACGAATATTGAGCCAATCCGGTACAATCTGCTGTTTGAGCGTTTTTTGAACCCGGAGCGTGTGACCATGCCGGATATCGATATTGATTTCGGACCGGAGCGCAGGCAGGAGGTCATTGATTATGTGAGCCGCAAGTATGGCGCAGAGAAGGTGGTGCAGATCGTCACCTTTGGTACCCTGCAGGCGAAGGGAGTCATCCGGGATGTGGGGCGTGTGATGGATCTGCCTTACAGTCTGTGCGACTCGTTGGCCAAGATGGTGCCCAATGAACTGAATATCACGCTGGACAAGGCGTTGGAAAAGAATCCGGAGTTTCGGAAGCTGTATCAGGAGGATGAACAGATCCATCACCTGATCGATATGTGTAAACGACTGGAGGGGTTGCCCAGACATACCTCCATGCATGCGGCGGGGGTGGTGATCTGTCCTGAGGCGGCGGATGAGTTTGTGCCGTTGTCCAGGGGCAGCGACGGTTCGATTACGACACAGTTTGTCATGACGACGCTGGAGGAACTGGGGCTCTTAAAGATGGATTTCCTGGGGCTTCGGAACCTGTCGGTGATCCATGATGCGTTGGATTTTATTGAAAAGAGTACCGGAAAGCGGATTGACATTGACCATATTGACTATGATGATAAAAAGGTTTTGGAGTACATCGGCTCCGGTAAGACGGAGGGCATTTTCCAGTTGGAGAGTGCAGGGATGAAGAACTTCATGAAGGAGCTGAAGCCCCAGAACCTGGAGGATGTGATCGCCGGTATCTCCCTGTATCGTCCGGGTCCCATGGATTTTATCCCGAAATATATCAAAGGGAAAAACAATCACGATGCAGTGACCTATTCCTGCCCGCAGCTGGAGCCGATCCTGTCGCCCACCTACGGCTGTATTGTATACCAGGAGCAGGTGATGCAGATCGTGCGTGATCTGGGCGGCTATACCCTGGGGCGCAGCGACCTGGTGCGCCGTGCCATGAGTAAGAAAAAGCAGTCTGTCATGGAGAAAGAGCGGGCAAATTTTATCTACGGCAATGCGGAGGAGCATGTGCCGGGATGTGTGGCAAAAGGAATTTCAGAGCAGGTGGCGTCCACGATCTATGACGAGATGATGGATTTTGCCAAATATGCGTTTAACAAGTCCCATGCGGCCTGCTATGCGGTGGTGGCGTACCAGACGGCGTGGCTGAAATACTATTATCCGGTGGAGTTCATGGCGGCGCTTCTGACCTCCGTGATCGACAACGGCAAGAAAGTATCGGAGTACATTTTGTCCTGCCGCAGCATGGGGATTCAGATCCTGCCCCCGGACATCAACCAGGGGGAGGCCGGGTTCTCCGTGGACGGCAACCGGATCCGCTATGCATTGACGGCGATCAAGGGCGTGGGCTTTGCCGTGATCGAGAGCATTGTGGCAGAGCGGAAGGAACGGGGCGCTTTTACCAATCTGAATGATTTTATCACCCGGATGGCCGATAAAGATGTCAATAAGCGCGTGATCGAGAGCTTTATCAAGGCGGGGGCGTTGGACAGTCTGAACGGGACCCGCAAGCAGTTTATGAGTGTGTATGTGCAGATTCTGGATCATGTGACCAAGGATAAAAAGAACAATATGGCAGGGCAGATGTCGCTGTTTGACATTGTGGATGAGGACGCCAAGGAGGAATTTGACTTGCGCATGCCGGATGTGGGCGAGTATCCCAAGGAGATGAAGCTGGGCTTTGAGAAAGAGGTGCTGGGCATCTATGTCAGCGGGCATCCCATGGAAGAGTACCGGGAGATCTGGAGCAATAACGTGACGAACAAGACCAATGATTTCGCGTTGGATGAGGAGACGAACACGGTGAGCATCGCGGACCAGGCGCGGGTGACTGTGGGCGGTATCATCGCGGGCAAGACCATCAAGTACACTAAGAATGACCAGATGATGGCATTCCTCACCCTGGAGGATATGGTGGGCAGCGTGGAAGTCATCGTGTTCCCTAAGAGTTATGAGACCTATGGGAAGCTGCTCGCGGAGGATGAGAAGATCTTTGTCAGAGGGCGCACCTCTGTGGAGGAGGACAAGGACGCCAAGCTGATCTGCGAGGAGATCTATACCTTTGCCCAGGTGCAGGAGAACGGCGGCAGGCTGCCCCAGGCGAACCGGGGCGGAAGGAGCGGCAGCAGTGGCTGGAACGGCGGAAGCGGCAGCGGGCAAAACGGCGGCTGGAACAGTGCAGGCGGACAGGGCGGTTGGAACGGCAACAGCAACGGCGTGGTCGGGAAGTCCGGCGCGGCAGCAGGCGCCCAGACGCAAACCGTGAACAAGGTGCCGGACGGCGTATGGATCCAGTTTGCGGATGCGGCGGAATATGAGCGCAGAAAAGGTGATATTATTGCAGCCATTGCCGACAGTGAAGGTGAGGACAATGTGGTGGTTTATCTGAAAGCGGAGCGGAGCGTGAAGGTGCTGCCGCCCAATCTCAAAGTGAACGCGGGGGAAGCGCTGGAGCGCCTGCAGGCGGTGTTCGGAGCGGAGAATGTGCGGGTGAAGAAATCTTAAGAATGTATTGAAAACCGCTCAAAATTGGATTAAAATATAGAATGATTTTGAACGACGAAAGAACGGTACTTGGAGGAGATAATATGGCAGAGGAGACCAACAAAGAGATTAAGACTATCGGTGTGCTGACCAGCGGCGGCGATGCGCCCGGTATGAATGCGGCGATCCGCGCGGTGGTGCGTATGGCGATCGCTCGCGGTTTAAAGGTAAAGGGTATCAAAAAAGGTTATCAGGGTCTTTTGAATGAAGAGATCATAGATATGGGTACGAAGGACGTATCCGATATTATCCAGCGCGGAGGTACCGTACTGGGAACGGCGCGGAGCATGGAGTTTAAGACGCCGGAAGGACAGAAGAAGGGCGCCGAGATCTGCAAAAAGCACGGCATTGACGGTATGGTCGTCATCGGCGGTGACGGCTCTTACCGCGGCGCGCAGGCGCTTTCCAGAAACGGGATCAATACCATCGGACTTCCCGGAACCATTGATCTGGATATTGCGTGTACGGAGTATACCATTGGTTTTGATACCGCGGTGAATACGGCCATGCAGGCTATCGACAAGGTAAAAGATACTTCCGCTTCCCATGAGAGATGCAGCGTCATCGAGGTGATGGGGCGAAACGCCGGCTATATCGCCTTGTGGTGCGGTATCGCCAACGGAGCGGAGGACATTCTGATCCCGGAGAAATATGATTTTAACGAACAGAACATCATCAACAATATTATTGCCAACCGCAGACGCGGCAAGACCCATCACATTGTGATCAATGCGGAGGGTATCGGGCATTCCGTATCCATGGCGCGCAGGATCGAGGCGGCAACAGGCATTGAGACCAGAGCCACCATTCTGGGCTACATGCAGCGTGGCGGACAGCCCACGGCGAAGGACCGCTACTATGCGTCCATCATGGGGGCTTATGCGGTGGATATTCTGCTGCAGGGCAAGACCAACCGTGTGGTGGGCTTCAGCAAGGGCGAGTTTGTAGATTATGACATTGAGGAAGCTTTGAATATGGTGAAGGGCATCAATGAGTACCAGTTTGAGGTGGCGCATCTGTTGTCCTACTAAGAAGTATGTTTCGGTACATTTTTCTGAATCAGGCAGGAGGTATATCGCCAAGATGTGCCCCCTGTTTGTGCTATAAGGACTGTTATGAGGTAACATCTGTGGAAAAACATCTACTGCCTGCCAGGGAGCGGTTAATCTGGATACCGATCTGCCTGTCTGTCCTAAGCTTTGTGTACGGGGCGGCGGTTGTATTGCTGCACCCCTTTTTTCAGGAATACAGCTATGCATATATCCTGCGGGGAAAGGGAATGAAGTTTTTCATAGCGCTGGTGATCCTGACTTTCTTTGCCATCGGTGGGCATCTGTATGTGCGGTGGTTGGGAAAACACATTGTGGAGGCAGGTACTTATCACAGCGGACAGATTACAAGAGTCATCTGGAAGCGGGCGCTGCTCAATTGGTGCGAGTGGAAATGCCAGTTGGTGGTGACGGACCAAAACGGGACGGAATACACGACGCCTGCTTACCGGTATGAGTTTTTAAATTATCTATACGGCACTGCCTGCGAGGTCTATACCTGGGGCAGGCACTGCTACGCAAAGGGGTTTCAGACGGCGGACCGACAGATGACCAAAGAGGAGAAGCGGGCCGGTGAAACAGGAGGAAAACATACCAAACACAATCAGACGCCGGATTTTCCAATCCTGCGGCGGGTGGAAGTGGTGCACCGATATCGCATGAAGCACTCTTACCGGGCAGTATCGCAGAGGGTGATTTTAGGATATCTGGTGTTTATGTTCATGCTTTACTGCATGTTGGCATGGTTTCAGGTGTACGAAACCTCGCCCGGTGACAGTGACGGGGATGGAATGTGGGACAGTGATGAGTTGTACACATATGGAACGGATCCGTTAGTATATGATGCGCTTTTTCGATATACCAGAAGCGACGCAGCGGAGCGGTATCGGGTGTCGGTGGAGGTGACAGCGCCGTATCAGGAGAACCGATATGGCTTTTCGGTGCGTTGTATCTCCCCGCAGTCTCACGAAGACGCTATACCGGGGTATGTGGATCAGCCTTTTGAAATTTACAGGATTCCCAAGCAAGGCACAGAAGCGGTTTTGACGGTGGAGTTTGACGAGACCTTGCTGCAAAAAGGGGGATTTGTGCCGGGAATAGGCAGGTCCAGCTACGATCATCAGGAGGAAGGGATGGTTTGGCTGCCCGCTGTATGGGACGGTGAAAGTAATGTGGTCTCTGTGGATCTGTTGTCTGAGGGCGCAGAAGCATACGATGCTATGTCGGAAGGCGGTTGGAGATATTTTCTGTTGGATAAAAGGGAATGGGACACTTGGATGAAAGAATATGAGGAATATTGGAGAAACCGGTAAGCGGAGGCTGAGGGTTGAGATAGGATGCAGATGGGAGCGGTAGGAAAAGATGATCACAAGTATGTCTAACCCGCGGGTGAAGCAGGTGCTGCAGTGGCAGACCAAAGCGAAGGAAAGACGCAGGGATAAGGTGTTTATTGCAGAGGGGCCAAAGATGTTTGAAGAAGCCCCGGAGAAGCTGATCAGGGAAGTGTATGTCTCTGAAGGATTTGCCGGAGCTTGCGGAGACAAGCTTGCCCGGGTGGGATACGAGGAGGTTTCGGAGGAAGTGTTCCGCAAGATGTCGGACACGCAGACACCGCAGGGGATCCTGGCTGTTTTAAGGCAGCCGTCCTATGATCTGCAAGAGATCCTGCGGAATGGCAGAGACGGGGAACAACCGCTTTTGTTCGTGGTATTGGAGAATCTGCAGGATCCGGGTAATCTGGGCACCATCATTAGAACGGCTGAGGGCGCCGGCGTGACTGCAGTGATCATGAGCAGTAACACGGTGGATCTCTTTAATCCGAAAGTGATTCGGTCTACAATGGGTTCCGTTTACAGAGTGCCTTTTTTATATGAAGAAAATCTGTTGCATACGCTGGAGATATTACAGGAACACGGCGTGAGAACTTACGCGGCGCATCTGCAGGGAAAAACGTACTATGACAGTTTTGACTTGAGAGAGCCCACGGCGTTCCTGATTGGAAATGAGGGGAACGGATTGACCGAAGAACTGGCTCGGGCGGCGACGGCCTATCTGAAGATTCCTATGGAGGGAAAGCTGGAATCGCTGAATGCTTCGGTTGCTGCGGCGCTTCTGATGTATGAAGCACACAGGCAGCGGGTGCGATAAGTCATCATAAGAGTTTACCATAAGAGTTGTAAAAACCAATAAGGATCAGAGAAAACAGTGACAGGAGGACAGAAAATGACAGACAAAAAAATAGGCTTTATCGGCCTGGGAAATATGGCAACGGCCATGATCGGCGGAATGCTGAAGAAACAGATGGTGCAGCCTGGAAATATCATTGGCAAGGCGCGGACACAGGGTACGGAAGACAAGGTGCGGGAGAGATTTCATATTCAGGTCGCAGCGAGCAATGCCGATGTGGCGGCAGAGGCAGATGTACTGTTTCTGGCGGTGAAGCCAGTGTTCCTGGACGGCGTGATAGCGGAGATCCGGGAAGCGTTGCGCTCCGGGACGGTGGTTGTCAGCATTGCGGCGGGCAGAACATTGGATTATCTGCGCCGGACAGTTGACAGGCCGGATTGTGCGCTGATCCGCTGTATGCCCAACACGCCGGCTCTTGTACTGGAGGGATGTACGGGAGTCTGTGCGGACGAGAATGTTTCGGAGGAGGAACTGGATTTTGTGATGCAGTTGTTGTCTGCGTTCGGCACGGCACATGTGGTGCCGGAGCGGCTGATGGACGTGGTCACGGGAGTATCCGGAAGCTCGCCTGCTTATGTTTTCCTGTTTATAGAGGCCATGGCGGATGAAGCGGTGGCGGAAGGCATGCCCAGAAAGCAGGCCTATGAATTTGCAGCGCAGGCGGTGTTAGGCAGTGCAAAGATGGTCCTGGAGACCGGCAGACATCCCGGAGAACTGAAGGATATGGTCTGTTCGCCCGGCGGAACCACGATTCAGGCTGTGAAGGTGCTGGAGGAGAAGGGAATGCGCGCAGCGGTGATGGATGCCATGGAGGCCTGCATCCGTAAATCGCGGGATATGTAAATAAATTTACAGTAAAAAAATTCCAATTTTTTTCAAAAAAAGCAAGGAACAAGATGTGGCATGTAAAAAAGTTGTAACATCTTAAAAAAATACAAGATATAGTGAATTTCAATAAAAATACGCCTGTTTTTTAATCGGATTGTACAAAAAAAGAAACAATCCATGCCTTGACAAACAAAAATGCTTCTGTTACTATCTAGGAAAATCTTAACAAATTTAACAATTTCGTAACATTTGTTATTAAAATGTTAAAAGAGTTGGAGGAAACTGGAAATGGCAGGAAGCAGAAGGTTCTGCCGCACACTTGCAGGTATCTTGGTTGGTACGACTGTAATGATGGGCGCAGGCACGACCGCAGAAGCTAAAAACATAGGAAAAAGTTATCTGGATGCGATGAATGGCGGTGTGGCAACTGTTTTGGAGTCCACCACTGTTATTCATTCGGATGTAAGCGCTTACAAAGCAAGACAGGCAGCGGTCGAGGAAGAGGAAACCAAATCAAATATTGTGATGGCCAATGTAAAGAGCGCTGTAAATGTCAGAATTGAGGCAACGGAGCTTGCGGATAAGGCCGGAGAGCTGTACAAGGATTGCGGCGGCGTGATCCTGGAGCGCAAGGACGGTTGGACGAAGTTACAGTCCGGCAAGCTGGTAGGCTGGGCGAAGGATGAATTCCTGTTGTTCGGCGAGGAAGCAGAGGCACTGGCAAACGAGGTAGGACGTACCATGGCAACCGTGAGTACCGAGACGCTCCGTGTCCGGAAGGAAGCGAATACCGATGCCGGTGTGTATGGGCTTGTTCCCAAGGGCGAGGTTTTGGATGTGGTCGGTGATTATGACAAGGATGCCGAGTGGGTCTGCGTGGACTACGAGGGCAAAGATGCTTATGTGTCCGCGGAGTTTGTAGAGATCAATTTCCAGATCGATACGGGCGAGACCATTGAGGAGATCAAGGCCAGAGAGAAGGCTGAGAAGGAAGCAAAGCGTCATGTGAACTATGGCGAAGTGACTGCAGATGCAGATACGGAGCTTCTGTTGGCGGCCCTGATCTATTGTGAGGCCGGCGGAGAGAGCTACGAGGGTCAGGTGGCAGTAGGAGCGGTCGTGATGAACCGTGTGAGAAGCGGCGCTTATCCCAACACGATCCATGGTGTGATCTATGCGTCCGGTCAGTTTACACCGGCGATGAACGGTAAGGTGGATGCCAGATATGCATCCGGTAAGATTTCCGAGAGCTGCAAGCAGGCTGCGAAAGAAGCGCTTTCCGGCGTATCCAATGTGGGTGACTGCACGCACTTCAGACGAAACGACGGCAGGGAAGGCATTGTGATCGGAAACCATGTGTTCTACTAGGATTGTCCTGCCGAGTCAAAACAAAAAGTATAAATTTTATAAAATTTTACGACAGGGCAACAGAAGAATGTTGCCCTGTTTCTATTTTTGTAGTAAACTAGAAGCAAATTTAAAAATTTCAGAAAGGAGCATTATTTTATGAGCGAAATGATGATACTATGGCTTGTGGTGCTCATTGTGTCTATTGTAGTGGAGATCATCAGTCTGGGTCTGACCAGTATCTGGTTTGCCGGCGGTGCGATCGTGGCGCTGATCCTTTCGGCCGTTTCGCTGCCGTTGTGGCTGCAGATCCTGGTGTTTTTGGTGGTGTCGATCGTACTGATGATATTCACGCGTCCGATCGCTGTAAAATATTTTAATAAAGACAGGGTGCGCACCAATGTAGAGAGCATGATCGGCCGACAGGCGATCGTGATCAGCGAAGTAAACAATCTGCAGGGCATCGGCCAGGTTACGGTGGGCGGTCAGGAGTGGACAGCGCGCAGTGAGGACGACAATAAGAACCTGGCGGTGGGCACTGTGGTGCAGGTTGTGGCCGTGAACGGCGTCAAACTGATCGTGCGGGAGGATGCACAGGTGCAGCAGGCATAGACGGCATCCGGACCGGATGGAACAAGAGGAAACGAGAATCCGAAAAATAAGCAGCGCATGGCGGTATCCATGCAGAAAGAGGTGTAATATGCCGGTTATCATTATTCTTTTAGTTATTATCATCTGGGCGTTTTTCAACTGTATCAAGATCGTTCCCCAGGCGCAGGCGTGGGTGGTAGAGCGTCTTGGCGCTTACCAGGGAACCTGGTCCGTGGGATTCCATTTAAAAATGCCGTTTATTGATAAGGTGGCGCGTCGTGTGAATCTGAAGGAACAGGTGGCGGATTTTCCGCCTCAGCCGGTGATCACCAAGGATAACGCCTCCGTTCGTATCGACACGGTGGTGTTTTATCAGATCACAGATCCCAAGCTGTTCACCTACGGCGTGGAGAATCCGATGATGGCCATTGAGAATCTGACAGCGACCACGCTGCGTAACATCATTGGTGATCTGGAGCTGGATCAGACGCTGACTTCCCGTGAGATCATCAATACCAAGATGCGTGCGGCACTGGATATCGCAACCGACCCCTGGGGCATCAAGGTGAATCGTGTGGAGCTGAAGAATATCATTCCTCCCGCAGAGATCCAGAATGCCATGGAGAAACAGATGAAGGC